>NZ_JBEOYO010000023.1:0-146384 GCF_040297125.1 Streptomyces sp. NPDC001868 | reverse complement strand
CCTTCCTCGGCGTGATGCTCCTGATCGCCGCCCTCGTCAACTTGTGGGTCCGCAGCCAGGCGACCCGGAGGTGAACCACCCCATGACCAACACCACCACGGCTGTCGTCACGGACACCGAACCCCAGAACGACACCCCCGTCGTCGAACTGCGCGGCACCGGCAAGGCGTATGGCAACGTCCGCGCCCTGCACGGTGTGAACCTCACCGTCCACCCCGGCCGCGTCACCTGCGTTCTGGGTGACAACGGCGCCGGCAAGTCCACCCTCATCAAGATCATCTCCGGGCTGCACCAGCACACCGAGGGCGAGTTCCTCGTGGACGGCGAGCCGGTGCGCTTCTCCACCCCGCGCGAGGCCCTGGACGCCGGCATCGCCACCGTCTACCAGGACCTGGCGACCGTGCCCCTGATGCCGGTCTGGCGCAACTTCTTCCTCGGCTCCGAATTCACGCGTGGCCCGTGGCCGATCCGTCGTCTCGACATCGACAGGATGAAGAAGACGGCGGACGAGGAACTGCGGAACATGGGCATCGTCCTGGACGACCTCGACCAGCCCATCGGCACCCTCTCCGGCGGCCAGCGCCAGTGCGTCGCCATCGCCCGCGCCGTCTACTTCGGCGCCCGCGTCCTCATCCTCGACGAACCCACCGCCGCCCTCGGCGTCAAGCAGTCCGGCGCGGTCCTGAAGTACATCGCCGCCGCCCGCGACCGGGGCCTCGGCGTCATCTTCATCACCCACAACCCCCACCACGCCTACATGGTCGGCGACCACTTCAGCGTCCTGCGCCTGGGCACCATGGAACTCTCCGCCGCCCGCGACCAGGTCAGCCTCGAAGAACTCACCAACCACATGGCCGGCGGCACCGAACTCGCCGCCCTCAAACACGAGTTGGCCCAGGTCCGCGGCGTGGACGTCGAGGAGCTCCCGGAGGAGAAGGACCTCACCGCACCCGTGGCGGCGACGTCCGAACCGACCGCGTGAACCGGCCCCGACGCTCCACCGTCCTCCCCTGACACCCCGGAAGGCACCCGTCGTGAAGATCGCCCTCGACCCGTACATGATCCGCGATGTCCCGCTCCTCGAACTGCCCTCGGTGGTCGCCGAGTTGGGCTACGAGTGGATCGAGCTCTCCCCGCGAGAGGACTTCATCCCCTTCTTCCGCCATCCGCGCGTGGACGACGCCACCGTACGGAAGTTCCGCAAGGCGCTGGACGTGGCCGGCGTCGGGATCTCCTCCCTGCTGCCGCTCTTCCGCTGGTCCGGCCCGGACGAGGACGCGCGGCAGGCCGCCGTCCGCTACTGGAAGCGGTCCATCCAGATCTGCTCGGACCTCGGTGTGGACAGCATGATCTCCGAGTTCAACGGGCGCCCCGAGGACCCGGACCGCAGCGAGGCCCAGTTCTGGAAGTCGATGGACGAACTCCTTCCGCTCTTCGAGCGGGAGGGCATCAAGCTGGCCCTGGAGCCGCACCCGGACGACTTCATCGAGGACGGCCACGACGCGGTGAACCTGATCCGCGGGATCAACCATCCCAGTGTCAGCTTCCTCTACTGCGCCCCGCACACCTTCCACATCGGCAACGACGCCCCCGGCATCATCAAGCACGCGGGCGAGCTGCTCACCCATGTCCATCTGGCCGACGTCCTCGACCACACGGCCTCCTCGGGCAACCGCTACATCGTCAACCCGCCCGGCACGGCGGCACGCGTCCACCAGCACCTCGACATCGGTCAGGGTGAGGTCGACTTCGACGAGCTCTTCCGCGAACTGCGCGCGAACGGCTTCGACGGCACCCTCACGTCCTGTGTCTTCGCCTGGGAGGACCGCGCGAAGGAGTCGTCCGTCTTCATGCGGAAGAAGATCGACGAGTATCTGGCCACCTGGACCCGAGGTCAATTGACCTGACAATCTATTGACAGGACATATGCGGGAAGGCATCGTTCTCGCTGTCATCGTTTAAAGCGCTTCAAGAAGGAAGGGGAGCCGCCGTTATGCCGTTCGAAGTGCTGACCATGGGCCGGGTGGGGGTGGATGTGTATCCGCTCCAGACCGGTGTGGGGCTGGCCGAGGTCACGTCGTTCGGCAAGTACCTCGGCGGCAGCCCCACCAACGTCGCGGTGGCCGCCGCCCGTTACGGACACACCGCCGGCGTGATCACCAAGACGGGCCGCGACCCGTTCGGGGACTTCGTCCGGCAGGCGCTTGTGGGATACGGCGTCGACGCCGGCCTCGTGGGGGTCTCGGACATCGCGCCGACGCCGGTGACGTTCTGCGAGATCTTCCCGCCGGACGACTTCCCGCTCTACTTCTACCGGCTGCCCAAGGCCCCCGACCTGGACATCCGCCCGGAGGAGCTGGACCTGGGCGCGGTGCGCGACGCCCATGTCTTCTGGATGACCGGCACCGGGCTGAGCGAGGAGCCGAGCCGCTCGGCCACCCTCGCCGCGCTGGCCCATCGGGCGAAGGCCGGCACGACGGTCTTCGACCTGGACTGGCGGCCGATGTTCTGGAAGGACCCGGCCGAGGCCCGGACGTACTACGCCGAGGCCCTGCGCCACACCACGGTCGCCGTCGGGAACCTCGACGAGTGCGAGGTGGCGACCGGCGAGCGCGAGCCGTACGCCGCCGCGAAGGCGCTGCTCGCCGCCGGGGTCGAGCTGGCCGTGGTCAAGCAGGGCCCCAAGGGCGTGCTGGCCATGACCCGGGACGGTTCGACCGCCGAGATCCCGCCCGTCCCGGTGGACGTCGTCAACGGCCTGGGCGCGGGTGACGCCTTCGGTGGCGCGCTGTGCCACGGGCTGCTGTCCGGCTGGGACACGCGCCGCACCGTGTCCTTCGCCAACGCCGCCGGCGCGATCGTGGCGGGCCGGCTGTCCTGCTCCGACGCCATGCCCACCGGGTCCGAGGTCGAGGCCAAGCTCCGCGAGGCAGCCCTCGCATCCGCTGAACGAGAGGTGTGACGCCATGCTGCCCGACCAAGTGAGCCGGATCGTGGGGGCCCGCGTCGGCGACCCCGGCGCCATCGCGGCGGCCGCCGCCCGCCGGGTGAGGGCGACCTCGCTGCTCGGCGAGCACGGCAAGGCGATGATCATCGCCGCCGACCATCCCGCACGCGGCGCCAACGGCGTCGGCGGCGACCCGACCGCCATGGCCGACCGCTTCAAGCTGCTCGACCGGCTCTGTGTGGCGCTGGACCGGCCGGGGGTGACGGGGGTGCTGGCCACCGCCGACATCCTGGAGGACCTGCTGCTGCTCGGTGTCCTGGACGGCAAGAGCGTCTTCGGTTCCATGAACCGGGGCGGGCTGGCGGGTTCGGTCTTCGAGATCGACGACCGGTTCACCGGATACGACGCGGAGACGATCGCCGCGATGGGCTTCGACGGCGGCAAGATGCTCACCCGTATCGCCCTCGACGACCCGGCCACCCCGTCGGTCCTGGAGAACACCGCCCGCGCGGTCGACGAGCTGAACGACCGTCACCTCATAGCCATGGTCGAGCCGTTCCTCTCCGTCTGGCAGGACGGGCGGATCCGCAACGACCTCTCCCCCGACGCCGTCGCCAAGTCCGTCACCATCGCCTCGGGGCTCGGCCGCCGTACCGCCTACACCTGGCTGAAGCTGCCGGTCGTCGACGACATGGAACGCGTCCTGGCCTCCTCCACCCTGCCCGCGCTGCTGCTGGGCGGCGAGGTCAAGGACGCCGACGCGGCCTTCGCCTCCTGGGGCAAGGCGCTCAAGCAGCCCACCGCGCAGGGCCTGGTCGTCGGCCGCTCCCTGCTCTACCCCTCGGACGGCGATGTCGCCGGAGCCGTGGACCGGGCGGTGAGCCTGCTGTGAGTGACACGAGCAAGTACCACCTGCCCAGGGGCACTTCGGCCGACGGCCCCTACGACCTCCTGGTCACGCCGGAGTCGGCGGGCTGGGGATACTCCGGCCTCAGGGTGCTGACCCTGAAGCCGGGCGAGGCGCACGCCCTGTCCACCGGGGATTCCGAGTTCCTGGTCCTGCCGCTGACGGGCTCCTGCACCGTCACCACGGACGGCGGGATCTTCGAACTCGCCGGTCGGACAGGCGTGTTCGCCTCGACCACCGACTTCGCGTACGTACCGCGCGGGTCGGAGGCCCTCATCAGCAGCGCCTCCGGGGGACGGTTCGCGCTGCCCTCCGCCCGTACCGAGCGGGGAGGTCTACCGGCTCGGTACGGGCGCAAGGAGGACGTGCCCGTCGAACTGCGCGGCGCCGGGGCCTGCTCCCGGCAGGTCAACAACTACTGCCTGCCGGGCACGTTCGACGCCGAACAGCTGCTGGTGTGCGAGGTCCTGACGCCGGGCGGCAACTGGTCGTCGTACCCGCCGCACAAGCACGACGAGGTACGCACCGACGACACCGGCGACCCGGTCGAGTCCGAGCTGGAGGAGATCTACTACTTCGAGATCGCCGGCGACGGGAACGGCTTCGGCTACCAGCGCGTGTACGGCACGGCCGACCGGCCCCTCGACGTCCTCGCCGAGATCCGCTCCGGTGACACCGTGCTCATCCCGCACGGCTGGCACGGTCCCTCGGTCGCGGCCCCCGGATACGACCTCTACTACCTCAACGTCATGGCCGGTCCGGGGCAGGACCGCGCCTGGCTGATCTGCGACGACCCCGCCCACGGCTGGGTGCGCTCCACCTGGGCCGCGCAGGACGTCGACGACCGGCTGCCCTTCGGAGAGAACCGATGAACACAGTGCGACTCACCACCGCCCAGGCCCTCGTACGCTTCCTGGCCAACCAGTACAGCGAGCGCGACGGCCAGGAACACCGCCTGATCCCCGGTGTCTGGGGCATCTTCGGACACGGCAACGTCGCCGGCATCGGCCAGGCGCTCCTCCAGGCCGCCACGACCGGCGAGGCCGATCTCCCCTATTACCTGGCGCGCAACGAGCAGGGCATGGTCCACGCGTCGGTGGCGTACGCCAAGATGCGCGACCGGCTGGCGACCTTCGCCTGCACCGCCTCCACCGGCCCCGGCTCGACCAACATGATCACCGGCGCGGCGCTCGCCACCACCAACCGCATCCCGGTCCTGCTGCTGCCGTCCGACATGTTCGCCACCCGGGCCGCCGACCCGGTGCTCCAGCAACTGGAGGACACCCGGGGCGGGGACGTCACCGTCAACGACACCTTCCGGGCCGTGTCCAAGTACTTCGACCGTATCTCGCGTCCCGAGCAGCTGATCCCGGCCGCGCTGGCGGCGATGCGGGTGCTGACCGACCCCGTCGAGACCGGCGCCGTCACCCTCGCGCTGCCGCAGGACGTGCAGGCGGAGGCCTTCGACTGGCCCGTCTCCTTCTTCCGGCACCGGGTCTGGCATGTGGGCCGCCCGGTGCCGGAGCCGGCCGCCGTCGAGCGGGCCGCCGCACTGCTGCGCGGGGCGCGGAAGCCGCTGATCGTGGCCGGTGGCGGCACCGTCTACTCCGGGGCCGAGACCCAGCTGCGGGCCTTCGCCGAGGCCACCGGCATCCCGGTCGCCGACACCCACGCGGGCAAGGGCGCCGTCGCCTGGGACCACCCGTACGCGGTCGGCGGCCTCGGCTCCACCGGGTCGTACGCCGCCAACGAACTGGCGAAGGACGCCGACGTCGTCCTGGGCATCGGCACCCGGTACTCCGACTTCACCACCGCCAGTCACACCGTCTTCGGCAACCCGGACGTCACGTTCGTCAACCTCAACGTGGCCCGGCTGGACGCCGTCAAGCACTCCGCCGAGCCGCTGGTGGCCGACGCCCGGCTCGGTATCCAGGCCCTCGCGGGCGCGCTGACGGACTGGGAGGTGGACCAGGAGTACCGCGACCGGACCCGCCGGCTGATCGCCCGTACCCGGGAGATCGAGGAGGAGTGCTTCGCCCCCGGGCGCAACACCGGTGAACTCCCCGCCCAGACCCAGATCCTGGGCGCCCTCAACGACGTGCTCGGCGACCGTGACGTCGTCATCAACGCGGCCGGCTCCATGCCCGGCGACCTCCAGCAGCTGTGGCGGGCCCGGGATCCGAAGGCGTACCACGTCGAGTACGCGTACTCCTGCATGGGCTACGAGGTCGCGGCCGGTGTCGGTGCCAAGATGGCCGATCCCTCGCGCGAGGTGGTCGTGCTGGTCGGCGACGGCTCGTATCTGATGATGGCCCAGGAGATCGTGACCATGGTGTCCGAGGGGCTGAAGGTCATCGTCGTCCTCGTCCAGAACCACGGCTTCGCCTCCATCGGCGCCCTGTCGGAATCACTCGGCTCGCAGCGGTTCGGCACCAA
The DNA here is from genome assembly GCF_040297125.1 of Streptomyces sp. NPDC001868. NCBI lineage: Bacteria > Bacillati > Actinomycetota > Actinomycetes > Kitasatosporales > Streptomycetaceae > Streptomyces > Streptomyces sp. NPDC001868. Next base: position 140,094 of record NZ_JBEOYO010000023.1, on the reverse strand, counting down.
GTACCGCTTCCGCGACGGCGGTTCGGGACAGCTCGACGGCGAGGTGCTGCCCGTCGATCTCGCCGCGAACGCCGCCTCGCTCGGCGCGGACGTCCTGCACGCCACCTCCGTGGACGAGTTCCGCTCGGCGATGGAGAAGGCCAAGGCCGCGACCCGCACCACGGTCGTCCATGTCGAGACCGATCTGTACGGGCCCAACCCGCCCGGCCACGGTTGGTGGGACGTCCCCGTCAGCGAGACCTCGGCCCTGGACTCCACCCGCGGCGCGTACGAGACGTACGCCTCCCACAAGCTCGACCAGCGGCACTACCTGTAAGTCCCGTCCCCGCAAAGGAAACCCGCACCGTGACTACCATCCAGCACTGGATCAACGGCTCCCCCACCGCCGGTACGGGGACGGAGACCGCGCCCGTCTTCAACCCGGCCACCGGGCGTGAGCAGGCCCGTGTCGTCCTCGGCGGCGGCGCCGACGTGGACGCGGCCGTCGCGGCCGCCACCGCCGCCTTCGAGACCTGGTCGGAGTCGTCGCTCTCGCAGCGCACCCAGGTCATGTTCGCCTTCCGGCAGTTGCTCGTCGAGCACGAGGAGGAACTCGGGCGGATCATCTCCGCCGAGCACGGCAAGACCGTCGACGACGCACGCGGCGAGATCACGCGCGGCCGGGAGGTCGTGGAGTTCGCGTGCGGACTCGGTGACGTGCTGAAGGGGTCCTTCTCGGACCAGGTCTCGCGCGGTGTGGACGTGCACGACTTCCGCCAGCCGCTCGGTGTCGTCGCCGGCGTCACGCCCTTCAACTTCCCCGCCATGGTGCCGCTGTGGATGCACCCGATGGCCATCGCCACCGGCAACACCTTCATCCTGAAGCCGAGCGAGCGCGACCCGTCGGCGGCGAACTTCGTCGCCGAGCTGTACCGGAGGGCCGGCCTGCCCGACGGCGTCTTCAACGTCGTGCACGGCGGCAAGCCGGCCGTCGACGCGATCCTCACCCACCCGGGCATCGAGGCCGTCTCCTTCGTCGGCTCCACGCCGATCGCCAAGTACGTCCACGAGACCGCGACCGCGCACGGCAAGCGCGTCCAGGCGCTCGGCGGCGCCAAGAACCATGCCGTCGTCCTGCCGGACGCCGACCTGGAGTTCGCCGCCAACCACATCACCGCCGGCGCCTACGGTTCGGCGGGCGAACGCTGCATGGCCGTCTCCGTGGCCGTCGCCGTCGGTGACGCCGCCGACGCCCTGGTCGAGATCCTGGAGCGCAAGGCCCGCGAGGTGAAGGTCGGCCCCGGCGACCGGCCCGGCACCGAGATGGGCCCGCTGGTCACCAAGGCCGCCCAGGAGCGTGTCGAGAACGCGGTCGGCGGCGCGGCGGCCCAGGGCGCCACCGTGGTGGTCGACGGGCGGGGACTGAAGGTCGAAGGACACGAGGACGGCTTCTTCACCGGCCCCTCCCTCCTCGACCACGTCGGCACCGAGATGGACGCCTACAAGGAGGAGTTGTTCGGCCCGGTACTCGCCGTCGTCCGCACCGAGTCCCTGGACCAGGCCGTCGACCTGATCAACGCCAACCCCTACGGCAACGGCACCGCCCTGTTCACCGCCTCCGGCGAGGCCGCCCGCCGCTTCCAGCGCCAGGTCAAGGTCGGCATGATCGGCATCAACGTCCCCGTGCCCGTGCCGATGTCGTACTACTCCTTCGGCGGCTGGAAGGACTCCCTCATCGGCGACTCCCCCATCCACGGCCCCGAGGGCGTCCGCTTCTACACCCGCCCCAAGGTCGTGACCACCCGCTGGCCCCAGCCCGCCCAGCAGGTGACCGCCGGTTTCAACTTCCCCACTTCCAGCTGACTTTCCCCGCAGGGACTCTTCGAAAGGCACTCCCATGACGACTTCGGGCAAGCCCCTCTCCGTCGCGGTCATCGGCGCCGGTATGGCCGGCCGCAGCCATGCCGCCGGTTACCGCAACGCCAACACGGTCTTCGGTGCCGGTCTGCCGCCGGTGCGGCTGGCCGCGGTCGCCGACGCCAACGTCGCGCTCGCCGAGGACGCCGCGCGCCGCTACGGGTTCGAGAAGGCGCTCCCGAGCTGGGAGGCCGTGGTCGAGGACCCGACGATCGACGCGGTGAGCATCGTCGTCGGCAACGCCCTGCACCGGCCGATCGCGGAGGCGCTGGTCGCGGCGGGCAAGCATGTGCTGTGCGAGAAGCCGCTGGCCGGGTCGCTCGAAGACGCCCGCGCCATGGCCGAGTTGGAGCGTTCCGCCGGGGTCGTGACGTCCGTCGGCTACACCTTCCGCCGCTCCCCCGGCATCGCCGCGATCCGTGACCATGTGGGGCGCGGTGAGCTGGGTGACCTGACCCTGTTCAGCGGCCGGTACTGGTGCGACTACGCGACCGACCCGAACGGCCCGCTGAGCTGGCGCTTCAAGGGCGGCCCGGGTTCCGGCGCGCTGGGTGACGTCGGCTCGCACATCATCGACGCCGCCGAGTACGTGGCCGGGCCCATCGTCTCGGTCTCCGGTGCCGCGCTGTCGACGCAGATCCCCAAGCGTCCGCTGCCGCTGGGCACGGTCGTCGGGCACAACGCGGCGCCCGTCTCCGACGAGTTCGGCGAGGTCGAGAACGAGGACACCGCGTCGTTCACGGCCCGCTTCGAGTCCGGGCTCGTGGGCACCTTCTCGGTGACGCGCACCGGCTTCGGCCTGCCCAACGGGCTGTTCTTCGACGTCCTGGGCCTCGGCGGCCGGGCAGCGTTCGACCAGCACCGGCCCGCCGAGTACCTCTTCGACGACGCCCAGCCCGACGCCCGTACGCGCGGCGCCCGGCAGATCATCGCCGGCCCGCAGATGCCGTACTTCGCGGGCGGTGTCCCGATGGAGGCGCCCGGTGTGGGCGCCAGCAACGGCGACAACTTCACCTACCAGGCCCGCGCCTTCCTCGACCAGGTCGCGGGGGTCGCCGAGCCGCTGCCGGCCTGTGCCACGTTCGCCGACGCGCTGCGCACGATGGAGATCATCAAGGCCGTCGTGGAGTCCTCGCAGGCCGGTGGCGCCGCCGTCACGGTCCCGCCCGTCGGCTGACCGTCCACCCCACTCGTAGAGCCCGAAGAGTCCGAAGAGAAGGAAACAAGAGACATGGCCCTCAAGCTCGGCGCCTACACCGCCTGTCTGCACGACCGGACGCTCCCCGAGGCCCTCGACGTCCTCAAGGAGAACGGTCTGACCTCGGTCGAGGTCAACACCGGCGGCTTCATCCCCTCCCCGCACTGCCCGGTCGACCTGCTGCTGTCCTCGGCCACGGCCCGCGCGGAGTACCTGGCGACGTTCGCGGACCGAGGCATGGAACTCACCGGCCTCAACTGCAACGGCAACCCGCTCAACCCGCTGCCCGGCGTCGGCCCGAAGCACGCCGACGACCTGCGCCGCACGATCCGGCTCGCGGGGCTGCTCGGGGTGCGGCACGTGGTCACCATGTCCGGCACGCCGGGCTCCGACCCCGACGCCAAGTACCCGTCCTGGGTGGTCAATCCGTGGGACGGCGTCTACATGGACGTCCTGGACTACCAGTGGGGTGTGGCCGTCGAGTTCTGGAAGGAGATCGACGCGCTCGCCCGGGAGAACGACGTCCGGGTGGCCATCGAGATGCATCCGCACAACGTGGTGTTCTCCCCGGTCACCCTGAAGCGTCTCGTGGACGAGGGCGGGCTGACGAACGTCGGCGCGGAGATGGACCCCTCGCATCTGATGTGGCAGGGCATGGACATCGTGGCGTCCATCAAGTGGCTGGGCCCGCTGGTGTTCCACGCCGCCGCGAAGGACGCCACGCTCTGCCCGGGCGCCGACATCCGCGGTGTCCTGGACACGTCGTTCACCCGGGTGCCCGCCGACGCCCCCGGCAAGGTGCCCACCGGGTACGGCTTCTGGTGCAACTCGTGGCCGGAGAACCCGGCGTGGAAGTTCGTCGCCGTCGGCGAGGGCAACGACGTCCCGTTCTGGACCGAGTTCCTGCGCGCCCTCGCCGAGATCGACCCCGACATGGCGGTCAACATCGAGCACGAGGACGCCGCCTACTCCCAGACGGAGGGGCTGGCCCTGGCGGCGAAGAACCTGCACGCGGCTTCGGCGGCCGTCTGACGGACCCCGTCCGTCCGGCTCCGCGCCCGCCGGTGGGCGCGGAGCCGTCCTACGACGCCCGCTCGTCGAACGTGTCGGTCCCCCACGCGCCCGCGTGGGGGCCGAACCGGTTCTCGGCCGCCTGGGCGGCCAGGCGGGCGTTGCGGGCGTCCGCCTCCGGCCCGTCGGGCAGGTGGTAGTCCTCGCCCGCCCGCGCGGAGCCGGCCTGCACCCGCGTGGCGGCGGTCAGCCGCCGGCCCACGTACCGGTCGAGCGCCTCGGGTACGTCGGCCGGGCCCGTGTCCGCCAGGCAGTCGCCGAGCACGGCCGCGTCGACCAGGGCCTGGGCGGCGCCCTGGGCGTGGAACGGCACCATCGCGTGGGCGCTGTCGCCGAGCAGGGTGACGCGCCCGAGGTTCCAGCGGGCGAGCGGGGCGCGGGTGTGGATGCCGTAGCGGAGCACCGTCCCCGTCCGGCCGAGGAGGCTGCGCACCCGGGGGTCCCATCCCTCGAACGCGCGCAGTTGCTCCTCCGGTTCGGCCCGGGCGGTCCATGACTCGCGCGCCGCGTCGGTGCCGACGACGCCCACGACGTTGAGCAGTTCCCCTCGCCGCACCCGGTAGTGCACGAAGTGACGTCCCGGTCCGAGCCAGAGCGCGTACTCCGGCAGGTCGAGGTCGGCGACCCGCTCGGCCGGCAGCAGGGCGCGGTAGGCGGCGGTCCCCGAGAACAGGGCCTCGTCCGGGCCGAACAGCCACCGGCGGGCCGAGGACCGTACCCCGTCCGCGGCGACGACCAGGTCCGCCTCCAGTCGTTCGCCGGCGGCCGTCGTCACCGTCGCGGAGTCGTCGTCCTGGTCGATGGCCACGGCCACGGAGTTCAGACGCACCGATCCGGGCGGTACGGCGGCGGCCAGGGCCTCGTGCAGATCGGCGCGGTGGGCCTGGAGGTACGGTGCCCCGAAGGCGTCCTCGGCCTCGCGTCCCAGCGCGTAGTGGCAGATCTCGCCGCCGTCGGACCAGGTGCGGAAGCTCAGCCGGGACGGCCGGACGGACCGGGCGGCGACCGCGTCGAGCAGGCCGAGCCGGCGCAGGACCCGGGTGGCGTTGGGCGCGAGCTGGATGCCCGCGCCGATCTCGGTGAACCGCGGCGCCTGCTCGACGAGCGTCACCTCGCACCCGGCACGCCTGAGGCTCAGCGTCGCGGCCAGACCCCCGATACCCGCCCCCACGACGATCGCCCTCATGCCCCCACCTCAGGTCGACGTCTCCTCACGCTACCGGCGGACGGGGAGCGGGGGCAGGCGCGCGGCGACGTGAGGTCACCGCGCGCCGGTGCTCGGAGCGAGGCCCGCTCCACCGGGATACACAGCTCCGCACCCGCCTCCGCTCCTTACAGGCACCCGCCCGAGCCATTGCGCCGGGCGGGTGCCTGTCTCTGTCCGCCTCCGCGCGAGCGCGACCTCGCACTTTGTTGAGACGTCCTGACATACCCGTTGACATCCTCGGGGGACGGCTCCATAGTCATGCCACTAGAGCGCACTAGTAAAGCGCGCCAGTGCCCGGGCCACAGGTCCGCACACCCACCCTGACCAGCACAGCGAGGTGCGAGGGACATGCACAGACACCATCGAGTCGCCGCTCTGACCGCCACCGTCCTGGCCGGCGCGCTGTTCGCCGCCGGCTGCTCCAGCGGGTCCGGCGGCAAGAAATCCGAGGAGGGCGGGGACGCCGCGGCGGCGGGCCAGGCCGACACCCCGCGCATGACCGTGGCCATGGTCACCCACGCCTCCCCCGGCGACACGTTCTGGGACCTCATCCGCAAGGGCGCCCAGGCGGCGGCCGCCAAGGACAACATCAAGCTCGTCTACTCCGCCGACCCCAACGCGGGCAACCAGGCCAACCTCGTACAGAACGCGATCGACCAGAAGGTCGACGGCATCGCGCTGACCGCCGCCAAGCCGGACGCCATGAAGGACGTCATCGCCAAGGCCACCGCCGCCGGCATCCCCGTCGTCGGCTTCAACTCCGGCCTCGACGACTGGAAGGACCTCGGCATGCTGGAGTACTTCGGCCAGGACGAGAACATCGCCGGCCAGGCCTTCGGCGAGCGCCTGAACGAGGCGGGCGCGAAGCACGCCCTGTGCGTCATCCAGGAACAGGGCCAGGTCGCCCTGGAGGCGCGGTGCGCCGGACTCAAGAAGGGCTTCGACGGCACCACCGACATCCTCTACGTCAACGGCACCGACATGCCCTCCGTGAAGTCGACGATCACCGCCAAGCTCAAGCAGGACTCCTCCATCGACCGGGTGGTCACCCTGGGCGCGCCGATCGCGCTGGCCGCCGTGCAGTCGGTGTCCGACGCGGCCGGTGAGGCGAAGGTCGCGACCTTCGACCTCAACAAGGACCTGGTGAAGGCGGTCCAGGACGGCGACGTCGATTTCGCCGTCGACCAACAGCCGTATCTGCAGGGCTATCTCGCCGTCGACGGCCTGTGGCTGTACAGGAACAACGGCAACTTCAGCGGCGGCGGCACCGCACCCGTCCTCACCGGCCCCGCGTTCATCACCAAGGAGAACGTGGACACCGTCGCCGGGTTCGCGGCGAAGGGCACCCGCTGACCACGACGGCCCGAATCGGCGCGACGCACGACGGCACGACGGCACGACCAGGAGAGGCCGGCACCGCCCACGCGGTGCCGGCCGCTCCCCCGACCCATGACCCGGGGCTACGCCTCCGCGGCCGGCACCGGCCCGCTGCTCTCCCGTACCACGAGCTTCGGCTCCAGCACCGCTTCGCGCGGCTCCAGTTCCGGCTTCTCCAGCCGCTCCACCGCGAACCGCACCGCGTGTTCGGCCATGAGCCGCGCGTCCTGGCGGACGGTGGTCAGGCCGACCGGCATGAGGTGGGAGAGGTGGCTGTCGTCATAGCCGACGACGGACAGATCGCGGGGGACCTGGACTCCGGCCCGGATCAGGGTCATCAACAGGCCCATCGCGCTGCGGTCGTTGCCGGCGAGGACCGCCGTCGGCAGGGGCCGCCCCCGGTCGCGTTCCGCGAGGAGCAGACGGCCGGTCTCGATGCCCGACTCCTCCGTGTGGTCGCCGGGCACGACCCGGGCCTCGGCCTCCAGGCCGTGGCGGCGCATCGCCGCCCGGTACGCGCGCCGCCGCTCGGCCGAGCCGGGGCCCCGGCCGCCGTCGATGTGCGTGATCCGCCGGTGCCCCAGTTCGACGAGGTGGTCCATCGCCTGCCGTACGCCTTTGCCCTCGGCGGAGTGCACGAAGTCGACGTGGGCCCGGGGGACCCGGCGGCTGACGGAGACGGCGACGGTACGGCGTCCCACCGCTTCGAGGAGGGCGGGTTCGGCGAAGGAGCCGAGCAGGATCAGGGCCTCGCAGCGGTGGCTGAGCAGCGCCTCGACGGCCTTCTCCTCGCTGCGGTCCCGGGTGGCACCGGAGAGCAGGACCTCGTAGCCGAGGTGTTCGGCCTCGGGGTAGATGCCCTCGATGAGGTTGGTGTGGAAGGCCTGGTGGACGGTGAACAGCACGCCGAGGGTGCGGCTGCGGCCGCGCGCCAGCAGCCGGGCCGCGCTGTCGGGCCGGTAGCCGATCTCGTCGGCGACCCGCAGCACCCGCTCCCGGGTCTCCTCGCTCGCTCCCGGCTGATTGCGGAACACGATCGAGACGAGCGCCCGGGAGACGCCCGCCCTCGCGGCGACATCCGCCATCGTGGGCCGCTGCCTGCCCGCTGCATCCACCTGTGAACCCACCCTCCGGATCGCCGCCCACCCTAGGCCCTGTCGTCACATTCCCGCCTGCCCGGAGGATCACGCGGCACCGGCCGGGGCCGTGGTCGCGAAATCTCCCGGCAACGACCTATTGACATGACATTTGGACAGGCGTCATCGTACTCGAACTAGAGCGCGCTAGTAGTGCGCGACATCTCCCCGTCGTCCCTGTTCCCTCTCCCCGAAGGACACACGTCATGGCAACGGCGCCAACCCCACCACGCACCATCGCGGGCAACCTGTGCCTGGGCTCCGCCCCCGACTCCTGGGGCGTGTGGTTCCCCGAGGACGAGCACCAGGTGCCGTACACCCGCTTCCTCGACGAGCTGGCCGAGGCCGGGTACGAGTGGCTGGAGCTCGGCCCCTACGGCTATCTCCCCACCGACCCTCAGCGGCTGAAGGGCGAACTCGACGCCCGGGGCCTCCAGGTCTCCGGCGGGACCGCGTTCGGCGCGCTGCACCGGCCGGAGGCGTGGGACCACACGCTCGCCCACGTCCGCCAGGTCGCCGCGCTGACGGCGGCGGCGGGGGCCCACCACCTCGTCCTCATCCCGCCCATGTACCGGGACGAGAAGACCGGTGCCTTCACCGAGTCGCCCGAGCTGACCGCAGAGCAGTGGGCGGGCTTCGGCCGCGCCGCCGAGCGGCTCGGCAGGCTGCTCCTCGACGAGTACGACATACGGCTCGTCGTCCACCCGCACGCCGACAGCCATCTCCAGACCCAGCCGGAGATCGAGCGGCTGCTGAACGAGTCCGACGCCCGGTACACCAACCTGTGCCTGGACACCGGGCACGTGGCCTACGGCGGCGGTGACAACCTCGACCTGATCCGCCGGTTCGGCGAGCGCGTCGGATACGTCCACATCAAGCAGATGGACCCGGCCGTGCTCGCCCAGGTGGCCGCCGAGGACCTGTCGTTCGGCGAGGCCGTGCGGCGGGGCGTGTGCGTGTCGCCGCCCGCCGGTGTGCCGGACCCGGCCGAGGTCGTGGCCGAACTCTCCCGGCTCGACGCCGAGTTGTTCGTGATCGTCGAGCAGGACCTGTACCCGTGCGCCCCCGAGGTGCCGCTGCCCATCGCCGTCCGCACCCGGGAGCAGCTGTCGGGCTGCGGGCTGACGGGTACCCGGCGTCCGACCCTCGCACGGTAGGAGCGCCCATGGCTGTCAAGGACGGCACCCCACCCGCCACCACGGACCGGGACGACGCACCGCCCGCCGTCTCCCGGCGGCTGCGGCTCATCACACTCATCGCCACCTTCGGCGGACTCCTCTTCGGCTACGACACCGGTGTGATCAACGGTGCCCTGCCGTACATGACCGACGACCTCGGTCTGACGCCCTTCACCGAGGGCATGGTCACCAGTTCGCTGCTGCTGGGCGCGGCCCTGGGCGCGGTCACCGGCGGCCGGCTGTCGGACGCGCGCGGGCGGCGCCGTACGATCCTCGTCCTCGCCGTGGTGTTCTTCGTCGGCGCGCTGGGCTGCACGCTCGCGCCGAACACGGCCGTGATGGTCGTGGCGCGGTTCGTACTCGGCCTCGCGGTCGGCGGCGCGTCGGTGACCGTGCCCGTCTACCTCGCGGAGATCTCGCCCGCCGAGCGGCGGGGCGCGCTGGTCACCCGTAACGAACTGATGATCGTCACCGGGCAGTTGCTCGCCTTCACGTCCAACGCGGTCATCGCGCGGATCGGCGGTGAGTCCGGTGGTGTCTGGCGCTGGATGCTCGTACTGGCCACTCTGCCGGCCGTCGTGCTCTGGTTCGGCATGCTGGTGATGCCCGAAAGCCCGCGCTGGCTGGCCTCGCGGACCCGGTTCGGCGAGGCGCTGGAGGTGCTCCGGCAGGTGCGGTCCCGGCAGCGGGCCGAGGCCGAGCTGAGCGAGGTGTCCGCGCTCGCGGTCAAGGAGGAGCAGGAGAAGCTCGGCGGCTGGCGGGACATGCGGTCCACACCGTGGTTGCGCCGGTTGATGTCGATCGGGTTCGGCATCGCGATCGTGCAGCAGATCACCGGCGTCAACACGATCATGTACTACGGCACCCAGATCCTCACCGACGCCGGGTTCACCTCCGACAGCGCGCTGACCGCGAACATCGCCAACGGGGTGATCTCGGTGCTCGCCACCTTCGTCGGCATCTGGCTGCTCGGACGCGTCGACCGCCGGCCGATGCTGATGACCGGTCAGATCGGCACCACGGTCGCCCTGTTGCTGATCGGCGTCTTCTCCCTCACGCTGCCCGCCGGTGACGGCCGGGCGTACGCGGTGCTCGCAATGACGGTCACCTTCCTGGCCTTCCAGCAGGGGGCGATCTCGCCGGTGACCTGGCTGATGCTGTCGGAGATCTTCCCGACGCGGATGCGCGGCTTCGGAATGGGGGTCGCGGCGGTGGTGCTGTGGCTGACCAACTTCGCGATCGGGCTGGTCTTCCCGTCGCTGGTCGACGGGATCGGTGTCTCCAACACCTTCTTCCTCTTCGTGGTGGCGGGCCTCTTCTCGCTGACCTTCGTGAAGCTCTACGTCCCGGAGACCAGGGGGCGTTCGCTGGAAACCCTCGAAGCCGAACTCCGGGCGCGCTTCTCCTAGTTCCCGCACTTGTTCAGTTAGGAATCGACATGACCGTACGTGTAGGCGTCATCGGCGCCGGCTGGATCGGCAAGGAACACATCCGGCGCCTCACCGACACCGTCACCGGGGCCCGTGTCACCGCCGTGACCGACATCGACGCCGCCCGCGCCGAGGAGGCGGCGGCGCCGGTCGGGGCCCGGGTGCTGCCCGACGGCGCGGCCGTGATCGCCTCGGACGACGTGGACGCCGTGCTCGTGACGTCCTGGGGTCCGACCCATGCCGAGCATGTGCTGAACGCGATCGCCGCCGGGAAGCCGGTGTTCTGCGAGAAGCCGCTGGCCACGACCGCCGAGGACTGTCTGCGGATCGTCGAGGCGGAGACGGCGCTCGGCCGCCGTCTGGTCCAGGTCGGCTTCATGCGCCGCTACGACGCCGGGTACCGGGCGATGAAGCGGGTCATCGACTCCGGCAGCATCGGTGAGCCGTTGATCGTGCACTGCGCCCACCGCAACCCGACCGTCCCGGAGTCGTACACCTCCTCGATGGCCGCCCTGGACACGGCGGTGCACGAGGTGGACGTACTGCGCTGGCTGCTCGACGACGAGATCGTGTCCACGCAGGTGGTGACGCCGCGCGCCACGAGCAGGCGGTTCGCCCATCTCAAGGACCCCCAGATCATGCTCTTCGAGACCGCGAAGGGCGTCCGCATCGATCTGGAGGTCTTCGTCAACTGCCAGTACGGCTACGACATCCAGTGCGAGGCGGTGGGCGAGGAGGGCCTCGTGCGGCTGCCCGACCCGGCCACGGTCGGGCTGCGTACCGCCGGCCAGCACAGCACGGAGGTGCTCACGGACTGGGTGGGCCGGTTCGCGGACGCCTTCGACACCGAGTTCCGGGAGTGGATCGCGGGCGTCGCCGCAGGCGTGGAGCCCACCGGTCCGTCCGCCTGGGACGGGTACGCCGCCACCGTGATCACCAGCGCGACCGTCGAGGCCCTGGACTCGGGCCGGGTCGTCGCCACCGACCTCAAGCCCCGGCCCGCGCTCTACGGAGGTGCCGCGTGAAGATCGCCCTCGACCCGTACATGTTCCGGGCGCTGTCCATCGACGAGATGGTGCGCACGGTCGCCGAACTCGGCTACGAGTACATCGAGTTGTCGCCGCGAGACGACTTCATGCCGTTCTTCCTGCACCCGCGCGCGGACGACGGACGGATCGCGGAACTGAAGCGGGCGCTGCGCACGCACGGTGTCCAGCTGTCCTCCGTGCTGCCGCTCTACAAGTGGTCGTCCCCGGACGAGACCGAGCGGCAGGCCGCCGTGCGCTACTGGAAGCGGATGATCGAGATCACCGCCGACCTCGGCTGTCCGCTGATGAACTCGGAGTTCAACGGCCGCCCCGAGCGGGCCGCCGAGAGCGAGGCCGCGTTCTGGCGTTCGCTGGAGGAGCTGCTGCCGTTGTTCGAGCGGGAGGGCATCGCGCTCAACCTGGAGGCGCACCCGGACGACTTCTGCGAGGAGAACACCCCGGCCGTCGACCTCGTCCGCGCGATCGACAGGCCCTGGGTGAACTACCTTTACTGCGCCCCGCACTCCTTCCACCTCTCCGGCGCCTCGGAGGTGGGCGCGGACATCGCGGCGATGATGCGGTACGCGGGCGACAGGCTGAAGCACGTGCACATCGCCGACTCCTTCAACCACAAGGGGTCCAGCGGACTGCGCTACATCCTCAACCCGCCCGGTACGACCGCCCGGATCCACCAGCACCTGGACATCGACCAGGGCGAGGTGGACTGGGACGCCTTCTTCGGCACCCTGCGCGAGCTGGACTTCGACGGGGTCGCCACCGCCTGTGTCTTCGCCTGGGAGGAACGGGCGAAGGAGTCGTCCGCGTTCATGCTGGACCGCATCACCAAGGAGCTCGGGGCGGGCTGACGCTCAGGCGAGGGTCACCTCGACCGGCAGCTTCTTGATGCCGTTGACGAAGTTGGAGCGGACGCGGGGGACCTCGCCGACGAGACGGATGTCGGCGAGGCGCGGGATCAGCTCCTCGAACATGATGCGGATCTCGGTACGGGCCAGCAGATTGCCGAGGCACAGGTGCGGGCTGCCCTTGCCGAAGGTGACATGGTCGTTGTCGGCGCGGGCGACGTCGAAGTCGTACGGGTTGCCGAAGACCTCCTCGTCGCGGTTGCCGGAGGCGTACCACATGACGACCTTGTCGCCCTCCTTGACCTGCTTGCCGCCGAGTTCGACGTCCCGGGTCGCGGTGCGCCGGAAGTGGTAGACGGGGGACGCCCAGCGCAGGAACTCCTCGGTCGCCACCCGGATCAGGGACGGGTCCTCCTGGAGGCGGGCGAGCTGCTCCGGGTGCTGGAGCAGGGCCAGCATGGAGTGGGTGATGGTGTGGCGGGTGGTCTCGTTGCCGGCGACGACGAGGAGCAGGAAGTAGTTGTCGAAGTCCCGCGCGGTGAGCGGGATCCCGTCGCGCGGGGTGGTGTTGACGAGCTTGGACACCAGGTCGGTGCCGTCGCCGCCGCGTCGCCGCCGGGCCAGTTCACGGCCGTACTCGAAGACTTCGAGGGAGGCCGGTGAGCGGAACGGCAGATGCCGGTACTGCTCGCTCTCGGCGCTGTCGAGCAGGACGTCCGCGTAGTCGGGGTCGGTGTTGCCGATGATGCGGTTGCCCCAGTCGATGAGCTTCTGGTTGTCCTCCGGGGGCACGTCGAGGAGCCGGGCGAGGACGTTGATGGGGAAGTCGGCGGAGACGTCGGCGACGAAGTCGAAGGTGCCCTTGGCGAGGGCGGCGTCGAGGGTGGTGGCGGTGAGGCCGCGCAGGAAGTCGGTGTAGCTGTTGATGACGTTGGCGCCGAACTGGCGCTGGAGCATGCTGCGCAGCGCGCGGTGGCGGACGCCGTCCAGCTCCAGGATGGAGGCGCGGGTCCTGATCTGGTCCTCGTCGACCTCCTCCAGATTGACGAACTTCGTCGAGGTGAAGGTCTCCGCGTCACGGTCGACGCGGGCGATGTCGGCGTGCCGGGTGACCGCCCAGAAACCGGAGTTGGGGGCCTCCTCCGGCTGCCAGTGGACCGGGTCCTGGTGGCGCAGGGTGTGGAACATGCGCCACGGGGTGACGCCGTCGGTGAAGTTGTCGAGGTCGGCGAGATCCACGTCGGCCAGCGGCATGGGCTCCTCCACGGCCTCGCGTGCGAAGGCGGTGGGGAAGTGGGCGGAAGTGGTCATGGCGGTGGTTCTCCTGGGCTTCACAGGTGGTAGGCGTACTCGGTGAACTCCCAGTCGGTGACGTGCCGTTGGAAGCGTGCGACCTCGTCGCGCTTGTAGGTGAGGTACGAGGTGGTGAAGGCCTTGCCGAGGATCTCGGTGAGGGCGGTGTCCGCCTCCAGCGCGTCGAGGGCGGCGGACAGGCTCATCGGCAGTACGGCCGCCCGGGCGGTGTCGTAGCCGTAGCCCTCCAGCGGGGAGGGGGGTTCCTCGCCGGCCCGGACGCCGAGCAGGGCGGCGGCGAGTGTGCCCGCGATCAGCAGATACGGGTTGGCGCTCGCGTCGCCGAGGCGGAGTTCGAGCCGGGCGCCGGAGCCGCGCTCGGGCGGGATGCGGACCATCGCGCTGCGGTTGTCCAGCCCCCAGTCGATCAGCCAGGGCGCGAGGGTGTCCGGGCCGAAGCGCTTGTACGAGTTGACCGTCGGGTTGGCGAGGGCGGCGAGCGCCGGGGCGTGGGCAATGACGCCGGCGATGGCGTGGCGGGCGGTGGCGGACAGCCCGTACCGGCCCGAGGGGTCGTCGAAGGCGTTGCGGCCCTGCTCGTCGTCGCAGGACAGATGGAGGTGGAAGCCGGAGCCGCCCGCGTCGTTGAAGGGTCTGGCCATGAAGGTGGCGAGGCGGCCCTCCTTGCGCGCGAGTTCCTTGACGGCGGCCTTGAAGCGGAAGGCGCGGTCGGCGGCCGAGAGCGCCTCCGAATGCGTCAGGTTGATCTCGAACTGGCCGCCGTCGAACTCGTGGTTGCCGTTGGTGACGCCGATACGCAGATCGCGGAGGTGGCGCAGGGTGCGCAGCAGATGGTTGTCGGGGTCGGCGCGCAGGCCGGCGGTGTAGACGACGCCGGTGGCGCCCGAGTAGCGCTTCCAGCCGCTCGGGGAGGCCGGGTCCTCGTCGCAGAGGAAGTATTCGAGTTCGGGGCCGACCACCGGGCCGAGGCCCTGCTCGGCGCAGCGGGCGAGCACCGAGCGCAGCAGGTCGCGGGGCGACTCGGGGGCGGGTTCGCCGGTGGCCGGGTCGATGGCCTCGCCGAGACAGGTGGCGACCCCGGGCTCCCAGGGCAGGGTGAGCAGGGTGTCGAGGTCGGGGCGGACGTGGATGTCGGGCAGACCGGCGTCCAGGCCTCCGGCCACGGGGACGACATCTCCCTGGGGTGAGGTGTGGTAGACCGCCCGGCAGAAGGCGAGCCCGTGCTCGCAGGCCGTCGGCAGCTGGTCGAGGAGCACGTCGCGGGCCCGGTCGGTGCCGATGAGATCGGGGTAGGTCACCCGGACCACGTCGATGCCCTCGGCGGCCAGTCGCTCCTGGTGGTGCCCGACGGTGCGGTGCCCGACGGCCGGTGTTTCGGATGCGCTCACCGTTGTCTCCTCGGCGGCTGGGGCCAATTGTTTGATGCCAAACGATAAGAACGACTCCATCGGCCCGCAAGGGGTCGGCCGCAAAAAATTATCCACCTGGACAGGTATTGACCAGGGGGAGGCGGCTTCCTATGTTGTTTGAAGCCAAACGAGTTGGAGGTCCCCATGAAGGTCGTCGTCGACATGAACAAGTGCCAGGACCACGGACAGTGTGTCTTCGCCGCCCCCGACGTCTTCCAGCTCGACGAGAACGGGCGCCTCGCCTATGTCGGCGACCCCGACGACGCGCTCCTCGACGAGGTCGAGGAAGCCGCCGACGTCTGTCCGCTCCAGGCCATCCGGATCGAGGCCTGAGCCATGAGCACACGCATCGTCGTGGCCGGCGCCTCCATGGCCGGTCTGCGCGCCGCCGAGCAGCTGCGCGCGGCGGGCTGGACGGGTGCCGTCACCGTCGTCGGCGACGAACCGCACATGCCGTACAACCGGCCCCCGCTCTCCAAGGAGGTGCTGGCCGGGAAGGCGCCCTTCGAGTCGCTGGCCTTCCGTCCCCGCGCGAGCGTGGCCGACGTGGAGTGGCGGCTCGGCACGAAGGTCGTCGCCGCACGCCTCGCCGAGCGGACCGTGGAACTGGACGACGGCTCGTCGCTGTCGTACGACGGTCTGGTCGTCGCCACCGGTATGCGGCCACGGCGCCTGACCTGCCCCGGTCCGCTCGCCGGCCGGCACACCGTCCGCACCCTCGCCGACGCGCAGGGCCTGCGGGACGAGCTGACCCGGCCCGGTGCCCGGGTGGTCGTCGTCGGCGCCGGGTTCATCGGCTGCGAGGTCGCCGCCACCGCCGTGGGCCTCGGGGTCGCCGAGGTGACCGTGGTCGATCCGCTGCCGCTGCCCATGGTCGGCCCGCTCGGCGAACTGCTCGGACGCGCGCTGGTGCGGCGGCACGAGGAGCGCGGGGTGCGGTTCGCGCTCGGCACCGGCGTCGCCGGGTTCGAGGGCGAGGACCGGGTCACGGGCGTGGTGCTCGACGACGGGACCGTCCTGCCCGCCGACGTGGTCGTGGAGTCCGTGGGCTCCGTCGCCAACGTGGAGTGGCTGGAGGGCAACGGCCTCGACCTGTCCGACGGCGTGCTCACCTGCGCACAGCTGCGCGTCGGCGGACGGCCCGACGTGGTCGCGGTCGGCGATGTCGCCCGCTTCCCCAACGCCCGCTACGACGGCGTACCGCGCCGGGTCGAACACTGGTCCATCCCCACGGACACGGCCAAGCACGCGGCGAAGGTCCTCACCGGCGCCGAGCTGCCGCCCTTCGCGCCGCTGCCCACCTTCTGGAGCGACCAGCACGACTTCCGGCTCCAGTCCTTCGGCGCGCCCGTGCTCGGCAAGGACGACGTACGGGTCCTCGACGGCGACCCGGCCGGAGACGTCCTGGTCGGCTACCACCACGACGGCCGGCTGGTCGGAGTCGTCGCGCTCGGCGGCCCCGCCACCGTGTCCGCCGCCGCCCGCCACCGCGCCGACCTGCTCAAGCAGCCCGCCCTCACCGTGTAAGGACCCTCCTGACCATGACCAGTGTCCGTGGATACTTCCACCCCAAGACGGCGAGCGGTGCCTCGTCGCTGATCCCCTCCCCGCCGTGGCACTACTCGGGCGACCTGCTCACCGTCGAGTACCGCACGGATCCCGCGCGAGTGCGGGAACTCCTGCCGAAGCCACTGGAGTTGGCCGACGAGGACCCCGGGGCGGTCGCGCTGATCTGGGCCGACTGGCAGTCCTGCTCGGCCTCGGGGGCGGAGCTGCTCGACCCCGTGCTCTCCCAGTACAAGGAGGCCTTCGCGGTCGTCCGCTGCACATACAAGGGGCGGACGTACTCGCGGTGCGTCTACATCTGGGTCGACAAGGACTTCGCGATCGCCCGCGGGCTGCACCAGGGGTATCCGAAGAAGCTCGGGTCCATCCACCAGACACGGCCGCATCCGTTCGGACCCGCGCCGCGGATCGAGGCGGGGGCGCGGTTCGGGGCGACTCTGGCGGCCGCGGACCGGCGGCTGGCGCAGGCCGTGGTGACGCTGCGGGAGCCGGTGGAGGCGAACGGGTTCGTGAACGCGCATCCCATGGCTCATCACCGGTGGCTGCCGTCCATCGAGAACGGGAAGGGGCTGGCGCTGGACGAGCTGATCGAGACCGGGGCGGCTTCCTTCGAGGGGGGTCAGCCGTGGGTGGGTGAGGCGGAGTTGGAGTTGTTCGAGGCGCCTACGGAGGAGTTGGCTCGGTTGTCGGTGGAGGAGCCGATCGCCGCGTACTACCGGCAGGTGGGGGTCGTCTGGGACGGCGGGCGGTTGTTGGAGTCCGGGACGTCCGAAGCGAGTGCCGAGTGAGACCGTCGTCGAAGTGCGGGTTGTTCGTGGCTGGTCGCGCAGTTCCCCGCGCCCCTAGGTAGGCGCAGTCATCTCCGCTTGAAAGGAGCACCCTCTGTTATGGCTCACACAATCACCGTCGCCGGGGTTTCCGTCGACACCCGGCACTGGATCGGTGGGCAGCGGGTCGCCTCCGCCGAGACCTTCACCGATGTCTCCCCCATTGATGGTCGCGTCCTCGGTGAGATCGCTCGTGGTGGTGTCGGTGAGGTCGAGGCCGCTGTTGCCGCCGCCCGGGAGGCGTTTCCCTCCTGGGCCGCCACCACTCGTACCGAGCGCGCCCGGGTGTTGCATGCCATCGCCGACGGGGTCGAGAAGCGGCTCGAAGAGCTGGCCATCGTCGAGACGAACGACAACGGGGCGCTGCTGCGGTCGCACCGGCGGGGGGTGATGCCCCGGGTGGCGCACAACTTCCGGTTCTTCGCGGACTGGTTGTCGGCGCTGGAGCACGAGGACTTCGAGACGCGGGGGCACACCAATCATGTGAGCTGGGACCCGGCGGGGCCGTCCGTGCTGATCACGCCGTGGAACGCGCCGCTGATGCTGGCCACGTGGAAGGTCGCCCCGGCGCTGGCGGCCGGCAACACCGTGATCCTCAAGCCCGCCGAGTGGACCCCGCTGACCGCCTCGCTGCTGGCGGACATCGCCGCCGAGGCGGGGCTGCCCGCCGGGGTGCTCAATGTGGTGCAGGGATACGGGTCGGAGATCGGTGACGCGCTCACCTCGCATCCGGACGTACGCCGGATCAGCTTCACCGGGTCGGTGCCGACGGCCAAGCGGATCGCCGCGTCGGCCGCGCCGAACCTCACTCCGCTCAGCCTCGAACTCGGCGGCAAATCACCGCTGTTGGTGTTCGCGGACGCCGATCTGGACCTGGCCGTGGATCTCGCGGTGGAGCAGTACGACAACGCCGGGCAGGTGTGTCTCGCGGCCACGCGGTTCCTGGTCGAGGAGTCGGTCGCGGAGGAGTTCACCCGGAGGTTCGTGGAGAGGGCCGGCGCCCTGAAGCAGGGTGATCCGCGGGACGAGGCCACCGACATCGGGCCCAACATTCATCCCCGGCAGCTGGAGAAGATCGACGGGTTCGTGCGGAGGGCGGTCGAGGCCGGGGCCCGGGTGGTCATCGGCGGGCATCGCGAGGAGGGGCAGTACTACGCGCCCACCCTGCTCACCGATGTCGCCCAGGACTCGGAGATCGTGCAGGAGGAGGTCTTCGGGCCGGTCCTGACGCTCCAGACCTTCGCCGACGAGGACGAGGCCGTCCGGCTCGCCAACGACACCCGGTTCGGGCTGGCCACCACCCTCGCCACCGGTGACACCGAGCGGGCCGCGCGGGTGACCGAGCGGCTGGTCGCGGGCACGGTGTGGGTGAACTGCTTCTTCGTACGCGATCTGCGGGCGCCCTTCGGCGGCTCCCGGCACTCCGGGGTCGGCCGGGAGGGCGGCACCTGGAGCTTCGACTTCTACTGCGACCTGAAGAACACCGTGACCGCGCCGAACGGATGGAACAACCATGGGTGAGATCGTCGGGGCGGGGCTCCTCGCCCACGTCCCCACCATCGTCCTGCCGGAGGCCGACCGGCTGGAGCTCAACGAGGGCAAGGAGATCACCCTCGTCACCGGCCTGCGACAGCTCCGCGAGGACGTCTTCGCCCGCGACGACTACGACACGGTCGTCGTCCTCGACTCGCACTGGGCGACCACCGTCGAGTTCGTCGTCGCCGCACAGCGGCGCCGCGCCGGGCTCTTCACCTCCGAGGAGCTGCCGCGCGGGATGTGCCGGATGCCGTACGACTTCCCCGGCGATCCCGAACTGGCCCTGAACATCGAGAAGTTCGCGGACAAGCACGGCACCTGGATCACAGCGATCGAGGACGAGTACCTGCCGATCTACTACGCCACGATCAACCTCTGGAAGTTTCTCGGCGAGGGTCTGCCCGACAAGCGGTGGGTGACCATCGGGGTCTGCCAGACCGGGGACATGGAGGACCATCTGCGGCTGGGGCGGGCGCTCGCCGACGGGATCGCCGCCACTCCCGGGCGACGGGTCCTGATCATCGCGTCCGGTGCCCTCTCCCACACCTTCTGGCCGCTGCGCGAGTTGCGCGACCACGAGGCCAGTGACCCCGTCCACATCCGCACGCCCGAGGCCCGCGCGGCGGACCAGGAGCGCATCGCCTGGTTCAAGGAGGGCCGGCACGACAAGGTCCTCGACACCATGGACGAGTTCTGGAAGTACAAGCCCGAGGCGAGGTTCTTCCACTATCTGATGCTGGCCGGCGCCCTCGGCGAACAGGACTGCGTCGCCAAGGGCCGCCAGTACGGCGAGTACGAGAACTCCATCGGCACCGGTCAGGTGCACCTGTGGTTCGACCGCCCGGCCACCGGCTGGACCGGCACCCCTCAACCCCTCCCCTAGGAAGGCCCGCCATGCCCGAGTACCGCCGCATCCTCCTCGACGGGGCCACCGTCCAGGTCACCGTCGACGGCGACGAACTGGTCGCCGGGGACGGCCGCCGCGTCAAGATCGAGGAGGCCCACCACCTTCCGCCGGTCGTGCCGTCCAAGGTCGTCGCCGTCCACCTCAACCACCGCAGCCGTGTCGACGAGTTCCAGATCGACCTTCCGGAGACGCCCACCTACTTCCACAAGCCGACCTCCTCCCTCAACTCCCACCGGGGCGCCGTCGTCCGCCCCGACGGCTGCAAGTGGCTCAACTACGAGGGCGAGGTCGCCATCGTCATCGGGCGGACCGCGCGCAACATCGCGCCGGAGGACGCGGGCGAGTACATCGCCGGGTACACCGTCGCCAACGACTACGGTCTGCACGACTTCCGGGACACCGACGCCGGTTCGATGCTGCGGGTGAAGGGCTCCGACACGCTCTGCCCGCTCGGTCCGGGGCTCGTCACGGACTGGGACTTCCACGGCAAGCGGCTGCGGACGTACGTCAACGGCGAGGTCGTCCAGGACGGTTCGACGGACGAGATGAAGTGGGACATGCACTACCTCGTCGCCGACATCGCCCGCACGATCACCCTGTACCCGGGTGATGTCCTGCTCTCCGGCACTCCGGCGAACTCCCGGCCCGTGCGGCCCGGTGACGTCGTCGAGGTGGAGGTGGAGGGCCTCGGCCGGCTCACCAACCACATCGTCACCGGCCCCACCGCCGTACGCACCGACGTGGGCGCGCAGCCCACCGAGTCCGAGGAGGTGCTGTCCACGGCGCTCGGCGGCGACTGGGAGTTCCGTGGTGTCCGCCCGCCCCGGCGGTGATGCCCCGGGGCGCGGACGGGCGGGAGACGGGCAGGTCGCGGTGGGGAAGCGGGCGGGTAGGGTCACGCGCATGACCGACTCCGCCGACGTCCCGAAGAGCCGACGGCCACGCAAGCGCCTGCACTACGGCGAGGGGCGCGAGGCCCTGCTGAACGCCGCCGTGCACGTGGTGGCGCGGGGCGGGTTGCGCAAGCTCACCTACCGGGCCGTCGCGGAGGAGGCGGGGGTCACCCACGGGCTCGTCGTGCACCATTTCGGGTCGCGCGACGCGCTGATCGAGGAGGCCCTCGCCCACACCATCCGCACCTCGCTCGACACCAGCTCCCTCGAACCTGGCACCGGCGAGGTCGCGGACTTCTCCACCGGACTCTCCGACATGGTCACGGCCGATCCGGACACCCAAGCCTTCCAGTACGAACTGCTGCTGGAGTCCCGCCGCCGGCCGGAGCTGCTGCCGCAGATCCGGGAGCTGTACGACGAGTACTTCGACGCCGCCCGGCGCGAGCTGGACCGGATGCTGCCGGCCGGCGCGGACAGCGCGCTGACCCGGCTGGTCTTCGCCGCCCTGGACGGTCTCGTCCTGCACCAGCTCGTCTTCGACGAGCCGGAGGTCACGGACCGGGCCGTGGAGGAGCTGCGCGCCCTGCTGCGGCTGCTCCACGCGAACGGCGACGACCGTCGCGGCGGCGAGGCCGACCCGGTCGGCGACACCCGTACATAGCCTCTGACCTGGCCGGTCGCGGCCCTGGACGTCCGACGTCCGGGGCCTTCTCGGCGTCCCCGCACGCGGCTGCCACACGACTGTCGATCCTGTCGAAAATCTTCACGTGACCCCTTGCCAAGCGGATAGTTCCAGCCCACCATGAGGCAATTCGTTTGGACCTAAACGAATCCATCCCTCCCCGTCCCCGACAGGTGATCCGAGTGGACAGTCAGACGGCGGTCGCCCCGCACAGCGCACAAGATCCATCCACGGCAGGCAGGCTCAAGCCCGATTCCCTCGGCGTCCTGGGCATCCTCTTCTTCGTCCTCTCCGCCCAGGCCCCGCTGACCGGTATCGCCGGAGCCGTCCCCATCGCCGTCGTCATCGGCAACGGGGCGGGTGTCCCCGCCGCGTACCTCGCGGCCGGCGTCGTCATCCTGCTGTTCTCCATCGGCTTCGTCGCCATGGGCCGCCACGTCGTGGACGCCGGCGCCTTCTACACGTACATCGGCAAGGGGCTGGGCCGCTCGACCGGCTCCGGAAGCGCCGGTGTCGCGCTTTTCGCCTACTGCGCCATCCAGGCCGCGATGTACGGCCTCTACGGCGCGACGGTCAGCGGCCTCGTCGAGCACTACGCCGAGGTGGGCATCGCGTGGTGGGTGTGGGCGCTGGTCACCATGGTGGTGGTCCAGGTCCTCGGCGCCGCCGGGATCGAGATGGGCGCCAAGGTCCTGGCCGTGTTCGTCCTGGCGGAGTTCAGCATCCTGATCGCCTTCGCCTTCGTGACCTTCTTCAAGGGCGGCGGCCCCGAGGGGCTCGGCCTCGCCGACAGCTTCTCGCCGGACGCGGCGCTCCAGGGCGCTCCCGGTGTGGCGCTGATGTTCGCCGTGGCGTCGATGTTCGGCTTCGAGGCGACCGCCATCTACGGCGAGGAGGCCCGGGAGCCGAGGAAGACGGTGCCGCGCGCCACCTATCTGTCGGTCGCGGTGGTCACCGGCTTCTTCGCCTTCACCTCGTGGATGCTGGTCTCCGCGCACGGCGCGTCCCAGGCCACGGCCGAGGCCGGCAAGGCGCTGGAGGGCGGCGACGCCGCCGGCTGGGTCTTCGCCCCCATCGCGGCGGAGTTCGGCGCCTGGACCGGCGATGTGCTGCCCGTCCTGCTGGCCACCTCGCTGTTCGCCGGCATCCTGGCGTTCCACAACTCCGCCAACCGCTATCTGTTCTCCCTGGGCCGCGAGGGTCTGCTGCCGGGCGGGCTGACCACGCTCAACCGACGCCACTCCCCCTGGGCGGCCGGCCTCGTCCAGACCGTGATCGCGGTGGCCCTGGTCGTCCCGTTCGCGCTGCTGGGCAAGGACCCCGTGCTGACGCTGTTCTCCTGGTTCAGCGGAGTGGCCGTCCTCGCGATGATGCTCCTGTACTTCCTGACGTCCGTCTCCGTGGTCGTCTTCTTCCGCCGCTCCCGCGCCGACACCCGGCCCTGGAACACGCTGATCGCCCCGGTCCTGGGCGCGCTCGGCATCGCCGGGGCGATCTGGCTGATCATCGAGAACTTCACCACGCTCATCGGCGGCGACCGGACCACCGCCGTATGGCTGCAGCTGACCGTCCCGGCCGTGCTGGTCCTGGGCCTGGTCGCGGCACGGGTGACCCGGGGCGGGCAGTCCGCCACCGACTGAGCCCCCTCAAGCAACCCCGCCCCCAGACAAGCAACGAACAAGAGGAGAGCTGATGCCCGCCGCCCTCGCCCACGACGACCTGCTCCGTCGCGCCAAGGCACTGGAACTGCCCGACCGGCACCACATCGACGGAGTGGACGAACCGGGCGGGGGCGCCTCCTTCGCCGTCGTGTCCCCCCGTGACGGGCAGGTCCTCGTCGAGGTCGCCGATGCCGGGAGCGCCGAGGTCGACCTCGCCGTGGCCGCCGCCCGACGCGCCTTCGACTCCGGCCCCTGGCCCCGCCTGGCACCCGCCGACCGGGGCCGCGTCCTGCTCCGTGTCGCCGAACTCCTCGAAGAACAGCGGGAGAAGCTCGCCCTGACCATCACCCTGGAGATGGGCAAGCCGTACACGGAGGCGCACGACATCGAACTGCGCGCCACGATCACCACCTTCCGCTGGTACGGACAGCTGGCGGACAAGCTGACGGACGAGTCGCCGCACACCGCCCCCGACTCCCTCGCCCTGGTCACCCGGGAACCCGCCGGGGTCGTGGGCGCGGTCGTGCCCTGGAACTTCCCCCTGACGCTGGCCAGTTGGAAGGTCGCCCCGGCGCTCGCGGCCGGCTGCACGGTCGTCCTGAAGCCCTCGGAGAACTCCCCGCTCTCCGCCCTGCTCCTCGGCCGGATCGGCACCGAGGCCGGACTGCCGCCGGGTGTCCTCAACGTCGTCACCGGGGACGGCCCGACCGCCGGGCGGGCCATCGGGCTGCACCCCGACGTGGACGTCCTCGCCTTCACCGGCTCCACGGCCGTCGGCCGGCACTTCCTGCACTACTCCGCCGACTCCAACCTCAAGCGTGTCTGGCTGGAGCTGGGCGGCAAGTCACCGAACATCATCCTCCCCGACGCCCCCGACCTGGAGAAGGCCGCCGCCACCGCCGCCTGGGGCATCTTCTTCAACCAGGGCGAGATGTGCACCGCCCCCTCCCGGCTCCTGGTCCACTCCTCCGTCGCCGAACGCGTCACCGAGGCCATCGCCGCCCGCGCCCGGGACCTGCGCGTCGGCGATCCGCTCGACCCGGCCACCGAGATGGGCGCGCTGGTCGGCGCGGCCCATCTCGACCGGGTCCTCGACCACATCGGTACCGGTGTCGACGAGGGCGCGCGGCTGCGGGCGGGTGGCGAGCGCACCCTGGCCGACACCGGCGGCAGCTATCTGCGGCCCACCGTCTTCGACCGGGTGGACCCCGGGATGCGGCTGGCCCGCGAGGAGATCTTCGGCCCCGTCCTGTCCGTCCTCACCTTCGACGACGTCGACGAGGCCGTACGGCTCGCCAACGCCACCGAGTACGGCCTCGCCGCCGGCCTGTGGACCTCCGACCTGTCCACCGCCCACCAGGTCTCGCGCGCCCTCAGGGCCGGCACGGTCTGGGTGAACTGCTACGAGGAGGGGGACCTGACCGTCCCCTTCGGCGGGATGAAGCAGTCGGGCAACGGCCGCGACAAGTCCGCCCACGCCATCGAGAAGTACACCGAGCTGAAGACGACCTGGATCCAGCTGTGACGACGCCCGTGCGACCGCTCATCGCCGTCCCCGCCCGTTTCGCCGCCACGACCTCCGCGCTGCGCTACGCCGCCGAGGTCAACGCCCGCGCGCTCGTCGAGGCGGTCTGGCGGGCGGGCGGCGAACCGGCGTCCATCCATCCCGCCTCCGAGGACGTGGCCGGTCGCCTCGCCCGCTTCGACGGCGTGCTGCTGCCCGGCGGCGGCGACCTCGCCCCGCACCGCTACGGCGCGACCGACACCCACGCCGACGTCTACGACGTGGACGAGACACAGGACACCTTCGACCTCGAAGTCGCCCGCGCCGCCCTGGACCTGGGCATCCCGCTCCTTGCGGTCTGCCGGGGCCTCCAGGTCGTCAACGTCGCCCTCGGCGGCACCCTGGAACAGGACATGGGCGGCCCGGACCGGGAGCACCGCCATCTCGTGCACCCGGTGGCGCTCCGGCCCGGAACCGTGCTGGAGCGGGCCGGCGGCGTGCAGAAGGTGGAGGCGTCCTGCTACCACCACCAGCGGGTCGACCGCCTCGGCACGGGCCTGGAGATCACCGCCCGCGCCGCCGACGGCACCGTGGAAGGACTCGAACTCCCGGGCGCCCCCGGCTGGTTCACCGCCGTCCAGTGGCACCCCGAGGACACCGCCGAAGAGGACCCCGCACAGCAGGCCCTCTTCGACGCCCTCGTACGGGCCGCCGCAGCCGGACGCTGAGGGATCGGGCCGTCGACGACGGCCCGATCCGCCCGCGCGGCTGTCAGTCCTCGCCGCCCTCCAGGTCCCCTTCCGCCTCCAGGTACACCTGACGCAGCCCCTCCAGCACCGCCGGGTCGGGCTTCTCCCACATTCCGCGCGACTCGGCCTCCAACAGCCGCTCGGCGATGCCGTGCAGGGCCCAGGGGTTCGCCTGCTGGAGGAACTCGCGGTTGGTCTCGTCGAGGACGTAGGTCTCGGTGAGCTTGTCGTACATCCAGTCGGCGATCACGCCCGTGGTGGCGTCGTAACCGAACAAGTAGTCCACGGTGGCGGCGAGTTCGAAGGCGCCCTTGTAGCCGTGGCGGCGCATCGCCTCGATCCACTTGGGGTTGACCACGCGGGCCCGGAAGACCCTCGACGTCTCCTCGACGAGGGTGCGGGTGCGGACCGTCTCCGGGCGGGTGGAGTCGCCGATGTACGCCTCGGGGGCCGTGCCGCGCAGGGCGCGGACGGTGGCCACCATGCCGCCGTGGTACTGGAAGTAGTCGTCGGAGTCGGCGATGTCGTGCTCACGGGTGTCCGTGTTCTTCGCGGCCACCTCGATCCGCTTGTACGCGGTCTCCATCTCCTCGCGGGCCGGGCGCCCGTCGAGCTCCCGGCCGTAGGCGTAGCCGCCCCACACCGTGTAGACCTCGGCGAGGTCGGCGTCGGTGCGCCAGTCCCGGGAGTCGATGAGCTGGAGCAGCCCCGCGCCGTACGTGCCGGGCCGGGAGCCGAAGATCCGGGTGGTGGCCCGGCGTTCGTCGCCGTGGTCCGCCAGGTCCGCCTGGACGTGGGCCCGTACGTGGTTGGCCTCGGCCGGTTCGTCCAGGGACGCGGCCAGCCGTACGGCGTCGTCGAGCAGCCCGATGGTGTGCGGGAACGCGTCCCGGAAGAAGCCCGAGATGCGCAGGGTGACGTCGATACGGGGGCGGCCCAACTCCTCGGCGGGGATGGCCTCCAGGCCGGTCACCCGGCGCGAGGCGTCGTCCCAGACGGGCCGGACGCCGAGCAGGGCCAGCGCCTCGGCCACGTCGTCGCCGGCGGTGCGCATCGCGCTCGTACCCCACAGCGACAGCCCGACCGACGTGGGCCATTCGCCGTTGTCGGTGCGGTAGCGCTCCAGGAGGGAGTCCGCGAGGGCCTGGCCGGTCTCCCAGGCGAGACGGGAGGGGACGGCCTTGGGGTCGACGGAGTAGAAGTTGCGGCCGGTCGGCAGGACGTTGACCAGGCCCCGGAGCGGGGAGCCCGAGGGGCCGGCCGGGACGAAGCCGCCGTTGAGGGCGTGGACGGTGTGGTGGAGTTCGGCGGTGGTGGCCTGGAGGCGCGGCACGACCTCGCGGGCGGCGAACTCCAGGATGGCGGTGACCTGTTCGCCGTGGTCGTCGGGTACGGAGTCCGGGTCCCAGCCGAGTTCCTCCATCCGCTCGACCAGCGCGCGGGCCTTGGCCTCCGCCTCGTCGGCCGTCGTACGGGTGGCGGCGGACTCGTCGAGGCCGAGGGCTTCGCGCAGGCCGGGCAGGGCCTGGGTGCCGCCCCAGATCTGGCGGGCGCGGAGGATGGCGAGGACCAGGTTGACCCGGTCGGCGCCTCCCGGCGGGGTGCCGAGAACGTGCAGACCGTCGCGGATCTGGGCGTCCTTGACCTCGCAGAGCCAGCCGTCGACGTGGAGGAGGAAGTCGTCGAAGCCGTCGTCCTCCGGGCGGTCGTTCAGGCCGAGGTCGTGGTCGAGCTTGGCGGCCTGGATGAGGGTCCAGATCTGGGCGCGGATCGCCGGGAGCTTCGCCGGGTCCATGGAGGAGATCTGGGCGTACTCGTCGAGGAGTTGCTCCAGGCGCGCGATGTCGCCGTAGGAGTCCGCGCGGGCCATCGGCGGGACCAGGTGGTCGACGAGGGTGGCGTGGACGCGGCGCTTGGCCTGGGTGCCCTCGCCCGGGTCGTTGACCAGGAACGGGTAGATCAGGGGCAGGTCGCCGAGGGCGGCGTCCGGGCCGCAGGCGGCCGAGAGGCCGGCGTTCTTGCCGGGCAGCCACTCCAGGTTGCCGTGCTTGCCGAGGTGGATCATCGCGTCGGCGCCGAAGCCGCCGTCGTCGGCGCGGGCGGCGATCCAGCGGTAGGCGGCGAGGTAGTGGTGGGAGGGCGGGAGGTCCGGGTCGTGGTAGATCGCGATCGGGTTCTCGCCGAAGCCGCGCGGCGGCTGGATGAGGATCAGCAGATTGCCGAAACGGAGGGCCGCGAGGACGATGTCGCCCTCGGGGTTGGCGCTGCGGTCGACGAACATCTCACCGGGCGCCGGGCCCCAGTGCTCCTCGACGGCCGAGCGCAGCTCCTCGGGGAGGGTGGCGTACCAGCGGCGGTAGTCGGCCGCCGGGATCCGGACCGGGTTGCGGGCCAACTGCTCCTCGGTCAGCCAGTCCTGGTCGTGGCCGCCCGCCTCGATGAGGGCGCGGATCAGCTCGTCGCCGTCGCCGGAGGCCAGCCCGGGGACGTCCGTGTCCCCGAAGTCGTAGCCCTCTTCGCGGAGTCGGCGGAGCAGGGCCACCGCGCTCGCGGGGGTGTCGAGGCCGACCGCGTTGCCGATGCGGGAGTGCTTGGTCGGGTAGGCGGAGAGGACGAGCGCGAGGCGCTTGTCGGCGTTGGCGATATGGCGGAGTCGCGCGTGGCGTACGGCGATTCCGGCGACGCGGGCGGCGCGCTCGGGGTCGGCGACGTACGCCGGGAGGCCGTCCTCGTCGATCTCCTTGAAGGAGAACGGGACGGTGATCAGCCGGCCGTCGAACTCGGGTACGGCGATCTGGCTGGCCGCGTCGAGCGGGGAGACACCCTCGTCGTTCTCCTCCCAGTGGGCGCGCGAGCCGGTCAGGCACAGGGCCTGGAGGATCGGCACGTCGAGGCCGGTGAGGGCGCCCGCGTCCCAGGACTCGTCGTCGCCGCCGGCCGAGGCCTCGGCGGGCTTGGTGCCGCCCGCGGCGAGGACGGTGGTGACGATGGCGTCGGCGGCGCGGAGTTCCTCGATCAGCTCGGGCTCGGGGGCCCGCAGCGAGGCCACGTACAGCGGGAGCGCCCGGGAGCCGGTGTCCTCGATCGCCTCGCACAGGGCGTCCACGAAGGCGGTGTTGCCGCTCATGTGGTGGGCCCGGTAGTAGAGCACGGCGACGGTCGGGCCGTCGGTGTCCCTCGCCTCCCGGGCCAGCGGACCCCAGGACGGGGCGGGCGCGGGCGCGTCGAAGCCGTGGCCGGTGAGCAGGACCGTGTCGGAGAGGAAACGGGCCAGCTGCTCCAGGTTGGCGGGACCGCCGTGCGCGAGATAGGCGTGGGCCTCGGCGGCGATACCGACCGGGACGGTCGAGGCGGCCATCAGCTGGGCGTCGGGGGCCTGTTCGCCGGTGAGGACGACGACCGGGCGGCCGTCGGCGAGCAGCAGGTCGAGGCCGTCCTGCCAGGCGCGGACACCGCCGAGGAGACGTACGACGACCAGGCCGGCGCCGTCGAGGAGGGCGGGGAGGTCGTCCAGCGCGAGACGGGAGGGGTTGGCGAAGCGGTACGGGACCGGGCCGTCGGCCGCGCGGGCACTGAGCAGATCGGTGTCGGACGTCGACAGGAGCAGGATGTGGGGCTGCGCGGAGCGCTCCCCGGACGATGGCTGCATGCGGCTGCTGGCCTTCCTCGGGGTCCGCGCCCCGGGCGGTGTCGGATCGGAGTCTCCCCTGCTCGGGCGGGACCGAGGCGTACGGGGAAGGGAGTTCCTGACTCGCCCGCCCTTCCTGGGACGGACTCACAGTGGCGGGACCGCGCCGGACTCACACCGGCTTCCTCCCCTGTCGCCGTGGTGGCGTCGGCGGACCGGATGATCCGCCAAGCAGCATAGTAAGGGTCGCCTCAAAAGGGCGGAGCATACGTCCGGGATGCCGGTGGGTATGCTCGCGGCCATGTCCACGCCTCCCGTCCGATCATCGTCCCAGGCCACAGCGGTCACACGGGACCGTGGCGACGCCTGCCCGGGAACGCTGCGGCTGCACGCGGCGGACGACGGGGCGCTGGCCCGGGTCCGGGTGCCCGGCGGTGTGCTGACCGTCCGCCAGGCCGAGGCGCTCGCGGAGGCGGCCCGGCGGCTCGGCGACGGTGATCTTCACCTCACCTCGCGCGGCAATGTGCAGCTGCGCGGACTGGCCGACGGCTGCGGGGGCGCGCTGGCCGAGTCGCTGGACGCGGCCGGGCTGCTCCCCTCCGCCGGGCACGAGCGGGTGCGCAACATCGTCGCCTCGCCCCTGTCCGGCCTCGACGGGCGGGGCCTGCGGGACGTACGGCCCTGGCTGTCCGCCCTCGACACGGCGCTGTGCGCGAGCGAGGCGGCGCGGGAGCTGTCGGGCCGGTTCCTGTTCGCGCTCGACGACGGGCGCGGGGACGTGGCCGGGCTCGACGCCGATGTCACCGTCCGGGCGTACGGCGGCAATGCCGGCGGTGCGCTGCTGACCCTCGGAACGGCCGACGAGGCCCTGTCGGTGCCCGCCGAGGACGCGCCCAAGGCCGCGCTGACGGCCGCCGAGACCTTCTTGACGGTGGCGCGGGAGAGCGGAGCCCGGGTCTGGCGTGTGACCGAACTCCCACTCCGGAGCGAGCTGCTCGGCCTGGTCCGCGCGCGTCTGGCCGCCGTCGGCATCGACGCAGCGGGCCACGCCCGGACCGGGGCTGGGACCGAGACCGGGGCTGGGGCTGAGACGGGGGCTGGGGCTGGGACGGGGGCTGGGGCTGAGGCTGAGGCCGGGGCTGGGGCTGGGTCGCCCCGAGTCGAGGGGCCCCCTCCCGGAGTCGTCGGCGACGCCCTCTCCGTACACCCTCCCCTCGGGCGCCTCACCCCCCAGCAGTGGCGGGAGTTGACGCACCTCGCGTCCACGACCTCCAGCCGCGAACTGCGGCTGACCCCGTGGCGCGGAGTCGTCGTCCCCACTCCGGGCCTGAGCGAGGAGCAGGCGTCCGAGGCGCTCGCCCGGCTCTCCGTGACCGGCCTCGTCACCGACCCCGCCTCGCCCTGGCTGCGTGTCGGCGCCTGTATCGGGCGGCCCGGCTGCGCCAAGTCCCTCGCGGACGTACGGGCGGACGCGGCCGACAGCCTGGCGGCGGCCGGGCGCGGCGGACTCCCGCTGTACTGGTCCGGATGCGAGCGCCGCTGCGGGCACCCACGGGGCGAACGGATCGACGTGGTGGCCGTGTCGGGCGGTGGCTACGAACTCACCCGCACGACCCCCGGACAGAACCCACGCACCACTTCCATGGCCGCCCCTGATCAACTCGCCACCGCCTTGGCGGCGATCACCTGATGAGCCCCGTCAACACCATGAGCCGTATAAGCCGCATGAGCCGCACAGCCGACACCCGTACGACGACCGAGAGCAGCGAGAAGACCACCGTGACCACGTACGACTACGAGAAGGACGGCCCGGCGATCTACCGGCAGTCCTTCGCCACCATCCGCGCGGAGGCGGACCTCGCGGCCCTGCCCGCCGATGTCAGCCAGGTCGCGGTCCGGATGATCCACGCCTGCGGAATGGTCGACCTCGTACGGGACCTGGCGTACACACCCGACGCCGTGGCCCGCGCCCGTGCGGCCCTGCGCGCCGGGGCGCCCATCTTCACCGACGTCCAGATGGTGGCCAGCGGGGTGACCCGCAAGCGGCTGCCCGCCGACAACGACGTGCTGTGCACGCTCTCCGACCCGGCCGTCCCCGAGCTGGCGGCGAGGCTGGGCACCACGCGCAGCGCCGCCGCCCTGGAGCTGTGGCGGGACCGGCTGGAGGGTGCGGTCGTGGCCGTCGGCAACGCGCCCACCGCGCTGTTCCGCCTGCTGGAGATGATCGAGGAGGGCGCGCCCCGGCCCGCCGCCGTCATCGGTGTGCCGGTCGGGTTCGTCGGCGCCGCCGAGTCCAAGGACGCCCTGGCCGCGCACCCTTCGGGCCTGGAGCACATCGTCGTACGCGGCCGTCGGGGCGGGAGCGCCATCGCCGCCGCCGCGCTCAACGCGATCGCGAGTGAGGAAGAGTGAGCGGGGAGACTGTGCGCGGCAAGACAGTGCGCGGCAAGCTGTACGGGGTGGGGCTCGGCCCCGGTGATCCGTCCCTGATGACCGTCCGGGCCGTCGAGGTGATCTCCCAGGCGGATGTGATCGCGTATCACAGCGCCCGGCACGGCCGTTCCATCGCCCGTTCGATCGCGGCGAAGCATCTGCGCGCCGACCAGATCGAGGAACGGCTGATGTACCCGTTGACGACGGAGACCACCGACCATCCGGGCGGTTACAAGGGCGCGATGGAGGAGTTCTACGCGGAGGCGTCGGCGCGACTGGCCGCGCATCTCGACGCGGGGCGCACGGTCGCGGTCCTCGCGGAGGGCGATCCGCTCTTCTACGGCTCCTACATGCACATGCACAAGCGGCTGGTGGACCGCTACGACACCGAGGTCGTCCCCGGTGTCACGTCGGTGTCCGCCGCCGCGGCCCGCCTCGGCACCCCGCTCGTCGAGGGCGAGGAGGTACTGACGATCCTGCCGGGCACCCTGCCCGAGGAGGAGCTGACGGCGCGGCTCGCGGCGACGGACGTGGCCGTGGTGATGAAGCTGGGGCGGACCTTCACCAAGGTGCGCGGCGCGCTGGAGAGTTCGGGGCGGCTCGGCGAGGCCCGCTATGTCGAGCGGGCGACCATGCCCGGGGAGCGGATCGCCGAACTGGCGGACGTGGACCCGGAGTCGGTGCCGTACTTCTCGGTGGCCGTGCTGCCCAGCCAGGTCGACACCGAACGGCCCGAGGCCCGGGAGCGGGGCGAGGTCGTCGTGGTCGGGACCGGTCCGGCCGGTCCGCTGTGGCTGACGCCCGAGTCGCGGGGCGCGCTCGCCGCCGCCGACGATCTGGTCGGCTACACCACCTATCTGGACCGGGTACCGCAGCGGGCGGGACAGGTCCGGCACGGCTCGGACAACAAGGTCGAGTCGGAGCGCGCCGAGTTCGCCCTCGACCTGGCCCGGCGGGGGCGGCGGGTCGCGGTCGTCTCCGGGGGCGACCCCGGGGTCTTCGCCATGGCCACGGCCGTGCTGGAGGTCGCCGCGCAGCAGGAGTACGCGGACGTCCCGGTGCGGGTGCTGCCGGGGGTGACCGCCGCCAACGCGGCCGCCGCCCGCGCGGGCGCCCCCCTCGGCCACGACTACGCCACGATCTCCCTCTCCGACCGCCTCAAGCCGTGGGAGGTCATCGCCGAGCGACTGCGCGCGGCCGCCTCGGCGGATCTGGTGCTGGCCCTCTACAACCCCGGTTCACGCAGCCGCACCTGGCAGGTGGGCAAGGCACGCGAACTGCTGCTGGAGCACCGGGCGCCGGACACCCCGGTCGTGGTCGCACGGGACGTGGGCGGCTCCGGGGAGCGCGTACGGATCGTACGGCTGGCCGACCTGGACCCGGCCGAGGTCGACATGCGCACGATCCTGCTGGTCGGCTCGTCCCAGACCCAGGTCGTACGGCGCGGGGACGGCGAGGAGATCGTCTGGACGCCGCGCCGGTATCCGGAGGGGTGAGCGGGGCGGGGCTGGGTGGTGGCGCGAGCGGGGGCTGCCGGGTCAGCGGGCTCGGAGTCGTTCGTGGACCCAGTGGGCCGCCGTCTCCGGGTCCGGTGCCGTGGTGATGCCCTCGGGCGCGGGCGGCCGACGCACCACGACGACGGGCAGCCCGGCCTCCCGGGCGGCCGTCAGTTTCGGCGCGGTGGCGGCTCCCCCGCTGTCCTTCGTCACGACGACGTCGACGCGGTGGCGGCGCAGCAGCTCCCGCTCCCCGTCGAGGGTGAAGGGGCCCCGGTCGAGCAGCACCTCCATACGGGCCGGGTGCGGGGCCTCGGGCGCGTCGACGGACCGTACGAGGAACCACAGGTCGTCCAGGGCGGCGAAGGCGGCCAGGCCCATGCGCCCGGTGGTGAGGAACACACGCCGGCCGAGCGTGGGCAGCAGCTTCGCGGCGTCCGCCAGTGAGCCGACGTCGTGCCAGTCGTCGCCCGCGCCCGGGACCCAGCCGGGCCGGCGCAGCGCGAGCAGGGGAACATGGGTGGTGGCGGCAGCCCGTGCCGCGTGGAAACTCATGGTCCCGGCGAAAGGATGGGTGGCGTCGATGAGCGCGTCCACCCCGTGCTCGCGCAGCCAGGCGGCCAGCCCCTCGGCCCCGCCGAAGCCGCCGACACGGACCTCGCCCGGGGGCAGCCGGGGGCTGGCGACCCGTCCGGCGAGGGAGCTGGTCAGCCGCAGGCCGGGGGTGCCGTGCAGGAGCTCGGCGAGGCGGCGGGCCTCCGTGGTTCCGCCGAGTATCAGTACGTGCATGGAAGTACGGGTCCGTTCATGAGCGGTACGGCGAAAGACGGCGGTGAGCCGAGGGGCTTCGGTGGGGCGAAGGACGGGGGCGGGGCGAAAGACGACGGTGCGGTGAAGGACGGCGGTGCGGTGAAGGGTGCCGGCGAGGCCAAGGGTGGTCGCGCGGCCCAACTCAAGCACACCGGGCTGCGGCACGGCTGGACCACCGGTGCCTGTGCGACCGCCGCCACGACGGCCGCGTACACCGCGCTGCTGACCGGCGAGTTTCCCGACCCGGTGACCATCACCCTGCCGAAGGGGCAGACCCCGTCCTTCGCGCTCGCGGTCGAGAAGCTGACCGAGGACAGCGCGATGGCGGGGATCGTGAAGGACGCGGGCGACGACCCGGACGTCACGCACGGCGCGCTGGTCCGGGCCACCGTGCGGCGGCTGCCCGCCGGGGCCGGGGTGGTGTTCCGGGCCGGTCCCGGCGTCGGGACGATCACCCGCCCGGGCCTGCCCCTGCCCGTCGGCGAGCCGGCCGTGAACCCGGTCCCCCGGCAGATGATGCGGGACCACGTCGCCGAGGTCGCCGCCCGGCACGGCGGCACCGGCGACGTCGAGATCACCCTCTCCGTGGACCACGGCGAGGAGATCGCCCGCTCCACCTGGAACCCCCGCCTCGGCATCCTCGGCGGTCTGTCCATCCTCGGCACCACCGGGATCGTCGTCCCGTACTCCTGCTCGGCGTGGATCGACTCCATCCGGCGGGGCGTGGACGTGGCGCGGGCGGCCGGGCGTACGCATGTCGCCGGCTGCACGGGGTCGACGTCGGAGAGGACGGTCGTCGCCGAGTACGACCTGCCCGAGGACGCGCTGCTCGACATGGGCGACTTCGCGGGGGCCGTGCTCAAGTACGTGCGCCGGCATCCCGTCGACCGGCTGACCATCTGCGGCGGCTTCGCCAAGCTCTCCAAGCTCGCCGCCGGCCATCTCGATCTGCACTCCGCCCGCTCCCAGGTCGACAAGGGCTTCCTCGCCGACCTGGCCCGGCGCGGCGGCGCGGACGAGGCGCTGGCCGCCGAGGTGGCGGGCGCCAACACCGGGCTCGCCGCGCTCCAGCTGTGCGCGGCGGCCGGGGTGCCGCTCGGTGACCTGGTGGCCGAGAGGGCCCGCGACGAGGCCCTGGCCGTGCTGCGGGGCGCGCCCGTCGCGGTCGACGTCATCTGCATCGACCGCGCGGGCACGGTCGTGGGGCGCAGCGGGGTTCGCTGACTGGGGGCGCCTTCGAGCTCGGGTGCCTTGGGTACGTTGGCGACCGCGGCTCCGGTGGGGCTTCTCGCGCAGTTCCCCGCGCCCCTGAAAAGCCGGGGCTGCGCCCCGTGCCTTTCAGGCCCGCAGGGGCCTGAATCTCTTAGGGGCGCGGGGAACTGCGCGACCAGCCCCCACCGGACCCGCACCCGACAACGCACCCACCCAGCCACTCAGCAGCTATGCCGATCCCGTTCCGGCGAGTACAGGTGGCTGTCCCGGAACTGCCGCGCCCCCAGCGTTCGACCAACCATGATCACAGCCGTGCGCAGCACACCCGCACCCTTCACCTGCCCGGCGATGTCGTCCAACGTACCCCGCAGGATCACCTCGTCCGGCCGCGAGGCATACGCGACGACCGCGACGGGACAGTCCGCACCGTAATGCGGCAGCAACTCCTCCACGACCCGGTCCACATACCGCGCGGCGAGGTGCAGCACGATCAGCGCACCGCTACGCCCGAGCGTGGCCAGATCCTCCCCCTCCGGCATCGCCGTCGCCCGCTGCGCGATCCGCGTGAGGATGACGGTCTGCCCGACCGTCGGCACGGTCAGCTCCCGCTTCAGCGCGGCCGCCGCCGCCGCGAACGCGGGCACACCCGGCACCACCTCGTACGGCACCCCGGCCGCGTCCAGCCGCCGCATCTGCTCGGCGACCGCGCTGAACACGGACGGATCCCCGGAGTGCAGCCGGGCCACGTCATGGCCCTCCTCGTGCGCGCGCACCAACTCGGCGGTGATCTGGTCCAGATCGAGCTGGGCGGTGTCCACGAGCCGCGCGTCCGGCGGGCATTCGGCGAGCAGTTCGCGCGGGACGAGGCTGCCGGCGTACAGACAGACCTGGCAGGCGGCGAGCGTACGGGCGCCACGGACCGTGATCAGGTCGGCGGCACCGGGTCCGGCGCCGATGAAGTACACGGTCATCTGTCTGCTCCCGAAGTGGCGTCAACGGTGTCAACGGTGTCGAAGGGTTCGAGGGGTTCAAGGGATTTCCGTACGGCCCACTGGATCACCGGCATCGCCTGCCGCCACCCGGTGAAGCCGCCCACGGGCACGGCGTGCGCCACAGCGAGCCGTACGAGCTCGCCGCCGTGGCGGCGGTGGGCGTCGGCGAGCACCGCCTCGGACTCCAGCGTCACGGTGTTGGCGACCAGTCGTCCTCCCACGGGCAGCGCCGACCAGCAGGCTTCGAGCAGGCCCGGCACGGTGAGCCCGCCGCCGATGAACACGGCGTCCGGCGGCGGAAGTTCAGCGACTTCAGCGGCTTCGGCGGCTCCGGCGAGTTCGGCCAGCACGGCGGGCGCGGCTCCCGTGACGACCCGTAGGCCGGGGACGCCGAGCCGCTCGGCGTTGCGGGTGATGCGTGCGGCCCGCACGGGGTCGCGTTCGACGGTGACCGCCCGGCAGGAGGGGTGCGTGCGCATCCACTCGATCGCGATGGAGCCCGAGCCGCCGCCGATGTCCCACAGCAGCTCGCCGGGTGCCGGGGCGAGCGCGGCCAGGGTGGCGGCGCGGACGTACCGCTTGGTGAGCTGCCCGTCGTGCTCGTACGCCTCGTCCGGCAGGCCGGGTACGGCGCCGAGCCGCAGGGCGTCGGGGGCTCGTCGGCACTCGACGGCGACGATGTTGAGGGGGTCGCCGGGCGGGGGTGTGAGCGCCGCCCAGTCGTCGGCGGTGACGGCGTCGCCCGTCCGTTCCCTCTCCCCGCCGAGCTGTTCCAGGACGCGCAGCCGGCTCGGTCCGAAGCCCCGGTCCCGCAGCAGGGCGGCGACCTCGGCGGGCGTACCGGCGTCCGCGCTGAGCACGAGGAGCCGGCGGCCGTCGTGGAGGGCGGCGGCCAAGCGGGCGGCGGGCCTGCCGACGAGGGTGACGACCTCGGTGTCCTCCAGCGGCCAGCCGAGGCGGGCGGCGGCGTAGGAGACGGAGGAGGGGTGCGGCAGGACGCGCAGCCGGTCGCCCACCTCCTCGGCGAGAGCGCGGCCGATGCCGTAGAACATGGGGTCGCCGCTGGCCAGGACGGCGATCCGGCGGCCGGCGTGCTCGGCGAGGAGGGCGGGGACGGCGGGGCGCAGGGGCGAGGGCCAGGCGATCCGCTCGCCCGCGCACTCCGGGGGCAGCAGGTCGAGCTGTCGTGGGCCCCCGATCAGGACCTCGGCGTCACGCAGGACCGCCCGGGAGGCGTCGGGGACGCCTCGCCAGCCGTCGGCGCCGAGCCCGACGACGGTGACGGCGTACGGCGGTCCTGGTCGTGCGGGGGTCACTGCGCGATACCTCGGCGGTTCGGGGGCGGTTCTCGGGGACGACAGAGGCGCACTCTACTGGGCGGTGACCTGCGCGCCTGTGCCCGGGTTCCTGTCCCGTGGCCCTCGTGGTCCGGCGGCGGGCGCGGTCAGCGCGTCCAGTAGGCGATGTTCCGGAAGCGGGCCTCGGCGCGGCCGGAGCCGTGGTTGTAGACGCCGTTCTTGAAGTAGCGGGTGGCGGGGCCCCGGTCGTCGACGGTGAGGACGAGGGAGTCGTCGAGGTAGACCTTGATGGTGCCGGTCCCGCCGCTCGCCTGGTGGGCGATCTTCACGTTGAACCAGGTGTCGTAGGCGTTGGTCTTGAGGACCGTGCCGTCGTAGCGGCGCACGGTCCCGCCGCCCGTGTTGTGGGCGTTGAGCATGATGTCCGTGGCCGGGGTGCCCGAGGGGCGGCGGGTGCGCAGGATCTGGACGAAGGACGCGCGGTCGGTACCGGCCGGGAGGTAGACGTCGGCGTCCCACATGCGGTCACCGGTCGTGTAGTCGTTCTTCCAGCGCATCTCGGTGCGCGGGTCGGTGGTGTTGCCCTGCTCGAACGGCTCGTCGGTGGAGTACACCCACATGCGGTGGACGCCGCCGCTGTGGCTGTGGCGCTCGCTCAGGTCGAGGTTCCAGGGCTTCTGCCAGCTGTAGGTGAACGAGGTGCGCGTCCAGCCGTCGGTCGGATCGGCGGCAGGTGCCGCCGGGGCCGCCGTCGCGGCGCCGGTGAGCGGGGACTGCGGCAGGGTCAGCGCGGCACCGCCGGCCAGCAGGCCGGCTCCCGCCCGTAGGACGGTTCGCCTCTTCATCATGGGTCCTTTCCGGTGCGGATACATCGGAGGGGTTAACGTCCGGGTTAAACGTCTGGACCATGTTGCCCAAGTGAGCATGGAGGCCAATTCCACTCCCCAGTAGCCTAATTTCAGCCCAGATTGAGCCGAATCTCGCCACCCCTCAGACCATTGACAGGTACACGAACCCTGCCTAGGTTCGCCGAGACACCCGATGTATCGATGACCCGCCGTATCGATGACCGCCGTATAGATGACCCGCCGCATGAAGAACCGCCGTATCGACGGCCCTCAGGCCTGGAGGACGATGATGACCTCGCAGTCGGGGAGGCGCTCACCCCTGCCCTCACCCTTGCCCCGCCGTGCCGTGCTCGGTACCGCGCTGGGCGGAGCGGCGGTGGCCGCCCTGCCCGCGACGGCCCACGCCGGACAGTCCTTACCGGCGGCGGCACCGTCCGCCGAGACCGACGCGGTGGCCACGGGCGGCAGACGCCCCTGGAGACTCCGCGACACGATGACCACCGACCGCTCCTGGGACCGGTTCCTGCGTGACCAGGACCTCCGCTGGAGCAGACTGCCCACCCGCTGGTACGAGGGTCCGTTCCTCGGCGACGGGCTGCTCGGCAGCATGGTCTACCAGGAGCCGGGCGCCAACCGGATCCGTTTCACCGTCCAGCACGGCCGTGTCCAGGACCACCGGCCCGAGTTCGGCAGCGGCTGGGGCACCTGCCGGCTGCCGGTCGGCCACCTCACTCTCGACCCGGTCGGCACCATCACCGCCGTCGACTGGCGGCTGAGCCTGTGGAACGCCGAACTCACCGGCACCGTCACCACCACCGCCGGCACCCTCACCCTCTCCGCCCTCATCCACGACGAGGTCCTGGCCGCGCGGGTGACGGCCGAGGGCGGCGAGCGCGTCGTCTGGACCTTCCACCCCGAGGAGGCCATCAGCCCCCGGAAGATCAGCGAGGCCCCGCCCGCCGGGTACACCCCCAACCCGCCCTGGACCACCCGGACCACGGACGACGGCACCGAACAGGTCCTGCAGCCCCTGCTCACCGGCCAGACCGCCACCGCCTACCGCCGCGACGGCGACGAACTGCTGCTCAGCGTCGGCCACAGCGCCCCCTCCACGACCGCCGCCGGGGCCGACTCGCTGCGGCACCTGCGGCGCGCCCGGTCGTACGCCGCGCTCCGCCGGCGGCACCGGCGCTGGTGGCACGCCTTCTACCCGAAGAGCTTCGTGTCGTTCCCCGACGAGCGGCTGCAGAGCTTCCACTGGATCCAGCTCTACAAGGTCGCCTCCGCCAGCCGCGCGGGCGGCCCCGTCATGGCCACCTGTGGCCCCTGGCTGGAGCCGACCCCATGGCCCGCGGTCTGGTGGAACCTCAACATCCAGCTGGAGTACTGGCTCGTCCACGGCTCCAACCACCTGGAACTCGACTCGCTGGCCACCACCGTGCGCCAGAACCAGGAACAGCTGATCGCCAATGTGCCCTCCGCCTACCGCGCGGACAGCTCCGGCGTCGGGCGCAGCTCCGACATGTTCGCCAACCGGGGCGTGGGCCGGCCTGGCCAGGGCACCGAGGTCGGCAACCTCACCTGGGCGCTGCACAACGTATGGCTGACCTACCGACACTCCATGGACAAAGCCCTGCTGCGCGACACGGTCTTCCCGATCCTGCGCCGGGCGATCACCTACTACCTGCACTTCCTCACGCCGGGCAGCGACGGCAAGCTGCATCTGCCGAGCACGCTCTCCCCCGAGTACCCGGTCGTACCACCGCAGGACACCAACTACGACCTGGCCCTCATCCGCTGGGGCTGCCAGACGCTCATCGAGTCCGCCGAACTGCTCGGTGTCGACGACGAGTTGATCCCGCGCTGGCAGGAGGTGCTGACCCGGCTCACCCCGTACCCGGTCGACGACACCGGCTACATGATCGGCGCCGACACCCCGTACGCGCAGTCCCACCGGCACTACTCGCATCTGCTGATGATCTATCCGCTGTATCTCGTCAACTGGGAGCAGCCGGAGAACCGCGACCTGATCACCAAGTCGGTGGTCCGCTGGCACGCGCTGCCGAGCGCGCACCGGGGGTACAGCTACACGGGCGCCGCCTCGATGTACGCGATGACCGGGGACGGTGACACGGCGATCACCTATCTGCGGAGGTTCTTCGACCCCAGCACCCGCTATCCGTGCCAGGCCAACACCCACTACACCGAGGCCGGTCCGGTGATCGAGACACCGCTGTCCGCCTCGCAGTCGCTGCACGACATGTTCTGCCAGAGCTGGGGCGGAGTGATCCGTGTCTTCCCCGCCGTCCCGTCCGCCTGGGCGGACGTCACACTGCACGACTTCCGTACCCAGGGCGCCTTCCTGGTCAGCGCCGTCCGGAAGGGCGGGGCGACCCGGTTCATCCGGGTCAGGAGCCTGGCGGGCGAGCCGCTGAAGCTGCGGCACGGGCTGGGCGGCCGTCTCACGGTGCTCCTCGACGACGGCACCCCGGCCCGGACCCAGGACCTGGGCGACGGCACCCTCGCCATCGATCTGCCCGAGGGCCGCGAGGTGCTCGTCCACTCGGGCGCCCGGCCCGACCTCGTCATCGCACCCGTCACCGTCAGCGAACCGGGCGCGGCCTGGGGACTGCCGTAACCCCCGGGCGCGGCCTGGGGATGCCGTAACCCCCCTCGTCGACCGCCCTCGTCAACACCGCACGTCCGCACGCACCACAGGAAGGTTCCCATGGCTGTTCCCATGGCTGTTCCGATGGCTGTCCCGATCAGGACCGCGGTCGCCGGGCTCTGCGCCGGGCTGGTGGCCGCACTGCTCACGACCGTGCCCGCACGGGCCGAACCGCACGACCGCGCCTGGGCGGTGTCCGCCTCGGCACACGCGCCGCGCGCCCGGGTGTCCCTGGACTCCACCACCGGCGCCCTGAGCCTCGCGGTGTCCCGCGGCGGCCGTACGGTCGTCGAGCCGTCGCCCGTCGGCATCGTCACCGAACAGGCCGATCTGTCGCAGGGGTTGCGCTTCCTGCACCGCAAGGACAGGACGATCGACGAGCGGTACCGGACGAAGGCGGGCAAGCGGCTGGACCGCCGGGTGCGGATGAACGAGAGCCGGCTGTCGTTCGCGACCGCAGCCGGTG
The DNA here is from genome assembly GCF_040297125.1 of Streptomyces sp. NPDC001868. Taxonomy (NCBI): domain Bacteria; kingdom Bacillati; phylum Actinomycetota; class Actinomycetes; order Kitasatosporales; family Streptomycetaceae; genus Streptomyces; species Streptomyces sp. NPDC001868. The sequence goes on along the minus strand of NZ_JBEOYO010000023.1, from coordinate 98,811 downwards.
CCCGGCTCGACCTCGTCGTCCGAGCCTCCGCCGACGGTGTCGCCTACCGGTACGTCCTGCCCGCCGGCCACGGTGATGTCCTCGGCGAGACCTCCGCGTTCAACCTCCCGGCGGACGCGAAGGCATGGCTCGGCACCTACCGGGCCGACAACGAGGGGCAGTTCGTCCAGTACACCGCCGCGAGCGCCCCGACCGGCGCGTACTCGGACCAGGCGCTGTTCGCGACCGACGGCGGCTACACCCTGCTCGCCGAGTCCGACCTCACCGGCGCCTACTCCGGCGCCCGCCTCACCCACGAACAGGGTTCGGGCACCTACCGGATCAAGCTCGCCGACGAGCGGATCACGGCCGACGGCGGCCCCCTTGCCACCCCTTGGCGGGCCATGGTCACCGGCGACCTCGCCACCGTCACCCGCTCCACCTTCACCGACGACCTCGCGCCCACCTCCAAGGTCCGCGACCGTTCCTGGATCCGGCCCGGCACCGCCCTGTGGACCTGGCTCGCGGGCGGCCGGCCCGCTGGTCAGAGCCTCACCGCGCAGAAGGCCTACGTCGACTACGCCGCCGAACGCGGCTGGCCGTACGAGGCCGTCGACGCGGGCTGGTACTTCAGGTCCGACGCCTGGGACACCACCGACCCGGAGTGGCAGACCAACAGCTGGATGCCCGAACTCGTGGAGTACGCGCGGGCGAAGGGCGTCGGCATCATCGTCTGGATCCATCAGCGCGACCTCGACACGGCCGAGGAACGCGCCCAGTGGCTGCCCACCCTGGAGCGCTGGGGCGTCAAGGGCGTCAAGATCGACTTCATGGACTCGGAGGCGCAGGCCACGCTGAAGTGGTACGACGCGATCCTCCCCGAGACCGCCGCCCACCACCTCCTGGTCAACTTCCACGGCTCCACGATCCCCAAGGGCATCCAGCGCACCTGGCCGCATGTGATGACCCTGGAGGGCGTGGCGGGCGAGGAGAAGCGCACCAACACCGCCGCCCACCTCACCACCCTGCCGTTCACCCGTAACGTCATCGGCTCCATGGACTTCACCCCCGGCGCCTTCCAGCGCGTCGGACTGCGCCCCAACTCCGACGCGGCCGAGGTCGGGCTCACCGTCGCCTACGAGTCGGGCCTGCAGATGTTCGCGGGCACCCCCGAGTCGTACGACGCCCGCCCGCTCGCCCGCGCCTACTTCGACCAGGTCCCCGCCGCCTGGGACGACACCCGGCTCCTCGCCGGACAGCCCGGCCAGGAGGCGGTGCTCGCGCGCCGCAGCGGCGACCGCTGGTTCCTGGGCGGGGTGTACGCGGGCGCGGCCCGCACGGCGGAGGTCCCGCTGTCCCTCTCCCCCGGCCGCTGGCTGGTCGAGACGGTCCAGGACGGCGCCGACGGCCTCGTCCAGGACCGGCGGGTGATGCGCGGCGGCGACACATTCACCGTAGACATCACCACCAACGGTGGCTTCGCCGCCCTCGCCTGCCCCTGGCGCCCGGGGGTCACCACCTGCTACCGCTGAGAAAGGCGCCTCAGTCGGCCTGACACCCCAGCCCGTGCCCGCCCCGCCCGCCTCGCCGTCGTCCAGCACGACGAGGCGGGCGGGGCCGACGTGCGGCATGAGCCGGGTCTGAGGCGTGGGGGCTCTGAGGCGTGAGACGGGCGTCGTACGGGCCGTACGGGGGGCGGTCCGTCGATGGCCGGAAGCGGTGCCGTGGGCCCGACTCGGCGGGGTACTCGGGGAGTTCGATGGTTCAACGGATCCCGTCGATTCCGAGGAGGTACGTGCCGTGCGCTCCTTCAAGCGCTGGCTCGACCACAGTCTCACCGCCCAGGCGGTGCTGATCTCTGTGCTGCTGGTGGGGGTGGCCGCCCTGGTCCGCCGGAACGAGCATCCGGTGTGGTGGGTGGTTCAGGGCGGGATCTACTCCGCCGTCGTCATCACCTTCCTGGCCCTGCAACGCCGCAGGATCGGCCGTGCCGTAGGCACCGACGCGCGTGGCGTCTCCGAGCTCAACCGCAAGCTCCGGCACGGCGAGGTACCGAGCGGGCCGGAGGAGCGGGCGGCCATGCGCCGACTGGTCGCCGAGCAGTCGGCGCAGATCGAGCGGGGGGCCCGGTGGCTGCCGTACTGGCTGGGCGTCATGGGCCTGATCTCCGTCGGCGCCCTCGCCCTCGGCGTGGCCTCCGGCTCCTTGACCGCCCCGCTCGTCCTCGCCGTGGGCGTGTTCGCGTTCTGCTGCTGGATCCTCTGGATGCGCCGCCGCTCCCTCGACCGCTTCCGCTTCATGCTCTCGGCACTACGGAGCGACAACGAACCGGTGCGCTGACACGCCGTACGCGGGCGGGGGTGAGGCCGTCCGGCGTGACACGCGCCGGGCACCCCGTCACGGCTTGACGGGCCTCACCTTCTTGTCGACGCCGTTCACCCGCACGGTGACGTGCTTCCGGTTCCGCGCCCGGTCGGCCACGATGCGGTACGACGTGACCTCGCCGTCACGCCATGCGCAGTCGACCTCGTAGCCGCCGCGGGCGCGGAGGCCGGTGAAGGAGCCCTTGGCCTTCCAGTCGTCCGGGAGGGCGGGCAGGAGGTGGATGACTCCGTCGTGGCTCTGCAGCAGCATCTCCGCTACGGCGCCCGAGATGCCGAAGTTGCCGTCCATCTGGAAGGGCGGGTGGTTGCAGAACAGGTTGGGCAGCGTGTTGTAGGTCAGCAGTCCGCGCAGCATGATCTGGGCGCGCTGCCCGTCGCCGAGGCGGGCGAAGAGCGCGGCACGCCAGGGCCAGGTCCAGGAGCGGCGGCTGTCGCCCGAGACCGTCGCGGCCGTGAACGGGACGCCTTCCTTCTCGCCGCACCGCGCCTTGAGCGAGACGAGGGCGGCGGCCGCGAAGTCACGGGTGTCCGGGGTGATCTGGCGGCCCGGGTAGACCGCGAAGAGGTGCGAGGTGTGGCGGTGGATGTCGGTGGGGCTGTCGATGTCCTCCTGCCACTCCTGCAGCTGACCCCATCTGCCGATCTTGTTCGGCGCCAGGCGCGCCTGCATGTCCGCGACCACGGCCCGGTAGGCGGGGTCCGTGCCGAGCACCGCCTCGCAGTCGAGGTAGTTCTGGAACAGGTCCCAGATGATCTGCTGGTCGTACATCACGCCGTCCTCGCGCGGCCCGTGCTCCGGGGACCAGCCGTTCGGCGCGACGAGGAGCCCGTCCTCGCGCTCCTTGAGATGGTCCTCCCAGAACTCGCAGATCTCCTTGATCATCGGGTACGCGAGGGTGCGGAGGTACTCCAGGTCCTGGGTGAACGCCCAGTGTTCGTACAGGTGTTGGGCGTACCAGGCGCTCGCGACGGTGTTCCACTCCCATGAGTTGCCGCCGAAGACGCTCTGACTGGTGCGGGCGGTCCAGCCGCGGGTGTCGGCGCCGAAGGCGTTGCGGGTGGCCACGCGGCTGGGTACCGCCACCTGCTCGATGAAGCCGACGAGAGCCTGGTGGCACTCCGACAGGTTCGTCGTCTCGGCGCCCCAGTAGTTCATCTGGATGTTGATGTTGGTGTGGTAGTCGGAGGCCCACGCGGGCTGGTTGCTGTCGTTCCAGAGGCCCTGGAGGTTGGCGGGCAGGCCGTTCGGGCGGGAGGAACTGATCAGCAGATAGCGGCCGTAGTCGAACATCGACTGTTCGAGGCCGGGGTCGGCTCCACCGGCCGCGTAACGCGCCAGCCGGGCGTCGGTCGGCAGCGCGACGACGTCCGCGTCGGAGGTGCCCCAGGCGACCGAGACACGGTCCATGAGGGCCCGCGTCCCGGCGATGTGCTCGGCGCGCAGCTTGTCGTAGGACCGCCGGGCGGCCTTGGCGAGCGTTCTGGCGACGACCGGTTCCGGATCGGCTCCGCGCCACCCGGCGGCGGCGTCGAGCCGGTAGTCGGTGCGGGCGTCGAGGAGCAGGGTCAGGGTCGTGCAGTCGCTGAACCGGAGCGTCGATCCGTCGACGCCGAAGTCGCCGTCGGTGTGCACGACTTGGACCGTGCACGCGTGTTTGAGGCCGTTGCCCATGACACCCGCGAAGGCGATCCGTCGGGCGCCCGCGTCGACGGTCGTCGGAGCGTCGTCCTGTCCGGACGTCAGCGCGATCGCCCCGGAGAGCCCCCGGGCACGGTCCGAGGTGTACCGGAAGACCATGACGTCCGCGGACCGGCTCGCGAACGCCTCACGCACGACACGCCGCCCCGGCGCGCCGAAGCGGGTGATGTGGACGCCGTTCACGAAGTCGAGGGAGCGCTGGTAGTCGACGACCGCCCGCTGCGTACGCGAGTCGAAGCCCCTGCCTTCCAGCGCGACCTCCGCGATCTGGAAGCCTGTTGAGGACGCACCGGGGGTCAGGGTGAGCCGGTACACGCGGTAGGCCGTGCTGTTGGTGATCCCGAAGGTCCGTCTCTCGCCGCGGCCGGCGAAGGGCGCGCCGGGGTTCCGGGTGTCGAGGGTCGTCCAGGCCCGCCCGTCCCGCGACGCCTCCAGTACCCAGCCACGGGGGTCGTCCCGTGGCCGGTCCGGGGCCGACGTCAGCGCGTACGAGGTGACGACGACCGCGCGGGGCAGCTCGGCCTGCCAGACGACCGAGGGTGCGCCGCCGGTGACCCGCCAGACCGTCGCCGGATCACCGTCCACCGACTTCGAGATGTCCGTGGCCCGCACCCCGGCCCCCGCGCCGGATCCCTTGGACTGCCCACCGGAGTGCCCGCTCGGCGAGGACAGATACACCGAACCGCCCCCGCCGAGGTCGACGCCGGCCAGACCGATCTCGCTCACCTGGAAGTGGCTGACGCCGGCCGTGGGGACGAAGTCGAACCGGTAGAAGCGGTAGGCGGCGCTGTCGGCGCTGGTGAACTCCTTGGTCTGGAAGCGGTTCTCGAAGGGCGCGGCAAGCGTGCGGCTGTCCAGCGTGGTCCAGGAGGTGCCGTCGGCGGAACCCGAGAACGTCCACTCCCTCGGGTCGCGCTGCGGCACGTCGTTGGCGCTCGTCAGACGGTACGACGCGACCTCGACGGGGTCGGGCAGCTCGACCTGCCACCGCACCTTCGAACCGGGCCCCTCTATGCACCACTTGGTGCTCGATTCACCGTCGTACGTCTTGTCGACACCCTCCGACGCGGAGCTGCTGTACGGTCCCCCCGGAGCCGTCACCTTCGGGCTCGACCGGGAGGCGAAGGTGACGACGACGTCTCCGAAGTTCCGGTACGAGCCGAAGCCGGTCATTCCGGTGTCGAAGTCGCTGTCCGGCTTGCCGGCGAGAGCGTTGTCGTAGTTGTTGACCCCGCCCCACAGGCTCTGTTCGTTGAACTGGACGCGCTCCTCGTAGGGGCCGGCGAAGAGCATGGCGCCGAGCCGGCCGTTGCCGATCGGGAGGGCCTGCGACTGCCAGTCCGCCGCGGGCAGGCGGTACTTGAGCGCCTTGCGCGAAAGAGTCGGCCACGGGAGGGCAGCCGACGCCTCGGCCTCCGCGGCGAGGGCCTGTCCCACGGGGGTGCCTCCGGTCAGCTGAGTGATCAAAGGTGTGAAGGCGAGGGCACCGCCGAACTTGAGGAGGCTTCGTCGCTGCGGTTCGGATTCATTGATCACAGTGAGATCTCCCGGCCCATTCATCGGCTCTTTCACGGGGATGTGACAGTCACATCGACTCCTGTCGAGGACTCGATCATCGTCGCCGGTGAATAGATCGGATGTCTAGAGGTCGACACCGCCCGGCTGAGCACTGCCGACAGCACGGGAGGGGATGGGTGGCGGCACCCCGTCGCACCACTCACCGGGGGACGGCGGCCCGCCGGGCGCCGAACTCTGAGCAGATCGTGATGCGGCTCTGAAATCACTTTGAACTTCAAGCACTTCAATCTGACATGTCAGCTTCAGCCCCCGGCACCGGTGCCGCTCGTTCGTTCGTCACCGTCCGTGCGGCCCCTCGCCCCGAAGCCCCGCACACGCCCATCTCCACGGGTTGGCGACAGTCATCCTTGAACACGATAAGAGGTCCCCAGTGATATCGCGTTCCACGATCAAGCGCGCCGGATTGGCCACGGTGCTGAGCTTCGCCACGGTGATGACCGCCGTCTCGCCGGCCAGCGCGGCGACCAACATCCGCGGCGCGGAGCCGTTCAACACCGACAAGCTCCTGATGAGCCTGTGCAACGGGCGAACCGGCACCCAGGAAGGCCTGATCAACGTCGACACCGGCGAACTCAGGTCCCTCAACAACTGGAACGACATCCGCGGTCGTTGGGAGCGCTACAGAGGCTGGTGCTCCTACCCCAAGGCGTCCAGCTGGACCTGGACCGGCGGCGAGCAGCGCGTCAGCGACACCATCGTCAACTGCAGCTCGGGATCCTCGCTGAGCCAGGGCATCACGTCGAGCGGAAGCACGACCAGCACCACGAGCAACAGCGTCACCGGCTCGGTCGGCATCCAGTGGACCCCCCTCAAGGACGTGTTGTCGGTCCAGGCGGGTGGCGAGTACACGCGCACCTGGTCGTACGCGACCACGAAGGGCTGGTCCAAGACGAGCACCCTCACCGTGCCGGCCCGCCGGGTGGGCTGGATGGTTCAGCGACCGGAGATGCGCACGGTGCGCAGCAACCCGGTCTTCCACGTCGAGGCCTACACCTGGAACACGCTTCCCTTCGCGAACTGGACGACCGTCAACAGCTGGCGCGGCCGCGGCTACCGTGACATCAAGTCGCACGGCGCCTACTACGACGCCAAGGCCAACGTGACCAACAACGACGGCTCGCCCGTCGGCCAGATCGTGGCCCGCGACCGCGCGGTGAACAGCGGCGACCGCTGCTGAGCCGAGACACCCCCACCCGGGCGGACAGCCCCGGCCGCGCGCAGTGGCGATGACCTCCGACACCCCGTGGAGGCCGACACGCCACTGCCACCGCGGCCGGGGCTGCTCGGTCTCATCCAGGCGTTCGTGCTCGGAGCCGGGGCCCACCCCGACGCACGGGCAGGGCCGACCGCTCAGGGCCTGGAGAGGGTCAGCTTTTCGCGTGCGTGGGTGTCGGCTTCGTTGTCGCCTGGCCGGCGTGTGCGCGGTGCTCACGGATCTCGTCGTGATGGGTCGAGACCCAGTCGATCAGGGAGCCGACGATGTCGAGGAGGCTGACCCCGAGGGGGGTGAGGCCGTACTCGACGCGTGGGGGGACTTCGGCGTATGCGGTTCGGGTGACCAGGCCGTCCTGGACGAGCTGCCGCAGCGTAAGGGTGAGCATGCGCTGGGAGATCCCCGGCACGGTGTGGTGCAGATCGGAGTAGCGACGCACGCCCTGTTGCAGAGTGGCGATCACGAGCAGGGTCCACTTGTCGCCGACACGGTCGAGGATCTCGCGGATGAAGGCGGACTGCCCCGCGGGGATACGGGCGCACGGCCCTGTCGGCATCGTGTCGGCCGTTACGCCGGCGGTGTCCATGACGCACATACTCCTTCGGCACAGACATGAATGTGCCTTTTGTAGAGGTCTCCATACTGTCGCATGATGGTGCTGCGCACAAAAGATAAGTTTCGGTTTCGGAGGCACCTTCATGTCCTCTCTGCTGCACATCGATTCCTCCTCCCTGGGCGCCGACTCGGTGTCCCGGCAGGTCGCCCGGTCCTTTCGGGATTCCTGGCGGGGCCCGGTCGTCCACCGTGACCTCGGAGCCGCACCGGTGCCTCACCTCACCGCCGCCGGCATCGCTTCGCGCAGCGCAAACAAGGCCTCGCGCACCCCGGAGCAGGCCGCGGCCGGGGCGATCCAGGAAGAGCTGATCGGGGAGTTCCTCGGCGCGAGCGCCTATCTGTTCACGGTGCCGATGTACAACTACTCGATGCCCTCGGTGTTCAAGGCATGGCTGGACCAGGTCATGACCGTGGGTGCCACGGTGGCGCTTCCCGACGGGCCGCCGGCCGCGGGCCGCCCCGCCCTGGTCGTATCCGCCCGTGGCGGCGGCTACGGCCCCGGCACCCCCAACCACGGCATGGACCATGTGATCCCCACCCTGGAAACCGTCCTGGGACACCAGCAGGCGCTCGGCCTCGACGTGAGCGTCCTGACCCCCGAGCTCACCCTCGCCCCGGTCGTCCCCTACATGTCCGAACTCATACCGCTGCACGAGGCGTCCCTGGCGGACTCCCATGAGCAGGCCCGCAAGCTCGCCGAAGCCTTCCAGGCCGCCCTGTAGGGCCTGAAAGGGGCGCTCTCGGCGCAGACCCGCGCAGCCGGACGTCGGCGATCCCCGTACGGCACTGCCCGGCGGACCCGCGATCGCCGGCCGTCTCCGTGACCCGCCCCCCCCCGATCGGAAAGACCCGTGCACAGGAATGAGGCTTCCATGACCACGTCCACCGCGCCGGAATCATCGACACCGGACACCGGCACCCCTCTGGTCATCGAGTTGTGGACCGATCTGGGCTGCCCCTGGTGCTACATCGGCAAGCACCGGCTGGAGCAGGCCATCGCCACAGCCGCGGCCGGGCAGGTACAGGTGGTCCTTCGTTCCTTCCAGCTGGATCAGGACATGGCCTCGACACCGGTATCGGTGCCGGACGTGTTCGTCGCCAAGCACGGAGGTACGGCGGAGCAGGCCCGCCGGATGGAATCGCGGATGGCCGAACTGGCCCGCGCCGAGGGCCTGCCGTACAGCGTGGACCGCCCGGCCGCGAACACCTTCGACGTCCACCGGGTTCTGCATCTCGCCCGCGCTCACGGCGTGGCCACACCGATGTTCTCGACGTTGCAGCGCGGCTACTTCGCCGGTGAGCTCGACCCGTTCGACGACGACGTACTGGTCCGGGTCGCCGCCGACGCCGGAGTTCCGGCGCGGGAGACCCGCGCGGTGCTGTCCGGGGACACCTACGCACAGGCCGTCCGCGACGAACGGGCGGCGGGCCGGGCGCTCGGCATCACGGGTGTGCCGTTCGCGGTCTTCGACGGCACTCACGCCGTTGCCGGCGCCACCCATGTCCAGGGCTACGCGACCGCCATCGCGCAGGCACGGGGAGCGTCCGCATGACCGCACCCACCACCCGTCACACCGAGTCGGCCGACTGCGACACCCTCGTCGCGGCCGGCGACGGTGATTCCCACGCCACACCTCCGCCCGCGCTCACGCTCATCAGCGCTCCGGAAGGCGCGTTCTGCGACGCCCTAGGCCACTGCTCGGACGGAGTCACGGAGTTGAACCCTGCCCTGTGGCCCGGTCCCGTAGAGGTGAACCCATGCGCATGACCGTCTTCGGCGGTACCGGTCCCACCGGCCTGCTCCTGATCAACCAGGCCCTGGCCGAGGGCCACGAGGTCGTCGCCTATGCCCGTACGCCCGCGAAACTGCCCTCCCACCAGCGGCTCACGGCGATTCAGGGACAACTCGACGACGCGTTGGCCATCGGCGAGGCGGTGCGCGGCAGCGACGCCGTGCTCAGCGTGCTGGGCCCGGGCACCGACAAGGCGGAGATTCCCCCGCTGGTCTCCGGCTACCGCAGCATCATCGCGGCGATGCGGGAACACGAGGTCGAACGCCTCGTCGCGCTGGGCACCCCGAGCATCACCGACCCGGCCGACCGCAGGGAGCTCAAAGTCGGGCTCATGGTCACCGGCATCCGGAAGTTCCAGCCCGTGGCCTACGACGCCATCGTCCGCATCGGGCAGACGGTCCGCGACTCCGGGCTGAAGTGGACCATCGTCCGCGTCCCGCTGCTGACCAACGGCCCGAAGACCACCGCGATCAACGTCCGCGCGGTCGGCGACAAGGGCGGTGTCCGCCTCTCGCGGACCAACGCGGCCGCGTTCCTCCTCCAGCAGGCCACCGACTCCGCCCATATCGGCGCAGCACCGTTCATCACCGACAAATGAAGGAGCACACATGCGTGCTCCGATCACCACCGACTACGGCGCCACCCCCGAGATCGCCGACATCCCACGCCCGGTCCCCGGCCCGGACGAGGTGCTGGTGAAGGTCGCGGCCATCGGCCAGTGGCTCCGCGTGGATGGCTGACCAGGTAATCGGTTGGAGGCGAGGAGCTTTCGCTGGCTACGCTTCCTGGCATGGATCCCGTGATCGACGTCCTGGCGTCTTCCGAGGTGGACTGCCTGGAGCGCCTGTGGGGGCAGCTCCTGGTCCACCACAGTCGGGAGGCGGCACACCTGGCGGGTCTCGGTGCGGTTCGCTCGCCCGAGGACTCGTGGCGTCTGCGGCGGGGACAGTACCTCGAATGGCTGCAGGAGCCGCTCACCGCGGTACTGGTCGCTCGGGACGGGAATCACCTGCTCGGCTATGCGGTCGTGCGTGTCCTGGACGCCCCGGGTTCATGGCAGTGGGGGGACCAGGTCGGCGTGCTGGAAACCCTTGTGGTCGATGACGAGACTCGCGGTACCGGAGTCGGGCAGGCCCTTGTCAGGGCCGTGCGCGAGCGTCTCGCCGAGTCGGGTGTCCAGGTCATGAAGATCTCCGTCGTCGCGGGCAACGATGGCGCCCTGCGCTTCTATCAGCGGGAAGGCGCCGTCGACTTCGTGAAGACGCTGGTCATGCCCGTCTCGGGGTGACGGCGCAGACCGGATCGGCGGCTGCGGCCAGGATGCCGCCGTATCCGCTGGGGGCAGAGCCCTGGCCGACCCCTCGTGCAGCCGTGGCCGGGTACTGAGTCCACGTGCGGATGGATGAGTCGGGGCGAACTTGGCCTTCGGCTCGGCGCGTACGTCGCGCCGGCGGACATGGGCGGCGATGGCGGCGGTGTTCCAGTCGGACGAGGGACGTCCGGGCGATCAGGCGGATGTACTCGCGCACCCGCTCACCGATCGTCTGGGGGCGTCCCCCGCACCGTTGTCAGCAAAGGTCAGCATGGGTCCTGCTGGTCAGCGCACCCTTCCGCGCGGCTTCAGCGGTACCGCCGGCAACGCGGGGGCGGGCAGCGGTGCGCCGTCGTATCCCTTCACCTCACCGAAGCGGTCGCCGGTCATCCAGTCCTGGCGGGCCTGTTCGATCTCGGTCTGGGTGCGGCCGATGAAGTTCCAGAACATGATCAACTCTTCCTCGAAGGGCTCGCCGCCGAGGAGCATGACGGAGGCGTTCGAGTCGGCCCGGAGGGGGAGTTCGGTGCGGCCGCAGCCGAGGTAGAGCATGGAGCCGGGCAGGACGGGGACGCCGTCGACGTGGGCCTCGCCGGACATGGCGAGGACGGCGTACTCGAAGTCGGGTTCGAGGGGGAGGCGCACGTCGGCGCCGGACGTCAGGGTGAGGTCGGCGCCGACGATCGGGGTGAAGGTCGTGCCGGGCGACGTCGCGCCGTCCAGGGAGCCGAGGATGAGGGTGGCGCTCAGGCCGGCGGCGGTGACGACGGGCAGTTCGGCGTGGTGCTCGAAGCGCGGGTCGGTGTGCCGGTGGCTGTCGGGCAGGGCCACCCAGAGCTGGGCGCCGTGCAGAAAGCGGGCGTGCGGCCTCGGGCTCTCCTCCGAGTGGCTGATGGCCCGTCCGGAGGTCATCAGACCCAGCTCGCGCGGGCGGATCGTCTGGAGGCTGCCCGTGGAGTCGCGGTGCAGCACCTCGCCCTCGTGCAGCCAACTGACCGTCTGCAGACCCATGTGCGGATGCGGCGGCACCTGCATACCGGGCTCGTCGGCGATGTCGTCGGGGCCGTAGTGATCGACGAAGGCCCAGGCGCCCACCATGCGGCGGCCCAGGTTGGGCAGCAGCCGCCGCACCTCGGTGGACTCGCCGAGCTTCACCCGGCGGGGGCTGAGAAGTTCACGCACCGGCTCGGCCACCACGAACCCCCGGCCGCCGCACACCGCGGGCACCGCCTCGCGATCAAGATTGCTCATGTCCACAACCTAGACCCGTCCGGCTCCCGCCGTCAGCCATCCCCCCGCCCACCTCGGGGCACTTGGCTCAGAAGCGGGCGCGGAGCCGGTCGCGAGGGCGGTGAAAATTAGTAGCCATGGCTATAGTAGCCATGTACGTTATCCCTATGAGTTCGGCTCTCGAAGGCGCGACCCCCGGTTTCCTCGTCTGGCGGCTGTCCATGAAGTGGCGGGTCGCGGTCGACCGCGCCCTCGCCCCGCTGGGGCTGACGCACGCGCAGTACGCGCTGGTGGCATCGCTGTACGGCATGCACCGGGCCGGCCGGCGGCCGAGTCAGCGGCAGCTCGCGGACCACACCGGCCTGGAGGCCCTGTACGTCTCCAAGCTGGCCCGCGCCCTGGAGGCCGCCGGTCTCCTCGAACGCACGCGTGACCCCCGCGACCCCCGTGCGGTGCGGCTGGCGCTCACCGAGCAGGGCCGCGATGTCACCCGGCGCGCGATCGAGGTCGTCCAGGGGCTGATGCACCAGCTGCTGGAGCCGCTCGGCGGCCTCGACGGCGCCCGGACCGGGGAGTTCGCACGCGAACTGACCGCCCTGCTCGACGTACCGCTCGTCCCGCCCCCCGACCACGAGCACAACCCCGACCACAAACACGAGCACGAGCACGACCACGAGCACGAGAAGGAGCAGTCATGACCACCACCGCACCCACCGTCAACGGCCGCGTCGTCGCCCTCGCCCACTACGCGAGCCGCGCGGTCCTGGAGCGCGTGCTGACCGGCTACGGACTGACGTTCCAGCAGTCGGTGGCCCTCCGGGTCGTCGCGGTCGCCGACGAACCCGTCAACCGGGACGGGCTCGTGGATCAGGTCGTCGGCTTCCTCAAGGTCGAGCAGGCCGACATACGGGCCGTCGTCGAGGAGTTGGTCTCCGCGAAGCTGGTGGAGACGGACCCGGCGCGGCCGTCCCGGGTCAGGATCACGGACGCCGGACGGGAGGCGTTCACCGGGTCCGCCGCCGAGGTCGCGCCCGTCTCCGCCCGGATCTACGCCGGCATCCCCGCCGAGGACCTGGCGGCGGCCGGTCGCGTACTGACCCTCGTCACCGAGCGCGCCAACGCGGAGCTCGCCGCCCTGAAGTAGTGGAATAGCCAACCGCCCGTGCGGGTTGTGGGCCTCGAAGGAGGTCACCAGTGGACACGACGTACTACGACCACGGAACACCCGCCGAGCGCTGGGAGCGTGCCCGGATGTTCTTCGAGGCCAAGGACTACGCCGCCGCCGCGCGCGTCCTCGGCCCGCTGGTCGAGGAGGTCCCGGAGCAGACCGGACCCCGGCTGCTGCTGGCCCGCTCCTACTACCACTCGGCCCAACTGCGCCGCGCCGAGGCCGAGTTGCGCGTCCTCGTCGAGCGGGACCCGGTGGAGCACTACGCCCGGCTGATGCTGGGCCGCACGCTCGAACGGCAGGCCCGGCACGAGGAGGCGGAGTCCCATCTGCGGATCGCCTCCGCGCTCGCGGGCGACTTCGAGCGGCTCTGACGGTCGAGGAGCACAAGGAGTAAAGGGAGCAGAGGGAGCAGAGGGAGTAGAGGAAGTACGGAGTACTACGCGCTGAGGGGGCGCGTCCGGTCGGACGCGCCCCCTCTCGCCGCTTCGCCTCCCCTGGAGGCCCGGGCCGTTGCCGCCCGGCTGCTGCTGCGCGCCCTACTTCGCCTCCGCCCGGCCCCCGTACGACCGCTTGCCGCGCCGGTACGCGATCTCGCCCAGGACGACGTCCACCGCGATGAACACCGCGAGCGGGATGCCGAGGAGGGGCACGAAGTAGCCGAGGACGGCGATGACCGCGAGGGCGGGGACCAGGATCTGGGGCGGTACCTGCTGCCAGGCGCCGCGCGGGATCGGGCGGCCGAACGACGAGGCGCGACCGCGCTGCCACCACATGCGGTAGCCCCAGAGGATCAGCACGACCAGGGAGGCCGCGAGGGCGATCAGCAGGAGCTGGTTGGCCAGGCCGAACAGGACGCCGGTGTGGCCGTCGATGCCCCAGCGGGACAGCTTGGCGAGGACCGGGTAGTCGGCGAAGCGGAGCGTGTCGGTGACCTCGGCGGTCGCCGGGTCCACGGCCACCGCGTCCTGCTTGGTGGGCCAGCTGCGCTGGACCTGCCGTACGACGTATGTGGAGGCCGCGTCGGCGGGCGGCACGATCTCCACCGGGTCACCGAGGCCCTCGGTGCGGGCGGCGGCGAGGATCTTGTCGAGGTCGCCCTCCGGGGCGGCCCCGCCGTCCGTCGCCGCGGCGTCGTGGCCGCCGTGGTCGCCCGCCGCGGCCGAGATGGCCGGGGTCGCCTGGTGGAGTTCGGTGCGCAGCACCTCGATGTTGGCGCCCGCGTACGTCGACCAGGTCAGGCCCGTCGCCGAGAGGAAGAAGAACCCGGCGGCGGCCCAGACGCCGACCGTGCCGTGCAGGCCGAGCGTGCGGCGGCGCCCGGTGGTGCCGCGTACCTTGCGCTGGGCGCGGCGGCGGGCGAACCAGAGCACGAGTCCGCCGCCCGAGATGACCCACAGCCAGCTGGCGGCGAGTTCGCTGTAGAGGCGGCCGGTCTCGCCGAGGTGGAGGTTGGCGTGGAACTTGTCGATCCAGGTCCGCACCGGCAGCGCGCCCGTGGAGCCGTACTGCTCCAGCGCGCCCCGCACCTCGGCCGTGTACGGGTCGACGAACACCGCGAGCGTGTTGCCCTCGTCGATGCCCTCGACGCCCGTCAGCATCACCCGGGTCGTGGCGTCGTCCTCCGGGGAGGGGCGTACGGCGGAGATGGTGCCCTCGGGGTGCTCCTTGCGGGCGGCGGCGACCTGTTCGGAGATCGGCAGCTTCTCGTCGCCGACCTCGGCGACGGTCGTCCGGTCCGCGTAGACGATCTTCTCGATCGAGAACGAGGCGGCGTACAGCCCGCCGGTCAGGGCGGCGACCAACAGGAACGGGGCGACGAGGACGCCCGCGTAGAAGTGCAGCCGCAGGACGAGGGGCCGGAGGGAGGCCCAGCCCTTCGTGGTGCCGTCGGGCTTGGCGACGGGTTTCTGGGGCTCGTCCGTCTCGGTCGAGGGGGCGATGGTCATCGGCGGATGCTCCGGGATGCGGGGACGTCGTGGCGGTTCAGTAGTCGGGGCGTGAGGGCTTCGAGTTCCCGGCACTTTGTGTGAGCTGGGTCACACGCATCTGTCGGCGGTGGGATCGGGGCTCCGCTGGAGCCGCCTCGCGTCGCCGGGGCGCGGTTGGCATCCTGGCCCGATGGCTTCCGAACGTGACCGCACCGATCGCCCCGATCGCACCGATCCCGCTGATCGCCTTGATCGCTCCGATCGCTCCGAGTCCCGCCCCCTGAGCGACCGGGTCGAGGAACTCCTCGCCCACGAGGGGCCGCTGCCGATCGTCGCCGCGGGCGATCCGGTGCTGCGCCGCACCGCCGAGCCCTTCGACGGCCAGCTCGACCCGGGCCTCCTGGCCCGCTTCGTCGCCGCCCTGCGCGCCACCATGCACGCGGCACCCGGCGTCGGCCTCGCCGCGCCCCAGGTCGGGGTGGGCCTGCGGATCGCGGTGATCGAGGATCCGGCGCCGGTCCCGGAGGAGGTACGGCTCGCCCGGGGCCGGGTGCCGCAGCCGTTCCGGGTCCTGGTCAATCCGGCGTACGAGGCCGTCGGGCCGTTCCGTGACGCGTTCTTCGAGGGCTGTCTGAGCGTGCCGGGCTGGCAGGCCGTGGTGGCCCGGCACGCCAAGGTGCGGCTCCGGGCGCTCGACGAGCGGGGGCGGGCCGTGGACGAGGAGTTCTCGGGGTGGCCCGCCCGGATCGTCCAGCACGAGACGGACCACCTGAACGGCACGCTCTACCTCGACCACGCCGAGTCGCGTTCGCTCTCCTCGAACCAGGCGATGGCCGACCGCTGGAACGACCCGACCCCGGCCAGGGCGGCACGGGAGCTGGGCTTCCTGCTCCCCGACTGACGCCCCGGCCCGTGCGGCCGGCGCCGACCGGTTCAGCCCCGGTACGCCTCCAGCAGCCGCAGCCAGACCTCGCTGATCGTCGGGTACGAGGGCACCGCGTGCCAGAGGCGGCCGATCGGGACCTCTCCGGCGACGGCGACGGTGGCGGAGTGGATGAGTTCGCCGACGGCGGGGCCGACGAAGGTGACGCCGCGCAGGATCTCGTGGTCGAGGTCGACGATCATGCGGGCGCGGCCCCGGTAACCGTCGGCGTACAGGCCCGCCCCCGCGACGGAGGAGAACTCGACGTCGACCGCGCGGACGCGGTGGCCCGCCTGTTCGGCCTCGGCGAGGGAGAGGCCGACGGCGGCGGCCTCGGGGTCGGTGAAGACGACCTGGGGGACGGCGGCGTGGTCGGCGGTGGCCGCGTGAGCACCCCACGGGTCGCTCTCCAGCAGCGGGACCCCGGCCGCGCGGGCGGCGATGGCGGCCCCGGCGATCCGGGCCTGGTACTTGCCCTGGTGGGTGAGCAGCGCCCGGTGGTTGACGTCCCCGACCCCGTACAGCCACTCGCTGCCGGTCACCCGGAGGCTGTCGTCCACGGGCAGCCACGAGCCCGGCTCCAGGCCGACGGTGTCGAGGCCTATGTCGTCGGTGCGCGGGGCGCGTCCGGTGGCGAAGAGGATCTCGTCGGCCTCCAGACGGTCGCCGGTGTCGGTGAGCGCCACCACGGTCCCGTTCTCCCGGGACACCGCCGTCACGGACGTGCCGGTGCGGACGTCCGCGCCCGCCTCGACGAGCGCCTCGGCGATCAGTTCACCGGCGAAGGGCTCCATCCGGGGCAGCAGGCCCTTGCCGCGGACGAGGAGGGTGACCTCGGAGCCGAGGGAGCGCCAGGCGGTGGCCATCTCCACGGCGACGACACCGCCGCCGACGACGATCAGGCGGCCGGGGACCGCCTGCGCGCTGGTGGCCTCACGGCTGGTCCAGGGCTTGACCTGGGCGAGTCCCGGCAGGTCGGGCAGGAGGGCGCGGCTGCCGGTGGAGACCACCACCGCGTGCCGGGCGGTGAGGACGTGGCGCCCGCCGTCGGGGGCGGCCACGACCACGCGGCGGGGCCCGGCGAGGCGGCCGTGGCCCCGGTGGAACACCGCCCCGATGCTGTCCAGCCAGCCGATCTGGCCGTCGTCCTTCCAGTGGGAGGTCTCGTAGTCGCGGTGGGCGAGGACCTCGGCGGCGTCGAGCGGGCCGTCGACCAGGTGCCGCAGGCCGGGTACGCGGCGGGCGTCGGCGCGGGCGATCGCGGGGCGCAGCAGGGCCTTGCTGGGCATGCACGCCCAGTACGAGCACTCGCCGCCGACCAGTTCGCTCTCCACGACCGCGGTGGACAGGCCGGCCGCGCGGGTGCGGTCGGCGACGTTCTCCCCCACGGGTCCGGCCCCGAGCACCACGACGTCGTACTCGGTCGTCGTCGCTTCGTCCGTGCTGTCGGTGGTTCCGGTGTTTTCCGTATCCGTCATGGGGCCAGTCTGGTTGGTGGTGTGCGCGGTGGCCACACGGGTACGCGCGCGGAATACGCCGCCTCGGGCCGACGTTGTCGAAAGCGGCTCGCCCGAGCACCGATACCAGGAAGAGGGATGCACGCCATGAGCAGCACCGTGGAGCTCACCAAGGAGAACTTCGACCAGACGGTCACCGACAACGAGTTCGTGCTGATCGACTTCTGGGCGTCCTGGTGCGGGCCGTGCCGGCAGTTCGC
Organism: Streptomyces sp. NPDC001868; assembly: GCF_040297125.1. Classification (NCBI taxonomy): domain Bacteria; kingdom Bacillati; phylum Actinomycetota; class Actinomycetes; order Kitasatosporales; family Streptomycetaceae; genus Streptomyces; species Streptomyces sp. NPDC001868. The sequence continues at coordinate 81,270 of NZ_JBEOYO010000023.1, read as the reverse complement.
CCCGGTCTACGAGAAGGCGGCCGACGACAACCCCGACCTGGTGTTCGGCAAGGTGGACACCGAGGCGCAGCCGGAGCTGGCCCAGGCCTTCGGTATCCAGTCGATCCCGACGCTGATGATCGTCCGTGACCAGGTCGCCGTGTTCGCGCAGCCGGGCGCGCTGCCGGAGGCCGCGCTGACCGATGTGATCGGGCAGGCCCGCAAGCTGGACATGGACGAGGTCCGCAAGGCGGTCGCCGAGCAGCAGGCGCAGGTCGAGCAGAACGGCCAGTGAGCGGAACGGCCCGTGAGCACGACAACGGCCCATGAGCACAACGGCCGGTGAGCCGACCGGTCCACCAGGTCGGCGGTGGTCCCGGTCGAGGCACAACTCCCGGCAGGGGTCGAGGAGTTGTGCGCCGGTCCCCGTAGGAGGGTCCGGCTAGCTCGATTCGCGGTGCACGATCGTCGCACCCAGTACGTCGTGGGTCATGGGGACCGACGCGGGGTCGCGCACCACGCGGTCGACCAGTTCCGCGAGCTCACGTCCGGACGGCAGCTCCAGGTGGACGGTGCTGAGGCGTGGCCGCAGCAGCCGGCCGAGCATCAGGTCGTCCGCGCCGACCACGGCCGTCTCCTCGGGGACGCCGATGCCCTCGTCCTGCAGGGCCCGCATCACCAGCATCGCGTATTCGTCGTTGTACGCGAACACCGCGTCCAGGCCGAGTGAACGCCAGTCGCGGGCGAGCCGGGCGGCGGCCGCCTCGTCGTAGGCGAGCGGCAGTTCGGTGACCGTCGCGTCGGTGCCCTGCACCGCGCGTCGTACGCCGGCGAGCCGGGGCAGGGAGAAGACGCCGAAGCCGGGCTCCTCGGGCACGACGACACCGATACGGCGACGACCGCGCTCGACCAGGTGCCGGCCGGCGCTGTGGCCGACGCCCGCGTGGTCGAGGATCAACGCGTGGGCGCCCTCGACGGGTTCGGGGGTGAGGGTGACGACGGCCTTGGCGCCGGAGCGCTTGAGGACGGCCACACCCTGCGGGCCGATCCCCACGCCGGGCACGATCACCGCGACGGGGCGCAGTTCCGCCCAGGCGCGGGCGGCGTCGTCGCCGCGCAGACCGATGCCGCCGTGCTGCACGACGGTGTAGTCGAGCCGGCTGAGGGCCCATTGGATCTCGTTGATGAACTGGCTGTAGAGCGGGCCGATGGGCACGTTCGGGGTGGGCATCAGCACCAGACGGCTGTGGCCGGCGCGCAGACTGCGGGCCGCCGCGTGCGGCACGTAGCCGAGTTCCTTGGCGGCCTCGTGGACCCGGCGGCGGGTGGGCTCGCTGATTCGGACGGCGCTGGTGTTGTTGAGGACGTAGCTGACCGTCGCGCGGGAGACACCCGCGAGGCGTGCCACATCGGCGCTCGTGGGCACGGATCGCTGCAGGGGCGAGGGCGGGGCGGGCTCTTTCGGTATCTGCACCATGAGGACGGCATCCTTGCAGAAGCGGTGAAGGTCGTTCCGGCCGGGGGAGGACCGGCCACGCGGGAGCTCGGGTTCGGGCCACCGATCTTTGTGGCTGGGCAGTTTGGCGAATGTGTTCGAAATCTGTTCAACCCGACAGCCATTTCACGCCATCTCCACAGAGGTCCGGAGACGGGGGCATCGTACGTGCGGGTGACGGGCTTTCCGTGCCCGGTCGGTGTGCGGCTGAACCGTCTCGCGCCGTGCCCCGAGCGGGTCGCGCGGCGCGGCGGGCGCACCGGGGTCGCACGGGTGACGGGTGCCGATCCGCTGGTCGGAGTCGGCGTCCGGTGGGCGGTCGCGTGCCTGGCCAAGGACGTGCGGCCGGCTCCCGGCGGCGTTCGCGGGGCGCCCCTCCCCCGGCAGGCGACCGGCCGTCCGTGGGGGCGCCCAGGGGTGGTGACGCCCGAAACCTATGGCGTGAACTATGTGTTCGCTGTGGGTGCGCGCGCCGGTCGGCACCCCCGCCCCTCACCCTTACGCCACCACGAATCGCCGCCCTCGTCAGGCAAGTCGTCGTCGCTGTACCACCGCGCCCGCGTGGACGTTACCGTTCGGTAGAAAGGCTGCTTCCGGAGGTGTTCCGTAATGGGTGTCGACCGTGCGCCGGGTCTCGTGGAGTGCGCTCGTGCGCTGGCTGCCGGGGAGGTGACGTCGCGGGCGCTGGTGGAGGCGACGCTCGCCCGGATCGAGGCGAGTCAGGGGACGGTGAACGCGTTCCGGCGGGTGCGGGCCGAGGCGGCACTCGTGGAGGCCGAGGCGGCGGACAAGGAGTTGGCGGAGGGCGGACGGCGGCCCCTGCTCGGCGTGCCGGTGGCAGTGAAGGACGACATGGACGTGGCGGGCGAACCGACCGCGTTCGGCTGCCGGGGCGAGTTCCCGTCGCTGCCGGAGGACGGCGAGGCCGTACGGCGGCTGCGCGCGGCCGGGGCGATCGTCGTCGGCAAGACGAACACGTGCGAGCTGGGGCAGTGGCCGTTCACGGAGGGGCCGGCGTTCGGGGCGACCCGCAATCCCTGGCACCCCGACCACACCCCGGGCGGCTCCTCCGGTGGTTCCGCGGCGGCCGTCGCCGCTGGGCTGGTGCCGGCCGCGCTGGGCTCGGACGGCGCCGGTTCGGTCCGTATCCCGGCCTCCTGGACGCATCTCATCGGCATCAAGCCGCAGCGGGGCCGCATCTCGACCTGGCCGCACGCGGAGTCCTTCCAGGGCATCACCGTCAACGGCACCCTCGCCCGCACGGTCGCCGACGCCGCTCTCCTGCTGGACGCGGCGAGCGGCAACCACGAGGGCGATCTGCACCGGCCCCTCGCCGTCAACGCCTCCGAGGCCGTCGGAAGGGACCCGGGGCGGCTCAGGATCGCGCTGTCCCTGAAGCCGCCGTTCACCGCGCTGCCCGCCCGCCTCGACCCCCGCGTGGAGAAGCGGGTAAGGGCCGTCGCGGAGCGGCTCGCCGCGCTCGGGCATGTGGTGGAGGAGGCGGAGCCCCGGTACGGGCAGATCGGGCTGACCTTCATCCCGCGCGCCACCGCCGGTATCGCCGAACGCGTCGGTGCCATCACCGAACCGGGGCTCCTCGACCGGCGCACCCTCGACGCCGCCCGCCTCGGCCGACTGCTCGCCGGGGCGCCCCTGCGGCTGGCCCGCCGCGCCGAGGTCACCCTGCACCGGCGGATCGGCGCGCTGTTCACGACGTACGACGTGCTGCTGGCGCCGACGACCGCCGCTCCCCCGCCGCGCGTCGGCTCCATGCTGAACCTCGGCGGACTCGGCACCGACCGCGCGATGATCGCGGCCTGCCCGTACGCCTGGCCGTGGAACGTGCTGGGCTGGCCCGGGGTGAACGTACCGGCGGGGTTCGTGGACGAAGAGCTGCCGGTGGGCGCGCAGTTGCTCGGTCCGGCGAACAGTGAGCCCCTGCTGCTGTCGCTGGCCGCGCAGTTGGAGGCGGACCAGCGCTGGCACGAGCTGTGGCCGCCGCGGCGGGAGGCCGCGGACTCGCCCGCGGGATGAGCGGGTTCGGCGCCCACGACGGAAGTGGGTTCGTCGCCCGCTCCGGGAGTGGGTTCGGCGCCCGCGATGTGACCCGTACGCTGTGACCATGGACGAACCGTCGATGATCGGGCTGATGGGACGGGTGACCGGTGCGGTCGGTCCCGGGCTCGTCGGCGAAGTGATCCTCCGGGTGCGGGGCGGCGCCGAGCACTTCCTCGCGTACCCCGCCTCCGCGAAGGACCGGATCGCTCCGGGGACGCTCGTGATGGTGATGGAGTATCTGCCGCCGCGCACGGTGTACGTGTCGGCGGCGTACGACAGTTGACGGTTCGTCGGGTCCTCCGCTCCCCGACTGTCGGTCTTCGGGAACCGGTTCGCATCAGGACTGCAACAACGGTCCCCGAGGCCCTGTTCCACCGCTGAACCACGCGGGACACTCCCGACGTTCGGTGCCGAAAGGGCACCTGGCAGAGGGGGTGTGCCGATGTTCATCGGCATGATCGCGGGGGCGGCCCTAGGAGCCGCCCTGGTACTGATCGGTCTGTTCAAACTGATGTGGCGGGTCGCCGAACCCAACGAGGCGCTCATCATCTCCGGCTCCAAGACGAGGATGGAGGGCCTGGAGGAGGGCATGAACTTCCGTATCGTCACCGGGCGCGGCACCCTCGTGCTGCCCGGTGTGCAGGCGGTGCGCAAGCTCTCGCTCGATCTGAACCAGACCGAGCTGTCCGTGGACTGCGTGACCCATCAGGGCATTCCGCTGAAGATCCGTGGTGTCGTCATCTTCAAGGTGGGCGACGACTTCGTGTCCATCGCCAACGCGGCCCGTCGTTTCCTCGACCAGCAGAAGCGCGTGTCGGAGCGGGTGCACAACGTGTTCGCCGGTCATCTCCGATCCATCGTGGGCGGGTTGACGGTCGAGGACATGATCCGCGACCGCGACAAGCTGACCGGCCAGACCCGGGCGGCGTGCGGTACGGAGATGGAGAAGCTGGGTCTGATCGTCGACTCGCTGCAGATCCACGAGATCGAGGACCCGACCGGCTACATCAAGAACCTGGCCATGCCGCACGCGGCGGCCGTCCAGCGCGACGCCCGGATCGCGCAGGCCGAGGCCAACCGACTCGCCACCGAGGCCGAGCAGATGGCCGCGGCGCGGATGGCGGAGGCCACCCGTGACAGCGAGATCCTCCAGGCCGGCTACCAGGCCGAACGGGACAAGGCCGCCGCCGAGTCCAAGCAGGCCGGCCCGCTCGCCGAGGCGGCCGCACTGCAGGAGGTCGTCGTCCAGGAGACCCGGGTCGCGGAACTCGCGGCGGCCCGGCGCGAGCAGCAGCTCCAGGCGGACGTCCGCAAGCCGGCCGACGCCAAGGCCTATGAGAAACGGACTCTCGCCGAGGCCGAGCGCGACGCCCGTATCTCCGCCGCGCAGGCCAAGGCCAAGGAGACGGAGCTGGCGGCCGCCGCCGAGGCGACCGCGACGCAGATCTCCGGTGAGGCCGAGGCCGCCGCCCAGCAGGCCAGGGGGCTCGCCGAGGCCGAGGCCACGCGGGCGAAGGGGCTCGCGGAGGCCGAGGGCATCAAGGCGCGGAGCGCCGCGTTGGCGGAGAACCAGGAAGCGGTCATCGCGCAGCAGTTGGCCGAGCGGTGGCCGGAGATCGTGGAGGCCGGGGCGTCCGCGTTCGGGAACGTCGACAACATGGTGGTGTTGAACGGGGCCGACGGAATGGCGGACATGTTGGCCAAGGCGCTCACGATGGGTGGGACCGGGTTGGGACTGGCTCGGCAGTTGCTGTCGTCGATGAATGGGGCGCCCACCCCTGCGGGGGGCTCCGCCGGGGTCAATGGGGTGCCTGTGGAGAAAGTGGCCGTGGAGAAGGTGCAGGTGGACAGGGAGTCGTAGCGCCGTGGCTTCGGCTGTGGGTGGGCGGCTGCGGGTTGGTCGTGGCTTGTCGCGCCCGCGCGGCGGAGCCGCATATCGGCACAGACCCGCGCCCCTGACGGGGCGCGGGTTAGCGTGTGGCGGTGACATCCTTTGCCGAGCAAGAAGTGCCCGGGCGCTACGGGCCCACCGCCACCGTCGAAGCCGATCCCCGTGATGTCGGGCGGGTGCGGACCGAGTACTCGCCCGCGCATGACGGGGATCCCGATCCCGGTGAGATCGTCTGGACCTGGGTGCCGTTCGAGGAGAACGACGGGCGGGGGAAGGACCGGCCCGTGCTGGTGGTGGCCCGGGAGGCCGGGGGGACGTTCCTCGCCGTGCAGTTGTCCAGCAAGCGGCATGACGGGGACCGGGAGTGGGTGCCGATCGGGAGCGGGCCGTGGGACCGGTCGGGGCGGGACTCCTGGGTGGATGTGGACCGGGTGTTGCGGCTGCACGAGGCGGGGATGCGGCGGGAGGCCTGTGCGTTGGACCGGATGCGGTTCAACTCCGTTGTGCGGCGGTTGCGGGAACGGTACGGGTGGCGGTAGGCCGTGTGCCGAGTGCGGGTCGGTGGGGGCTTGTCGCGCAGTTCCCCGCGCCCCTAACGGGGCACGCTTGCCGCGAACTCTCGTTCGAAGGCGCTCCGGATCGTCGTGCCCTTTGTGCGGTCCAGGATGCCGAACACCACGTGGTCGAAGGTGCCCTCGAAGCGTCCGCCGTCCATGAGCAGGGTCCGGAACGCCGTCGCCACCTGGGTCGGGTCGTTGCCGAACACCCCGCAGCCCCAGGCGCCCAGGACCAGGCGGCGGTAGCCGTTCGCCGTCGCCGTTTCCAGGACGCGTTCGGCGCGGGTGGCCAGGGCTCGGGGGAGGTCGGGGGCGCGTTCCGGTGTCGTACGCAGGACGACCGAGGCGTTCGGGGCCGCCGAGGTGAGGAAACCCGCTGTGTACGGGGTGTCGAGGAGGGTGCCTCGGTCGTCCCGGAAGACGGGGACGGCCGGTGAGTGGATGACACGGTCCGTGTAGAACGGGTCGCGGTGGGTGCGGTGGTGGTCGTAGAAGGCGGGGGCCTCCCGGACGCACGTGTAGAGCGCTGAGGCCCGGCAGAGGGCCTCCTCCTGGGCCTGGGCGCCGTTCAGGTAGCCGCCGCCGGGGTTGCGGGCGGAGGAGAAGTTGAGGACGGCCACGGGGGTGGCGTCGGTGGTCGTCAGACGGTGGGCGGCTGCCAGGCTGCTCTCGCCGGTCACCTCGATGGTCGATCGCACCGGATCGGCCTGGGGTGTCTCCACGGGGTCCGGGCCGTACAGGCGGGTGCCGGCCCGGGCGGACGCCACCTCGGCCACGACGGAGACCTCGTGGCCCGAGGGCGCGCGATAGTGCCCGGCCGCGACGATCTGTTCGGTCTCGCGTGCGATTCCGCGGAGGCGCGCGCTCATGGCGACACCCCCGAGTGCGCCTCGCGCACTGCCCGCGCGTTCTCCCCCGTCGTGCTCATGGGCGCATCCTGGGCGATGCTGGTGAAAGGCCGCAACGGAGTTTCCCGGTGTGAACGGGCCGGTACGGGTACGGGAAGAGGTGCCTGAAGTCCCGGAAACGGAGATCGTCGATCCGCATTGCCACGATGTGCCCCCTTGTGCGAAAGCGGCGCGAGGGTTTTGGGTGGGACGAGCACCGCCGGTCCGACCTCATCGGGAACGGATCGGCGGCTTGGCCGACGAGATTGGCATCTCAGGAGGATCCCGACATGTCAGATTCGCTGAGTGGCTGTACGGAGCAACGCTCCGCGGTCACCGAGGCGGAGGTGGAGGCCCTGGTCCGGGGCATCTGCTTCAAGACCGGTCCACCCCGCACCCTCGGTGTCGAGCTGGAATGGCACGTCCACGAGCTGCGTGATCCGCGGCTCCCCGCGTCACCCGCACAACTGGAAGCGGCCTACGCCGCACTGCGGACCCTGACCCTGAACTCACCGCTGACCGTCGAACCCGGCGGCCAGCTGGAGCTCAGCTCGGCACCGGCCGCCTCCCTGATGGAGTGCGTCGGGTCCGTCTCGGCCGATCTGACCGCCGTACGCGCGACGCTGCGCGAGGCGGGTCTCGGCATCAGTGGCTTCGGCCACGAACCCTGGAACCCCCCGACCCGCTACCTCCACGAGCCCCGGTACGACGCGATGGAGATCTATCTCGACCGCTTCGGACCCGAGGGGCGCTCCATGATGTGCTCGTCCGCCTCGGTGCAGGTGTGTCTCGACGCCGGGTACGAGGAGCCGGGACCCCTCGGCCATCAGCGGCGCTGGTGGCTGGCGCACCAGCTCGGCGCGGTGCTGGTGGCGGCGTTCGCGCATTCCCCGTTGGCGCGTGGCCGGGTCACCGGCTGGCGTTCGACCCGCCAGGCGCTGTGGGCGGCGATGGACCCGGCCCGGACGAACGCGCCGGCGCTCGACGGCGACCCGCGCGGGGCGTGGGCGCGCTTGGTGCTGGACGCGCCCGTGATGTGCGTACGGGCCGACGAGGGGCCCTGGGGCATACCCGGTGCCATGACGTTCCGGGAGTGGACGAGATCCGACACCCCGCCGACCCGGGCCGACCTCGACTACCACCTGACGACACTGTTCCCGCCGGTGCGCCCGCGCGGTCACATGGAACTGCGCATGATCGACGCCCAGCCCGGTGAGGACGGGTGGATCGTGCCGCTCGCCGTGACGACGGCGCTGTTCGAGGACCCGGAGGCCGCCGAGACGGCCTATCGGACCGTGAAGCCGCTTGCCGAGCGGGCCGGTTCGCGGCCCGCGCCGCGCAATCCGCTGTGGGACGCGGCCATCCGTGACGGTCTGGCCGATCCCGAACTGCGGGAGGCGGCGGCCGTCTGCTTCGCCGCGGCGGCCGAGGCACTGCCCAGAATCGGGGCGAGTTCCGAGGTGCGGGACGCGGTCGCGCGGTACATCGACCGCTATGTGGCCCGGGGGCGCTGCCCCGCCGACGATCTGCTCGACCTGTTCCACGGGAAGGACATCCCCGCATGACCGCAGCCGAGACGCCGGCCCCGACGGCCGGCGCCGACCCCGACATACTCCGGGAGCGCGCGCTGGCGGCGCTGACCGAGGCCCGGGCCCGCACCGCGCTCCTGACGACCGCCGTCGACGAGCCCGATCTCACCGCGCAGCACTCGCCGCTGATGTCCCCGCTGGTGTGGGACCTCGCCCACATAGGCAACCAGGAGGAGCTGTGGCTGCTGCGCAATGTCGCCGGGCGGGAGGCGATGCGGCCCGAGATCGACGGGCTGTACGACGCCTTCGAGCATCCGCGTGCCGCGCGGCCCTCGCTGCCGCTGCTGGCGCCCGAGGAGGCCCGGCAGTATCTGCGTGAGGTGCGCGGCCGGGCGCTGGACGTGCTGGAGAGCGCCGACTTCCACGGCACCCGGCTCACCGACGCGGGCTTCGCCTTCGGCATGATCGCCCAGCACGAACAGCAGCACGACGAGACGATGCTGATCACCCATCAGCTCCGCAAGGGCCCCGCCGTGCTGTCGGCGCCGGACCCGGAGCCCGCCCCTCTCTTCACGGGCCCCTCCGAAGTCCTCGTGCCCGGCGGGGAGTTCACGATGGGCACGTCCACCGAGCCCTGGGCGCTGGACAACGAGCGGCCCGCGCACCGCAGGACCGTCCCGGCGTTCCACATCGACACCACGCCGGTGACGAACGGCGCGTACCAGGCGTTCATCGCGGACGGCGGCTACGACGACGAGCGCTGGTGGACGGCCGAGGGATGGGACCACATCCGTGCGCACGGCATCCACGCGCCGCTGTTCTGGCGGCGCGACGGCCGGCAGTGGCTGCGGCGGCGCTTCGGTGTCACCGAGGTCGTCCCGGCCGACGAGCCGGTGCTGCACGTGTGCTGGTACGAGGCGGACGCGTACGCCCGCTGGGCGGGGCGCCGGCTGCCCACGGAGGCCGAGTGGGAGAAGGCCGCCCGGCACGACCCGGTCACCGGCCGCTCGACCCGCTACCCGTGGGGCGACGCCGACCCGACGCCCGAGCACGCCAACCTCGGACAGCGGCATCTGCGCCCGGCCCCGGCCGGCAGCTACCCGGCGGGTGAATCGCCGCTCGGGGTACGGCAGTTGATCGGTGATGTGTGGGAGTGGACGTCGAGCGACTTCCTGCCCTACCCGGGGTTCACGGCGTTCCCGTACAAGGAGTACTCGGAGGTGTTCTTCGGCCCCGAGTACAAGGTGTTGCGCGGTGGCGCGTTCGCCGTGGACCCGGTGGCGTGCCGGGGGACGTTCCGCAACTGGGACTATCCGATCCGGCGGCAGATCTTCAGCGGGTTCCGCACGGCCCGGGACGCCTCACCGGAGGTCGTCTGATGTGTCGTCACATCGCTTATCTCGGGCCGGATCTGGCGCTGGGTTGGGTTCTGGTGGACCCGCCGCACGCGCTGTTCCGGCAGTCGTGGGCGCCCCGTCGGCAGCGGTACGGGACGGTCAACGCCGATGGTTTCGGGGTCGGTTGGTACGCCGAGGGCGACCCGGTGCCGGGGCGCTACCGGCGGGCCGGGCCGATCTGGGGCGACCAGTCCTTCGCGGACCTCGCCCGGGTGGTCCGCACCGGGGCACTGCTGGCCGCCGTACGGGACGCGACGGTGGCGGGCGCGGACGACGAGGCCGCGGCGGCGCCGTTCGCCGCCGGGGTGTGGCTGTTCAGTCACAACGGGGCGGTCGCCGGGTGGCCCCGGTCGCTGGCCCATCTCGCCGACGGTCTGCCCGCCGTGGAGCTGCTGTCGATGGAGGCCCGCAACGACTCCGCGCTCGTGTGGGCGCTGGTCCTGAACCGGTTGCGCGCGGGCGACGAGGAGGGGCAGGCGCTGGCCGACACGGTCCTGGAGGTCGCCCGGGCGGCCCCCGGCTCCCGGCTCAACCTGCTGCTCACCAACGGCGACACCATCGCCGCGACGGCCTGGGGCGACACCCTGTGGTACCTCGCCGCGCCCGGCCGCAGCACGGTCGTGGCGTCCGAGCCGTACGACGACGATCCGCACTGGGTGGAGGTCCCGGACCGCACGCTGCTCGCGGCGAGCCGTACGGATGTGCTGCTGACCCCGCTGAAGGAGCCGGAGGATCCCGTTCGCCCGGGCTCGGATCCGGGTCACGACGACTCGTCCCTCGTACCGCCGGTATCCCTCGTATCACCCGTTCTACCGAAGGAGCCCCCTGCGTGAGTCCGTTCCTTCTCACCCGCACCCTGCCCGAGGACGCCACCGAGGCCGCCCTGCGCGCCGATGTCCTGGACGGTCTGACCCGTACGCCGAAGACGTTGCCGCCGAAGTGGTTCTACGACGCGCACGGCAGCGAACTGTTCGAGCGGATCACCGAGTTGCCCGAGTACTACCCGACCCGTGCCGAGCGGGAGATCCTCGTCGGCAGGGCGGGGGAGATCGCCTCGGCGAGCGGGGCGCGCACCCTGGTCGAGCTGGGGTCCGGTTCCTCCGACAAGACCCGGCATCTGCTGGACGCGATGCCGGATCTGCACACGTATGTGCCGGTCGACGTGAGTGAGAGCGCGCTGCGGCAGGCCGGCGAGGCGCTGGTCGCCGAGCGGCCGGGGCTGAACGTGCACGCCCTGATCGCCGACTTCACCGCCGGGCTCGAACTGCCCGAGACGCCCGGACCTCGGCTGGTGGCGTTCCTGGGGGGCACGATCGGCAATCTCGTGCCCGTGGAGCGTGCCGCGTTCCTGGCGGCCGTGCGGGCGCTGCTCTCGCCCGGGGACGCGCTGCTGTTGGGGACGGATCTGGTCAAGGACGAGGCGGTGCTGGTCGCCGCGTACGACGACGCGGCCGGGGTGACCGCCGAGTTCAACAAGAACGTGCTGAATGTCGTGGACCGGGAGCTGGGGGCGGATTTCGATCCCGACGACTTCGATCATGTCGCGCTCTGGAATGCCGAGTGTGAGTGGATCGAGATGCGGTTGCGGTGTCGGGTGGGGCAGACGGTGAAGATTCCCGCGCTTGATCTCGCGGTCGATTTCGGGGTCGGGGAGGAGATGCGGACCGAGGTGTCGGCGAAGTTTCGGAAGGAGGGGGTGCGGGGGGAGTTGGCTGCCGCCGGGATGGAGTTGACGCATTGGTGGACGGATGAGGAGGGGCGGTTCGCGGTGTCGCTGAGCGGTGTGGCATAGCGGGGTTCCTTTCGCCCCCGCCGCCCCTACCCGTCCCATCCTCAAGGGGCTGCGCCCCTTCGACCCCCTGGGGGCGGGTTTCGGGTGCGGGTTCGGTGGGGGTTCTCGCGCAGTTCCCCGCGCCCCTGAAAAGCAGGGGCTGCGCCCGCTGCTTTTCAGGCCCGCAGCCCCGTCGCTCTTTGGGCCCGCAGGGGCCTGAATCTTTTAGGGGCGCGGGGAACTGCGCGACCAGCCCCCACCGGGCCCGCACCCGACAACGCACCCGCACCCGCACCCCGGACATCTCGCGAACCGGCGGAGCCTGAGGCACCGTGGAATGACGTGTGGCGTATCGGCCACGGTGGAGCACGCGACAAGGAGAACCCGTATGACCGACCATGTGTACCGGGTCACCGAGATCGTCGGCAGTTCGGGCGAGAGTGTCGACCACGCCATCCGCAACGGCGTCGCCCGAGCCGCCCAGACCCTGCGCAACCTGGACTGGTTCGAGGTGACACAGGTCCGGGGGCACATCGAGAACGGGGAGATCGCGCACTACCAGGTCGGCCTCAAGGTCGGCTTCCGGCTGGACGACGACACCGACTGACGGAGCGGTTCCGGCGGGGCGGGCCCTCAGGTCCGCCCTTCCCGCTCCTGCGCCGCCTTCAGCGCGGCGGACTCGGCGGCCCACCGCGCCCGTACGACCGTGAAGCCCGCGCGTTCCGCGTCCGCGCAGACCAGTTCGTCGTCGTCCACGAGGACGTGGATCTCCCGGGTGCGCGCGAGGTCGCGGAGGATCTCCAGTTTGGTGCTGCGGGCCGGCCTGCGGTCGTTGTTCCGCCGCATCCAGATCCGCCCCTCGGGCAGCTCCTGTGCGGCGAGCCAGGCGACGGTGTCGCGGCGGCAGCGTTCCGGGCGCCCGGTGAGATACACGACCTCGCACCGCTGCGCGCTCTCCCGCGCCAGCGCGACGCCCTCGGCCAGCGGCGGATCCTGCGGGGCGGCGGCGAAGAACGCGTCCCAGTCGCGCGGCTTGCGCTCCAGGAACCGCTGCCGGTGAGCGGTGTCCGCGAGGGTGTTGTCCAGGTCGAAGACGGCGAGGGGCCGGTCGTTGTCGGTCACGGCCCCAGCCTAGGCAGCTGATGACTCGTGTCGTCCGTCGTCGCTTCACACAACAAGCACAAAGCCCGCCAGTAGCTTTAAGTTTCAAGCGTTAGGCTCGGCATCTCTCCCCCCACCCAGCACAGGAGAATCGGTGTGCTTGACGGCGAAGTGATCGTGATCGGCGGCGGATACGGGGGCATCCGCCTCGCCAAACGATTGGACGAGGTCGCGCGGGTCACCCTCGTGGACCGCAAGGAGGTCTTCTTCCACCGCATCGCCGCACTGCGCGCGGGTGTGCACGAGGCCTGGACGACGACGCCCTTCATCCCGTACGACCGGCTGCTGCGCAACGGCCGGGTCGTGGCGGGCAAGGTGATCGACATCGACACCGCTGAGCGGCGGGTGAAGCTCGCCACGGGTGAGCGGCTGCCGTACGACGTGGTGGTGATCGCGACCGGCGCGGACTATCCGGAGCCGGCCCGTTTCCTGGGCACCACCACCGAGGAGGCGGGCAAGACGTTCACCGCGCACCAGGAGAGCGTGGCCGCCGCCGAGCACGTCCTGGTCGTCGGCGGCGGGCCGGGCGGTGTGGAGCTGGCCGCCGAGATCCGGCTGGCCCGGCCGGACGCGCGGGTCACGCTCGCGCACGCCGGGCCGGTGCTGCTCAACTCCACCGGCAGCACCTGGGCCGGGCGGCGGGCCCTGGCCTGGCTGGAGGCGCACGACGTGGAGGTGCGGCTCGACTCGTTCATCTCCCCCGGGACGGATTTCGGCACCTACCGGGACGGCCGGGGCAACGTCATCGAGGCCGATCTCTCCTTCTGGTCGACCGGCACCACGCCGAACACGCTGTGGCTGCGGCTGGCCGGGCACGGGGGCTGGCTCAGCGCGTCCGGGCATGTCAAGGTCGACCGGATGCTGCGGGTCGGGGGACAGCGGGATGTGTTCGCGGTCGGTGACGTGAACGATGTCACCGACCTGAAGATCACTCCGATGGCGATCGCCCAGGCGGATCTCGCCGCCCACAACATCCGTGCGTATCTGGCGAGTCCGGGCAAGCACCGCAAGGAGCCGCGGCTGTACCGGCCCGTCCGGCGGACCCCGCTGATCGTGCCGCTCGGGTCGGCCGACGGGATCACGCTGTTGCCGGTGCCCGGGGGTGAGACCGCCGTGTTGGGGGCTCGGACGTCGACGCTCGCGAAGGCGAGGACGTTGATGACGCCGTATGTGCGGAGGCAGCTCGGGTACTGACGGTCGTGTGCCGGGTGCGGGTGCGTGGGGCTTCTCGCGCAGTTCCCCGCAGCCCCTGAAAAGCAGGGGCTGCGCCCGCTGCTTTTCAGGCCCGCAGGGGCCTGAAGTTCTCAGGGGCGCGGGGAACTGCGCGACCAGCCCCCACCCGCCCGCACCCGACAACGCACCCCGCCGCGGTTTCAGCCGGTCCGGATCTGATCCGCCGGTTCGAGGTCGTTGGCGTGGGCGAGGAAGTCGTCGACCATCCGATGGAAGAGCCCCGCGAGCTGCTGGAGCTCCTCGGGCGACCACTCGGCGAGCGCCATCTGCATACCGCGGACACCCGCTTCGCGGATGCGGTCTATGGCCTGCCGGCCGAGCGCCGTCAGCTCGATGCGCTGGGCGCGGCGGTCGTCCGGGTCGGGTACGCGGGTGACGTAACCGGTCTTCTGGAGCTGCTGGACCTGGCGGGTGACATGGGAGGCCTCGACGCCCAGGCGGTTGGCCAGCTCTCCCGGCCGCAGCGGCTCGGAGTCGGCGATCTGGCGCAGCAGAGCCACGGCGGCCCGGTCCAGCGGCACTCCCGCGAGGCTCATCAGGCGCTCGTGCGCCCGGGCCCGGGTGCTGAGGTAGGTGATGCGAGTGAGGGCTCGCTCGATCTCGATCACCTCTGGGGAGGAGGGGTCGGAGGGTAGCGGTGATGGGGACATGGGATCTACTTTACCATCTTGTTGCCTGACTCAAGTAAGTTCATCGCTCGGGCAGCGCCCTCGGACCGAATGGAGCCCCCATGTCCTTTCTCGCCCGTCCGGCGGTGGCCGTCTTCGCCGCCAAGGCGATGCAGCGCCTCCAGGCCCTGGCGAACCGCCGGGCCACCGGGCGCGGTTCCACCGCCTTCTGGCTCGCCCGTCTCCCCGAATACACCTGCGCCACCCGCGAGTTGACCGTCCCCACCTCGTTCGGCCCGGCCCGCGCCGTGCTGTATCTGCCCGCCGACACAGAGGGCGCCCTTCCGCCGCCGGTCCACGTCAACTTCCACGGCGGCGGCTATGTCATGCCGCAGATCGAGCTGGACGACTCGCTGTGCCGGTGCATCGCGGCCGTCGCGGGCGTCGCCGTGCTCAACGTGGACTACGTGGTCGCCCCGCAGCACCCGTTCCCCGCGCCGCCCCGGCAGGCCTACGAGATCGTCACATGGGCCGCCGAGCACGGGAGCGAGCACGGCTGGGACGGCGGCCGGCTCTCCGTGGGCGGCCAGAGCGCGGGCGGCGGACTCGCTGCCGCGGTGGCCCGCCAGGCGCTGGAGCAGGGCGGGCCCTCGATCGCCCTCCAGGTCCTGCACTATCCCCCGCTCGACCTGGCCACCGGCGCCCGCGACAAGCGGGCCGCCATCGCCAGGCCCATGCTGCGCCCGTGGATGGCGGACGTCTTCGACAGCGCGTACGTCCCGGACCCGAAGCAGCGCGCCGACCGCCTTGTCTCGCCCGCGCACCCCTCGGACACCGCCGACCTCAAGGGCATCGCCCCGGCCTTCGTCGTCACCGCCGAGTACGACCTCCTCAAGGCCGAGGGCGTGGCGTACGCCGACCGGCTCCGCACGGCCGGATCACTGGTCGGCCACCACGACATCGTCGGAGTCGACCACGGTTACGACACCCAGGACGAGGACAAGGCCCGCGAGGTGTACCCGCTGATCGCGGAGCAGGTGCGGCGGGTGTTCGACAAGGGGGCCGTGTAGGACGGTCGCCTCCGGGCGTCATGGCACGGGCGTCAGACACGGGCGTCAGACACGGGCGTCAGACACGGGCGTCATGACAATGGCGCCATGGCACAGGGGGGAGGCCGGCCCGGATCCGTGGGCCGGCCCTTCGTGCGGTGGACCAGCGTGGGCCCGTCAGTCGACCGGGGGTGTGCCGTGTGTGTGGAAGGACTCGATGGTCTTCAGGCCCCAGGCCTGGCCCTTGGCGCGCTCGGCCTGGGTCCAGGTGATGAGCGGCCAGTCGGGGGCGAGGACGAGCCGGGTGAGCGGGTTGCACAGCTCGATCCGGTTGCCGCCCGGCTCGTAGACGTAGAGGAAGAACGTCTGCTGGATGGCGTGCTTGTGCGGGCCGGTCTCGATGAACACGCCCTGGTCCAGGCAGAGATCGGCGGCCCGCAGGATGTCCTCGCGGGTGTCGGTGGCGAACGCGATGTGGTGCAGCCGGCCGCGTGAGCCGGTCCAGTCCTCGGTGTAGACGACGTCGTACGACTTGTTGGTGAAGGTCAGCCACTGGGCGGCGACCTTCCCGGTGTCGAGGACGATCTGTTCGGTGGGGCGGGCACCGAGGAGGTCGCGGGTGAAGGCGGCGTTGGCCCCGACGTCGGCGGCGAGGAAGTTGAGGTGGTCGAGGCGGCGTACGCCGACGCCGTGGCCGGGCTTGGCCTGGGGCTGGTTCTTCAGGCCCGGTCTGAGGTCGGCCGGTGCCTCGTACCACTCGCTCTCCCAGTACAGGGCGACCTCGTGGCCGTCGGGGTCGGTGGTGACGTAGAGCGGGCCGATGCCGGGTTCGTCCTCGACCCAGCGGCCCGCGCGCCCGGTGTTCTCCAGTTCCTCGACCCGGCGCCGCAGGGCCTCCTCGCCGGAGGTGCGCAGGGCGGTGCGGCGGATGCCGTTGGTGGAGTGGGCGGTGAGGGTGAGGCTGTGGTGTTCGTAGTCGTCCCAGGTCCGCAGGTGGACCGAGCCGCCGGAGCGGCCGTTCTCGGTCAGGCCCAGGATCTCGGTGAAGAACCAGAGGCTGCCGTCGAGGTCGGGGGTGAGCAGTTCGACATGCCCGAGGTGGGCGATGTCGCCGAGCGGCGGGGGCATCGGTGACTCCTTAGGGGCGGGAAGAGCGGGCGGCGGGGCGGGGGAAGACCGTGCCGTCGAAGATCTTGCGGGCGGTGCGGACGACGGCGGTGCGGCTCGCCGAGGGGGTGCCGTCGGGGCCGTAGGTCACACCGGACTCGATGTCGAGGAAGCCGGTGGGGTGTTCGATGCGCAACCGGTCGCCGGTGGCCGGGAGTCGGGCGATGCCCTCGGCCACTCCCCCGGTGATGCGCAGCCCGGCGGCCACGCTCGCCGCGCCCAGCACACCGATGGAGGTGTGGCAGCGCACCGGGATGAAGGTGCGGGTGGCGACCGCGCCGCCGTCCCGGGGCGGGGCGAGCAGGCCGAGCTTGGGCACGGTGGTGTGCTCGACGTCGCCGAGGCCCATCAACCGGCCCGCCGCCAGCCGGATTTCCCGCAGCCGGTCGGCGAGGGCCGGATCGTCCTCCAGGTCCTCGGGGGCCTCGTGGCCGGTGACCCCCAGGGCGGTCGCGGGGATCAGGACGGTCGGCATGCCGTTGTCCACACAGGTGACCTCCGTGCCGGCGACGACGTCCCGGGCGTTCCCGGTGGGCAGCAGGGGGCTGCCGCCGCCCGGGAACTCGATCACCACGGGCGCGGCCGTCCCCGGCACCCCGGAGATCTCCGTGTCCCCGGTGACCGCGATCCGGCCGCCGGGGGTGGGGAAGGTGGCGACGGCGAGGTCACCGCTGTTGAGCATGCGGACGCGTACGGACGTCTCCGGCTCGCCGGCGGTCACCAGCCCGCGTTCGACGGCGAACGGGCCGACTCCGGCGAGCAGGTTGCCGCAGTTCTGACGGTCGCTCACCTCCGGTGTGTCCACGCCGACTTGGAGGAACAGGTAGTCGACATCGACCTCCGGGGCGGCCGACGCGGACACCACTGCCACCTTGCTGGTCAGGGGGTGGGCCCCGCCCAGGCCGTCGATCTGGCGTGGGTCGGGGCTGCCCAGGACGCGGAGCAGCAGGTCGTCGCGGTCGGCCGGGTCGACGGGCAGTTCCTCGGCGAGGAAGTAGGCGCCCTTGGAGGTGCCGCCGCGCATCAGCATGCAGCGGACTCCCCCGGACCACCCGGTCACGGCCGGGCCTCCTCGCCGGCGTGCGCCTCGCGCGGGCTCACGACTCGCCGCTCTCCGCGGCGTACTCCTCGTACGACCGGTAGGTCACCCCGAGGCGTACGAGGGTCTCGCGCAACCCGTAGCGGTCCAGGCCGAGTTGGCCGTCGAGGAAGGCGGCGCGGGAAGCGGCCTCCTTGCGTTCGCGGGCCTCGGACGCCTCGGCCGTCCGCCGGGCCTGTGAGCGGGGTACGACGACCACGCCGTCGTCGTCGGCGAGGATCACGTCGCCGGGGTGGATGAGTTGGCCGCCGATGGCCACGGGGACGTTGACGGAGCCGCCGGTGGCCTTGACGGTGCCCTGGGGGCTGACGGCGGCGGCCCAGGCGGGGAAGTCCATCGCCCGCAGTTCGGCGGTGTCACGGATGCCCGCGTTGATGACCAGGCCGCGTACGCCCCGCCGTCGGAGGGCGGTGGCGAAGAGTTCGCCGAACATGCCGTCGGTGGACGGCGAGGTGGTGGTGACGACCAGGATGTCGCCGTCGCCGCACTGTTCGACGGCCGCGTGGATCATGAGGTTGTCGCCGGGCCAGGAGAGGACGGTGACGGCTGTGCCGACGATCCGGGTGTCCTGCTGGATCGGGCGGAGGTGGGTGCCGAGCAGACCGGTGCGGCCCATCGCCTCGTGGACGGTGGCGACGCCGTACCGGCCGAGCGCCTCGACGTCCTCGGGGTCCGCCTTCGGCGGGTTGGTGACGATCACACCGGCCATCAGTCCAGCACCTCCGTGACCTGCGGGTAGGGACGCATGTACGCCTCGGCCATGGTCCGGTGGGCGAGGCCCAGGTTGGGGCCCGCGTTGCGTTTGAGCTGGACTCCCCGGCGTACGGCGAGGTCGGTGTAGTAGTCCCACAGGTGTTGCTGGGCGCCCAGGCACTCCATGGCCTCGCGCTTGGTCTCCCAGACGTCGGTGATGTCGAGGAGGACCTCGGGCCTGAAGCCGCACATCTCGGGCTGGTGGGGCTCGAAGAAGAACACCGGCGGGGCGCCGATGATCTCGCCCTCGGCGGGGTAGCCGATGGCCTGGGCGAGGACCCGGGCGTCCAGGGCCATGCGGGCGGCGGCCGGGTGGTCGCCGTTGTAGGGGTCCTCCAGCGGGTGGGTGAGGACGACGTCCGGCTGGGCCGCGCGGTAGACGGCGACCAGGCGGTCGGTGAGTTCGGGGGTGCCGGTCAGCGGGTAGTCGCCGGCGTCGAAGAAGACGATCCCGGCGCCGAGGGCGGCGGCGGCCCTCTCCGCCTCGTCCCGGCGGATCGCCTTGATCTCGTCCAGCTTCCGGCCCTCGCGCCAGGCCTTCGCGGACTCGCCGCGCTCGCCGAAGGTCAGACAGGCGATGGTGACCTTCTCCCCGCGCGAGGCCGCCAGGGCGATGGCGCCGCCGGCCCTCCACACGAAGTCCCCCGCGTGCGCGGTGATGACGAGTGTCGATCGAGGTGGGGCGGCGGAAGCCGTGCCGTCGGTCATGTGTCAGCTCTCCTCGGTGGACGGGCGGGTCCGCCCACCCCGGAGCGTCGTGCGCGGCGCGGCTAGGCGCGCAGCGCGGTGATCACGCTCGTGAGGTGGGCGCGGACGGCCTCCTCGGCCGCCCGTGGGTCCCTCGCCGTGATCGTCTCGATCATGGCCAGGTGTTCACCCAGGGAGTGCTGGGGCCGTCCCGGTCGCAGCGCCAACTGGAAGCGGTGGCGCACCAGTTGGGCGTTGAGCCGCTCCAGCAGTTCCACCGCCGTCCGCTGGCCGGAGATCTCCCGGATGCGGGCGTGCAGCCGCTGGTTCAGCTCGGAGTACGTCACCGGTTCGCCGTCGGCCACGGCCTTGGTCATCGCCGTGCCGATGTCGGCCAGTTCGGCGAGCTGGTCGTCGGTGGCCTCGGTGGCCGCCTTCGCCGCGCACAGCCCTTCGAGTGCCATGCGGCACTCGCTGATGGCGACCGCTTCCTCCACGCTCACGACCCGCACCCGCGAGCCCCGGTTGCGGATCCGCTCGACCAGTCCCTCAGCCTCCAGATCGATCAGCGCCGCGCGGATGCTGGCCCGTGTCACACCGAACCGCTCGGCGAGTTCGTTCTCCACCAGCCGCTGAGCCGGTGCCATCTCGCCGTGCAGGATCGCCTGCCGCAGCTGCGCCAGCGCGAGCTGCTTGGCCTGCTCTCCGGTGCCCGGACGGGCTTCCTCCCGCATCGTGCCCTCCCTGAGTGAGTGCCTGTCGAACGTAAATCTACGTCAACAAGATTGTCAACAATTTCGTTGGCACATGGTCGCTCCACTTGTGAGGCCCCTTGTGAGGCCTCGTGCGGGGCTGCTCACGGGACTGCTCACGTGGCTGCTCGCGGGGCCGCTCAAACGGCCGTGCGCACCGGCAGGATCACCGCCGAGAGGTGCTCCGGACCGTGGTGGACGCTCTGGTCGGCCGCCCGGAGGGTGGTGGCGGTGGCGAGGGGCTCGCCGGTGCCCGGGTTGCGGGCGTAGCGCGGGAAGGCGCCGCTGGAGACCTGGACCCGGATGCGCCGGCCGCGCCGGAAGCGGTGGGCGGTGGGCCACAACCGGACGGTGGCGCGGCCGAGTTCGTCGGCGCCGGTGAGGCTGGTCAGTCCGTCGCAGACGTTGACCGAGCGGCCCTTGTCGTCGACCTCGCAGAGCCGGACGAAGACATCGGCGTACGGCAGGCTGGAGCGGAACCAGATCTCGGCGCTCACCTCGCCGACGACCTCGACGTCCTCCTCCAACACGGCGGTGGTGTAGGTGAGTACGTCCGGGCGGGCCTCCAGCGCGGTGTTGTCGACGCGCCCGGCGCCGGGCGGCATGGCCACCCCGCCGACGGAGGGGGTCGGGTCCGCCGGGTCGTAGCGGTACCCGTCGGATTCCGGGGCGGTGGGCGGCTCGGCGGCCAGGGCTCCGCCGGGCCGGAGGTGGAGGCGCCGCTCCTCGTACCCCTTCGGCGGCCAGGACGCGAAGTCGCGCCAGGCCTCCTCGCCCGTCACGTACAGCCGTACCGGGGCGCGCTCCGGGGGCTGTTCGCCGCGCGCGTGGGCGAGGCCGAACTCGACGGCCTCGCGCGTCAGGGTGTTGTCGATCGAGGTGTGCGTCCAGGGCCCGACGGTCAGCCGGGCCTCGCGGCCCGCCGCCTGAAGAGCCGTGAAGTCCCGTATCTGGCCGGGCAGGAAGATGTCGTACCAGCCGCCGATGGAGCTGACGGGGACGGTCACGTCGGCCACCCGGTCCCGGTGGTCGAGGCCGGCCCAGCGCGGGTCGTCGGCGTCGTGGGCGAGGATGTCCTGGATGTACGGGGAGCGCTGTCCGAGGGCGGCGAGGTCGGCGTCGGCGAGGGGCAGGGTGTCGAGGGCGCGGCGGACGCGCCTCAGCTCCAGGGGCTGGCGGACCATCGCGAACGGGCGTTCCTGCTTGGCGATCATCGCGCCCCAGCCGAACGGCGTCTGCAGCGACATCCCGTCCCCGCGCAGGAACTCCAGGGTGAGCGCGGACTCCGTCATGTGCGGGATCATGGCCTTGACCTGCGGCGGCACCCGGTCGGCCACCGCCCACTGCACATAGCCCATGTAGCTGGTGCCGATCAGCACGATCGCGTCGCCGGCCCACGGGCGCTCCACCAGCCAGTCCAGGGTGGCCAGGCCGTCCGCGCGTTCCTGCCGCATGTAGTCGGGGGTGCCGCCGGAGCCGAAGCCGCCCCGGGTGCTCTGGATCAGTACCTGGTAGCCGCGCTCGGCCAGCGGCCGGACCGCCCCGAGGGCGATGGCGCCGCGCCTGCCGTACGGGCAGCGGATCAGCGCGGTCGGCAAACCCTCGCCGCCGGTGCGGGGCGCCCAGCGGTCGGCCAGCAGCTCGACCCCGTCGGGCATCGGCACCCGGAGGTCCCGTTCGACGACGAGGTCCCGGGTGAGCGGCGGGGGCAGTTTCAGCGCGCGCTGGATGAGGTGGCTGCTCAGGTTCACCGGCGTTGCTCCTGGTTCGGTGCGGGCGTGGTGGACCGGCCCAGGGCGGTGGCGACCACGGGCAGCATCCGCATGAGCCGGTCGGTGAACTCCTCGGGGTCGAGGGGGTCTTCGCCCTCCACGACCCAGGTGTTGACGACGGCGGAGGCGCCGCCGGTGAGGAACGTGGCGAGGTCGTCGACCAGTTCGGGTGCCAGGTCGGTGCCGTACCGCCGGCGTACGACCTCCCGGTTGGCCGGGACGATCAGCTCGGTCAGCCCCCTGTTCAGGTCGAACGCGCGGGACCCGGTGAGCATCGCGCGGTAGAAGCCGCGGTGTTCCGCGAAATGGCGTGCCATGGCCAGCACTCCGGCCCGGTCCGTCGCGTCCGCCGCCTCGTACGCGGGGCCCTCGATCAGTTCGCGCCGGGCGAGGTCCAGCGCGGCCCGGAGCAGCAGCCCGTCGCGGTCGCCGAACTGCTGGTAGAGCACCTGACGGCTGACATCCGCGGCCTCGGCGATCTCCGACACCGGGATCGCCGTCGTGCCGCGCTCGGTGACCAGGGCGATCGCCGCCCGCATCAGCGCGGAGCGGGAGCGGCGGACCCGGCGGTCCATGGGCGGGCGCGGGGTCGTCGGCCCGGCGGGTGCCGAGGGTTCCGGCTTCATGACGAAGATAATGGACACCTGTCAAGAAATGAGCAAGTGTCCATGAACATTGCACCGAGTCGGCGACGGACAGCGTCAGGGGCGGCGGGGTACGAGCATGCTCAGCGCGTTCGCCGCGACCACCGCGCCGATGGCGGCCCACTCCCACCGGCCCAGGGCCTGCCCGAGCATGATCCAGCCCGCCAGGGCGGCCAGGACGGGGTTGACGCTCATGAAGAGCCCGAAGACCTGGGCGGGCACACGACGCAGGGTGAACACGTCCGCGAGGTACGGCACGGCCGAGGCGAGGATCCCGGCGGCGATCGCGTAGCCGACGGCACCGGCGGTGGGCGGTTGCCGTGCTACGACGCCGACGCCGACCGGCAGGAAGGCCAGGGCGGAGAGCGCGGCAGCGGCGGCGGAGCCCTGGGCGCCGGGGATACGGCGGCCGACCGTACGGTTGAGCAGGATGTACGACGCCCAGCAGACGGCGGCGAGGAGGCCGAGCCCCATGCCGAGGTAGTCGGCGGAGGGCTGCGGCCGCATCAGGGTGACCACGCCGAGGGCGGCGATCAGCGCGCAGCACGCGTCGATACGGCGGCGCGAGCCGGCCAGGGCGATGGCGAGCGGGCCGAGGAACTCCAGGGTCACCGCGAGCCCCAGGCCGATGCGGTCGATGGCGGTGTACAGCGACAGGTTCATCGTCCCGAACACCAGCGCCAGCAGCACCACCGGCCACCACTGCCGTGCGGTGAAGGACCTCCACCGCGGCCGACCGACGGCCACCAGGACGAGCGCGGCCACGTACTGCCGTATCGCGACGACCCCGGCGGGCCCGAGCACCGGGAAGGCCAGCGAGCCCAGCGCGGCCCCGACCTGGTTGGACGCCCCGCAGCCGACCATGGTGAGCACGGCCAGTAGCCGCCCCCCGCCCGGCTCGGGGGCGGCGGCCGGTGCCGAGGACGAAGACGGGGACAGGGCGGAGGACGCGGGGACCTTACCGGAGGAGGCGAGACCCGTACCGGCGGAGGCGGGGGCGGAGACTGCGGCGGAGTCCATGGGCCGATCGTGCGCCCGGCCGACCGTTGCGCAAAATGCATCCTCTTCGCGATCTATACGCTGGAGTCATGGATGACAGGGACCCGGCGGTCAGGGAGGTAGAGCTGCGGCAGCTGCGCTGTCTCGTGGCGATCGTCGAGGAGGGCACCTTCACCGACGCGGCCATCGCCCTCGGTGTCTCCCAGGCGGCCGTGTCCCGCACCCTGGCCTCGCTCGAACGGGCCCTGGGCGTACGGCTGTTGCGGCGCACCTCGCGCGAGGTGACGCCGACGCCGACCGGGCTGCGGGTGGTGTCGCACGCGCGGCGGGTGCTCGGTGAGGTGGACGACCTGGTGCGGGAGGCGACCTCGGGCCAGGTGCGGCTGCGGATCGGATACGCCTGGTCGGCGCTCGGCCGGCACACACTGACGTTCCAGCGCCGCTGGGGTGCCGCGCATCCGGAGACGGATCTGCAGTTCGTGCGGGCCAACTCCCCGACGGCCGGGCTGGCGGAGGGCTCCTGCGATCTCGCCGTGGTCCGGCGGGCGGTGGACGACCGCCGGTTCGACTCGGCGATCGTGGGGCTGGAGCGGCGGCTGTGCGCGATGGCGAGCGACGATCCGCTGGCCCGGCGCCGGTCGGTGCGGCTCGCCGACCTGAGCGGGCGCATCCTGCTGGTGGACCGCCGCACCGGCACGACCACCACCGACCTGTGGCCGCCCGGCTCCCGTCCGGCGACGGAGACGACGCACGACGTCGACGAGTGGCTCACCATGATCGCGACGGGCCGCGCGGTCGGGGTGACGGCGGAGTCCACCGCCAACCAGTACCGGCGGCCCGGCGTCGTCTACCGGCCGGTGCGCGACGCCGAGCCGATCGCCGTCCGGCTCGCCTGGTGGCGGGACGACCCGCATCCCGCCACCCCGGCCGCCATCGAACTGCTGACGGCGCTCTACCGCTCCGGCTGAGCCCCCGCCCCCGCGCCCGCCTTCGCCTTCGCCTTCGCCTTCGCCTTCGGGGTGAGCCGCAGCACGGTGCCCTCGCCGTTGGCCGACAGCAGGAGGGTCCCGTCCGGTGCCGCCGCGAGGCCCGCGAAGCGGCGGGCCATGCCGGGCAGGATGTCCGCGAAGAGCGCCGGTTCGGTGCGGGGGACGACGCCCGGGGGCGGCCCCACCGGCAGGTCCTCCGCGTCGATCCGCCGCTCCCCCGTGGTGAGGTCGACCGCGCGCAGCGTGCGGTGCCCGGTCTCCACCACGAACAGTTCCTCGCCGAGGACCGCCAGACCCTGGGGTGCGCCCAGCCCGTCCGCGACGACGACCGTCCTGCCGTCCGCCTCGATCCGGAGCACCGTCCCGAGCCGTTCCTCGCTGACGTAGAGGCGGCCGTCCGCGTCGAAGGCCACGTCCGTGGGCTGGTCGAGGCCTTCGCGGAGCACGGTCACGGGCGCGGAGCCGCCTCCGTCGTTCCCGACGGCCACGACCCGGCCCGCGCCCGTCTCGGCGACCACGAGCGAACCGTCCGGTCCGACCGCGATACCGATGGGCCGGTTCAGCCCCCGTGCCCGCTCCAGGAGCGTCCCGCTCTCCCGGTGGTAGGTCTGCACCATGCCGAACTGCGAGGTGTAGTGCAGCAGTTCGCCCTCGGCGGCGATGCCGTGCGCGAAGGGCAGCAGGAGCTGGGTCTTCACCCCGCCGGGCCCGGTGACCTCGGACCCGCCGACCGGTTCGCCCTCGTCGCTCGTCGCCGGGCTCGCCAGCCGGTAGTGGTCGGCGGCGTACACCGTGCCGCCGAGGTCGACCGTGACGCCGTAGGGGCCGTCGAAGCCGCGGGGCACGAGGTCACGGGTGCGGCCGTCGGGGTGCAATTCGCTGACTCCGCCGGCGGCGTAGCTGGAGACGAACATGCGGTTCTCCGCGTCGAACGCCGCGTTGTCCAGGCCCTTCAGTCCGCTGGTGACGAGCGTCCGGGACCCGCCGCCGTGCAGGTCGATACGGGTCACGATGCCTTCCACACCGCGCGAGACGACATGCAGGACACCGCCCTGGTCGAAGCGGACCGCGACCGGTTCGTGCACGTCCTCGGCGACCACCTCGGGCGTCCCGCCGTCCGCCGGGATCCGCCAGACCTGGCCGGTGATCATGTGCGGGTAGTACAGATGACCGTCCGGGCCGCGCTGCATCGCGTTGCCGAGGGCCAGGCCCTCGGTGAGCACCACCGGGTCGCCGCCGTCCGGGAACAGCTCCAGCAGCCGGCCGTTGGGCTTCATCTCGTTGACGAAGAGCCGGTCCCCGACACAGGTGATGCCGTTGGGGTTCGTCACCTCGTCGGAGACGAGGCTGTACTCCCCCGCCGGGCTGCGCCGCCACACCAGGCCCGGCACCAGGTCGGCGATGTACATCGAGCCGTCGGCGCCGAAGGCGAGGTCGTCCGGCGACTGCACCGGGCTGTCCATGGGGACGACGATGTCGACGTCCCCGGTGGCCGTGTCGACGGCGCTGATCTGCCCGGCGAGGAACTGCGCCACGTACAGCCGTCCGTCGGGGCCGAAGGCGACACCGTTGGAACCCCACAGCGGGCTGGGCGGGTTGAGCCGCCGTGCCTCCCAACGGGCGCTGGTGGTACGGAGTTCACCGGTCTCGTCGTACCGGTTGGGCCGTGTGCTCATCTCGTCCTCCGCCCTCTGTCCCGCCCTTGTCCCGCTGGCTGTCCGGCCCTCGGTCCCCGCTTCACTCGGCACCGACGAGCACGTCGTCCATGCCGCCGTCCGCGCGCCAGCGCCGCAGCAGTTCGTGGAAGGCGACCGGTCCGTCGCCGTACGACTCGCTGCGCTCTCTGGGCCGGCCCTCGTTGTTGTAGTAGCCGGGGGTGCACTCCGCCTGGAACTTGTACAGGTCGGCGGCCTTCTCGCGGATGGTGGCGACCCAGGCGGCCTCGGCCTCGGCGGTCGGCTCGACGTACCGGGCGCGGCGCCTGCGGGCCTCGGCGACGACCTCGCCGACGTGGATCGACTGCTGGTCGAGGATGTGGACGTAGTTGACGGCGCTGGCGTTCTGCATCGGGCCGAGCTGGAAGAGGTTGGGGAAGCCGTGGCTGTAGAAGCCGTGGAGGGTCTTCGGGCCGGCCGTCATCCAGGTCTCCAGCAGACCGGCACCGTCCCTGCCGTACGCGGGGAGCTTGCCGGAGAGCAGCCCCGAGACGCCGACCTCGAAGCCGGTGGCGAAGATGACGCAGTCCACCTCGTACTCGACCCCGCCGACCACGACTGCCTTGTCGGTGATCCGCTCCACGCCGTGGGTGTCGGCCGTGTCGACGAGGGTGACGTTGGGCCGGTTGAAGGTCTGCAGATAGCTGTCGCTGAAGGTGGGCCGCTTGCACATGTAGCGGTACCAGGGCTTCAGTTTCTCGGCGGTCTCCGGGTCCTCGACGATCGCCGCCACGCGGTCGCGCAGCTCGTTCATCTTCTGGAAGTCGGCGATCTCGTAGGCCCGTTCGCGCTCGTCCGCCGGGACGTCCGCGTACGCGTCGGTCGGGATCAGCTTCTCCTGGAGGCGGGCGCTGCTGGTCCAGGCGTCGTTCACCAGGTCCTCGTCGGCCCGGACGCCGGTGACGGTCTTGAGGAAGTTGTCCATGCGCTGCCCCTGCCAGCCGGGGGTGAGCGTCTTCGCCCACTCCTCGTCGGTGGGGCCGTTGCCGCGTACGTCGACCGTGGAAGGCGTGCGCTGGAAGACGTAGACGTGTGCCGCGTCGGCCCCGAGGTGGGGGACGACCTGGATGGCGGTGGCGCCGGTGCCGATGACGGCCACGCGCTTGTCGGCGAGCCCGGTGAGGCCGCCGTTCGCGTCGCCGCCGGTGTAGTCGTAGTCCCAGCGGCTGGTGTGGAAGGTGTGGCCCTTGAAGGTCTCGATGCCGGGGATGCCGGGGAGCTTGGGCTGGCTGAGGGTGCCGCTGGAGACGACGACATAGCGGGCCCGGATGCGGTCGCCGCGGTCGGTGGCGACGATCCACTCCAACTCGGTCTCGTCCCAGCGCAGTTCGGTGGCGACGGTCTGGAAGGCCGCGTCCCGGTAGAGGTCGAAGTGGCGGCCGATGGCGCGGGTGTGCTGCCGGATCTCCTCGCCCGGCGCGTACTTCCATTTCGGGACGTAGCCCAGCTCTTCGAGCAGCGGGAGGTAGATGTACGACTCGATGTCGCAGTGGATGCCGGGGTAGCGGTTCCAGTACCAGGTGCCGCCGAAGTCGCCGCCCTTCTCGATCACCCGGATCGACTCGACGCCCGCCTGCCGCAGCCGGGCCCCGGCGAGCAGTCCGCCGAAGCCGCCGCCGATGACGACGGCCTCGACGCGGTCGTGCAGCGGTTCGCGGGTGAACTCCTGGTCGCCGTAGGGGTCGTCGTCGTAGTACCCGAACTCACCGGCGATCCGCTGGTACTGCGCGCCGCCGTCCGGCCGGATCCGGCGTTCGCGCTCGGCCCGGTAGCGGGCGCGGAGGGCTTCCGGGTCGAAGCCCAGTTCCTCGGGGTCGAGCGATGTGGGGCCGGACGGCGTGTGGGGGGTGGACATCGGTGTCCTCTCTGCGGTCCTCGTACGTCTGGTGTGGATACGTCTGGTGTGGAGTTGTGCGGTGGGGCGCTCGCGGGTCCTGTTCCCGGCCGGCCACCCTGTGCTCAGGCCGGTCGGTGGCGTCGTAGCCAGGCGGCCTGGCCGCCGTCGACGAGCAGGTCCGTGCCGGTGATGTAACGCGATTCGGGGCCGGTGAGGAATGCCACGGCGTCGGCGATCTCGGCCGGGGTGCCGGTGCGGCCCGCGCCGCTCGCCTCCAGCATCGCGAGCATGCGCGCACCGCTCGGGCCCTCGGCCTCCGTCCTCGACATGGCGGTGGCGATGACTCCGGGGCTGACGCTGTTGATCCGGGCGCCGCGCCGGTTCCAGGCGAGCGCGGCGGCCTCGACGCGCACCTGGTTGGCCCGCTTGGACACGATGTACGCACGCGTCGAGCTGTCCCCGACGGCTGCGACGGCACCGATCCCGAGGAGTTCCTCCGCCGGGGCCGTGGCGAGGGCGGTCTCGTCCTCGCGGCTGAGGGAGGCGACATGGCCGGCCATGCTGGAGACACAGACCATGGCCGTCCCCGGCACGGCCACGCCCTCGAAGGCGTCGATGACATGGGCCGTGCCGAGCACGTTGACCTCCAGGATCGTCCTCGCCGCGCCCTGGGCGGCGGCGACACCCGCGGTGTGCGCGACGGCCGCCACCCGGCCCTCGCCGGCCGCCTCCGCCGCGAGCGCGTCGACGGCCGCGCGATCGGAGACATCGGTCAGGACACCCCGTACCGCGTACCCTTCGTCGCGCAACGCGTCGACGGCCCGGTCGAGTTGAGCGCGCGAGGCGTCGGCCAGGAGCAGGCTCCGCCCGCTGCCGATCCGGCGGGCGATCGCCACGCCCATGCCGCCGGCTCCGGTGACGACGACCACGTCACGGCCTCGGTCAGGCGGCTGTCCCGCCATGTTCGACCTCCTCCAGCAGAGTCGATCTCTCGTCGGGGACCGCCTCCCGCCACAACGCACCGGACGCGATGGCCTGCCGCCACTGCCGGATCGCCTTGGGCGGCATACCAACCGCGAGGGCACCGGTGACCCGGTCGCCGGTGCGGTAGACGGCCACGAAACGGCGTTCGGCCGGCTCCCCGTCGACGACCGCCACCTCGTCGTGGCCGCGCAGATAGCCGTAGGCCTGGACCTTCATGTCGTACTGGTCGGACCAGAAGTACGGCACGGGCGCGAACGGCTTGCGGGCGTCGGGGTGGAGCAGGTTGCGGGCGGCGGCCATGCCCTGCTCGGCGGCGTTCGTACGGTGTTCGATGCGCATCGAGGTGCCGAAGAGCGGGTTGTGCCAGCGGGCGACGTCACCGGCCGCGTAGACGTTCCTCGCGGCCTCGCAGTACTCGTCGCACAGCACGCCGTCGCCGACGGCCAGGCCGCTGTCCACCAGCCATTCGGTGTTGGGCAGCGAGCCGATGGCGACCAGCACCTCCTCGGCCTCGATCACCTCGCCGTCGGCGAGGCGTACGCCGTCCTCGGTGACCTCGGTGACGGTGACGCCGGTGCGCAGATCGACCCCGTGGTCGAGGTGGGCCCGGGACAGCACCGCGCCGACCTCCCCGCCGACCGCGTGCGCCAGCGGCACCGGTGCCGGTTCCAGGAGGGTGACCTTCGCGCCGAGCCGCCAGGCGACGGCCGCGGCCTCCGCGCCGAGGAACCCGGCGCCGACCACGACCAGCCGCGTCCCCGGCGTCAGCCGCTCCCGCAGGGTCAGCGCGTCGTCCAGGGTGCGCAGCACGTGCGCGCCCTCACCGGGCAGCCTGCGCGGGCGTACGCCGGTGGCGATGACCAGTCCGTCGTACGGCAGCGAGGAGCCGTCGGCGAGCCGTACCTCGCGTTCCCCCAGGTCCAGGCCGGTCGCGGCGGCCCCGAGGCGCAGGTCCACGTCGAGCCCGTCGAGATGGGCCGGGGTACGCAGGGTCAGCCGGTCGGTGTCCCACTCCGCCGAGAGGAGCTGCTTGGACAGCGGGGGCCGGTCGTACGGGGCATGGGGTTCGTCGCCGACGAGGGTGAGGGTGCCGTCGTAGCCCTCGCGGCGCAGCGTCTCGGCCGCCGCCAGTCCGGCGGCCGAGGCACCCACGACCAGGATCCGCCTCACTGGTCCACCAGTCGGATCGCGGCGGCGGGGCAGATCGCGATGGCCTCCCGCACGCCGTCCATGAGGTCGTCGTCGGGGTGCTCCACCAGCAGGATCGCCACGCCGTCGTCGTCGCGCTGGTCGAACACCTCGGGGGAGGCCATCACACACTGGCCGGAGGCCACGCACTTCGGTTCGTCGAGGTCCACACGCATGGGTCGCTCCTCAATTCTCGGTACTTGTGGGGGGGTTCGGTACTTGTGGGGGGGGTGTCACCGGGTCACGCCCTGGAACACGGGGGGGTGTGACCAGGTCACGTCCTGGAACGCGTGGGGGGCGTCACCAGGTCACGGGCAGGCACTTCACGCCGTACGCGGTCCCGGTGTGGTTGAACGCCAGCTGCTCGACCGGGGCGGCCGGGCTCAGGGTGGGGATGCGCTTGTAGAGCGTCCCGTAGACGACCTGGAGCTCCAGCCGGGCCAGGTTCTGGCCCAGGCACTGGTGGGGGCCGTAGCCGAACGCGTTGTGCTGGCGGGCGGGGCGGCTGAGGTCCAGTCGCTCGGCCTCGGGGAAGGCGTTCGGGTCCCAGTTGGCGGTCTGGAGGTCGAAGAGGATGCCGTCGCCCTTGCGGATGACCTGGCCGCCGATCTCGATGTCGTCCTTGGCGACGCGGCGCAGGCCCGTCTGGACGATGGAGAGGTAGCGCAGCAGTTCGTCGACGGCGCCGTTGATGACCTTCAGGTCGTCGGTCTCGCGCAACACGGCGAGCTGGTCGGGGTGTTCGAACAGGGCGAGGGTGCCGAGGCTGATCATCGTGGCGGTGGTCTCGTGCCCGGCGATCAGCATGGCGACGCCCATGTTGACGGCCTCTTCGTGCTCCATCTCGCCCGCCTTGACCCGGCCGGCCATCTCCGAGAGCACATCGTCGGCCGGCTCCACGAGCTTCTCCCGGAACAGGCTGTCCAGGTACTGGTTCAGAGCACGGCCGGCCAGGCCCGCCTCCTCCGGCGTGAGGGAGCTGTCGAGGACCCGGTTGCTGTTCTCCTGGAAGAACTCGTGGTCCTCATACGGCACTCCGAGCAGCTCGGCGATGACCAGCGACGGCACGGGCAGGGCCAGCGCGGTGAGCAGGTCGGCCGGGTCGGGGCCGGCCAGCATGGCGTCGATCAGGTCGTCGACGATCTTCTGCACGGTCGGACGCATCGCCTCGATCCGCTTCACCAGGAACGGTGCGTTGACCGAGCGGCGCAGCCGGGTGTGCTCCGGCGCGTCGGTGTTGGTGATGAGCTTCGGGGTGTGCGGGGCGATGGCCGCGCGGTGGGCGTTGACGTGGGGGAAGGCCGGCTCGTGGTCGTCGTTGCTGATCCGCGGGTCGGTGAGCAGGGTGCGCTGGTCGGCGTGCCGGGTGATCAGCCACGGGGTGCTGCCGTTCCAGATCCGCACCTTGGTGATCGGCTGCTCACGGCCGCGCAGCTCCGTCGCGGCGGGCGGCGGCGCGAGCGGGCAGCCCGTGGCCCTGGGCATCGGGTACTCGGGGCACTGTCCGCTGGTGTCGGACGCGGCGTCGGTCAGCGTGTCGGCCATGGTCTCTCCTCGGTGGTGGGGGCTCCGGTGGGGGTGGAGCGCCGGGGGATGTTTCGAGGCCTCGATGAACACATGCAAACAGAGCGGTCTGACGGCTCCCGGCCAGTTACCTGACAGGAAGCTGACGTGACCCGGATCACATGTCGAGTGGTGACGATGGGACGCGCGGGACGGATATCCGGCCACAACAGGCTTCCACCGAGCCCCAGTTGACGTCCACACCAATGTCCGGAGTCGGGGTCGCGGGAACGAGGAAGGGCGGCGCCAGAACGGTCTGGCGCCGCCCTTCCGGCGACCTCGCGGCGGTCAGGTGGACAGACGCGTTTCGGACACATTTGCTTCTCGAAGTGCCCTCGGAAACTTCATTCAGTGTTCCTGGCCGGCCGAACCGCCGAGCCAGTAGCCGAAGCCCCGGCGGGTGTGGATCAGCGGCGGGCCGTCGCGGTCCACCTTGCGGCGGAGGCGGGAGACGAGCTGCTCGATGGCGTTGTCGCCGTGGAAGTCGCCCCACACATAGCGGCCGATCTGCTCCTTCGACAGGACCTTGTGCGCGTTGACGAGGAGATAGCGCAGCAGCCGGTACTCCGCCGGCGTGAGGTTCAACGCCCGGCCCGCGCGCAGGGCCTGACAGGCGGGGTCGTCCAGGACCAGGTCGCAGTACGACAGTTCGTTGTCCCGCCGGACGGGTTTTCGGCCACGGAGCAGGACCTGGGCGCGGGCCAGGACCTCGGCGATACGGAAGGGTTTGGTGACGTAGTCCTGCTCCCCCAGGCCGAGTTCGGGCAGAAGCCTGCCCAGGGAGTCGTACTGCGTCAGGAACAGCACGGGCGGGCGGTGGGCGACCGTGCGGCGCTCCCGCCCGAGGCCCTCCAGGTCCGGCAGGGCCAGATCGAGCACCACCAGGTCGAAGCGCTGCTCGGTGAGCCGCGCCACCGCCTCCGCGCCCGACTCCGCCGTCTGGATCCGGTAGCCCGCCAACTCCAGTGTCGTGGACAGCAGTTCGGCGACGTCCGGATCGTGGACCACGATCAGGACGTGCTGGCCCGCGCCCCGGGGAAGTGACGGTTTCTCACTGGCACTGCCGTACATGGTTAACGCCATTCGTGTCGGGCTCTTTCGTCGGGGGTGTGCGGTGGCTGTTGGGCCGGTTGTCGTGCGGGGCGGGGGCTTTCGGGGGGGGGCTTTCGGGGGGGGGAGGAGCGGCGGCTTCGGGGGGAGGAGCGGCGGCTTCGGGGGGAGGAGCGGCGGCTTCGGGGGCTGTGGATGCCTCTTCGCCGCGGGGGTTCTGCTTCGTGGGCGGCGTTCCGTGCTTCGTGGTTGCTCGCGCAGTTCCCCGCGCCCCTTACGGGGCTCACCGCCCCCCCTCCTCAGTCGGCCGGGGCAGGGGGTCCCGCGTCAGGGCCCTGGCCCTCGTCGACCGCGTAGGTGAGGAAGACCTCGACCATGCGGTGGAAGAGTGCGGCGAGTTGGCGGATCTGGTCGGGGGACCAGTCGGCGAGGGCCATGCGCATACCGACCGCGCCGGCCTCACGGATGCGGTCGATGGCCTCCTGGCCGGTGGGCGTGAGACGGATGCGCAGGGCGCGGCGGTCGCCGGGGTCGGCGACGCGGGTGACATGGCCGGACTTCTCCAACTGCTGCACCTGGCGGGTGACATGGGAGGCCTCGACGTCCAGCCGGCCCGCCAGCTCCCCCGGGCGCAGCGGCTCGGAGTCGGCCACCTGACGCAGCAGCGCCACGGCGGCCCGGTCCAGCGGTACCCCGGCGAGGGCCATCAGCCGCTCGTGCTGCCGGGCCCGGGTGCTCAGATAGGTGATCTGTGTCAGCGCCCGTTCGATCTCGATCACTTCCGGGGAGGCGGAATCGGCCGCCGGCGGCGATGGGGACATGGACATCACCCTACCCTTCTCGTTGCCTAACTCAAGCAATCCCATTCGGCTCGATTGCTTGACTCAAGTAAGTCACATGTGCTTGCCTAACTCAAGCAAGGCGACGAAGTGGTTCCGAACGGGACCGCGACGGACGAAGCCAGACCCCTCCGAGCCCAGGGCCCCCCGCCCTGGGCGACCCAGAACCGGGGCCGTTTGAGCGGAACGGCCCCGACGCGCCGCACCCGTGGGGACGGGGCACGGCGCCGTCCCCGGACCCGGCGCCGATCACCTCCCCCCGAACGGCGCCGGGCCCGGGGACACCCTCACGTCCCCGGCGCCGCACGCACGACGCGCCCGACCGCGTACGACCCGAACCCGCCCGGCCGCCCCAGCCGCCCCTCGCCCGGCCGAGCGAACACCGCACCACCCGCAGAGACGGAAGACAGGACACAGCGATGAGGACCTCTCTACGAGCCGGCCTGGCTGGGGCGCTCGCCTGCGGCGTGCTGGTCACCGCGATAAGCGTCGGACGGGACGGAGACGAGGGCAACGACGCCACCTCGCCCCCGACGGGCCCGTACGTCGCCCTCGGCGACTCCTACACGGCCGGGCCGAGGATCCCCGAACAGGGCGGCACCCCCGCCGGCTGTGAGCGGTCCGGCCGGAACTATCCGGCCCTCGTCGCCGCCGAGCTGAAGATCGAGGCATCCGACTTCCGCGACGTCAGCTGCACCGGAGCCACCATCGCCGACCTGTCCGCACCCCAGTCGACCGACGACGGCACCAACCCCGCCCAGTTCGACGCCCTGTCCCGCGCGACCCGGCTGGTCACGGTCGGCATCGGCGGCAACGACATCGGCTTCGCCTCGGCGATCCGGCGGTGCGTCACGAGCGGCGTGGTGTACCAGGTCACCGGCGGCCGGGACGGCGGCGACGACGCCCCCTGCGAGAAGCGGTACGTGTCCGGGGACGTCGACCAGGTGCGGCAGAGGATCGAGGCGGCCGACGGGCGGCTCGCCCGCGCGCTGGACGAGGTCGCCCGGCGGGCACCGAAGGCGCGGGTCTATGTGGTCGGCTACCCGGCGATCCTGCCCTCGGACGACGGGGACTGCGGCCGCGAGCTGGAGCTCGCCCCCGGTGACGTCTCCTTCGTCCGGAACAAGGAGCGCGAGCTGAACGGCATGCTGCGCGAGCGCGCCGAGGCCGCCGGGGCGCGATACGTCGACACGTACGAGCCGTCCGAGGGACACGACGCGTGTTCCGCCGAGGACACGCGCTGGATCGAGCCACTTCTGCCGCGCTCCCCCGCGGCCGCCGTACACCCCAACGAGCGCGGTGAGCGCGGCATGGCCGACGCGGTCCTGCACGCCCTCGGGGCGCTCCCATGACCCACCGGACCACTGATCGTGGGCCCGACCGGGCGGGAACTCCCCCGTCCGGCGACCGGCCCACCCGACGAAAGAAGGACAGTTCATGAGCAGTATCGGTCTCGAAGGCCGCGGTGTCGTCGTCACGGGCGCCGGTTCCGGCATCGGTCGGGCCGCGGCCCTGAAGTTCGCCGCGGCGGGCGCCAAGGTCCTGATCGCGGACCTCAACAAGGAGGCCGCCGAGGAGACGCTCAAGGCGATCGGGACGGCCGGCGGCACCGCTCTCACGGTCGTGGGCGACCTCAGCGAGCAGACGGTCGTCGACGAGGTCGTCGCGCGTGCCGTGGAGGCCTTCGGCGGGCTGGACGTCCTGGTGAACAACGCCGGGATCATGGACCGGATGTCGGCCCTCGCGGACGTCGACGACGCCGAGTGGGAGCGGGTCATCCGGATCAACCTGACCGCGCCGTTCCTGCTCACCCGGGCCGCCCTGCCGCACATGCTGGCGGCGGAGCGCGGCGTGATCGTCTTCACCGCCTCCGAGGCCGGACTGCGCGGCAGCGCGGCCGGTGCCGCCTACACCGCGTCGAAGCACGGTGTCGTCGGCCTGGTGAAGAACCTGTCGGTGATGTACCGCAAGCAGGGCATCCGGGCCAACGCGATAGCCCCCGGCCCCACGATGACCAACATCCAGGTCGACGCCGACCAGCAGGCCCACGGCCCGGCGGTCGTCGGCGGGCTGATCGGCGCCAACATCGGCCGGCTCGGCACGGCCGAGGAGCAGGCCGACGCGATCCTCTTCCTCGCCTCCGACGCGGCCGCCTTCGTCAACGGCGTGGTCCTGCCCGTCGACGACGCCTGGGCCGCCGTCTGACAGCCCCGGCCCGGGGCCCCGCCCGGGGCCGACCCGGTCGGGTCGGGGTTCACCGGAATCCGTCCGGGGCCCGGCCCGACCGGCGACACCTCCCTCTGTACGCCCACACTCACGCGGCGGCCGTCCCCGAGCCGCCCCGTAGTTCCTCCAGAAAGTGAGTCTCCCCATGGCCACGATGAAGTCCGTCCAGACCGCCGGTGTCGGCAAGGTCGAGGTCGTGGACGTCGAGCGCCCGGTGCCCGGGCCCAAGGACGTGCTCGTACGCATCCGCGCCTGCGGCATCTGCGGCACCGACGTGACCTTCCTCCACATGGGAGGCATGCCCTCCCGCGGTCACCAGGGCGGTGAGATGGTGCCGGTGCCGCTCGGCCACGAGCCGGCCGGTGAGATCGTCGAGGCCGGCGCCGAGGTCACCGGTCTCGCGGTGGGCGACCGGGTGGTCGTCAACCCGCAGGACGCGCCGACCGGCATCATCGGCTGCGGCGGCAAGTACGGCGGGATGAGCGAGTATCTGCTGATCGAGAACGCCGAGGTCGGCAAGGGTGTGGCGGTCTTCCCCGACACCGTGCCCTTCGACATCGCCTCCCTCAACGAGCCCATGGCCGTGTCCCGGCACTGCGTCAACCGCTCCGAGGCGGGCCCGGACGACAAGGTCGTCGTCTTCGGTGCCGGGCCCATCGGCCTCGGCGCGGCGATCTGGCTGAAGCTGCGCGGTGTGAAGCACGTGGTCGTCGCCGACGTCATCCCCTCCCGGCTGGAGAAGGCACTGGCCGTGGGCGCGGACGCCGTCATCGACTCCGCCGAGGAGGATGTCGCCGCCCGTCTGACCGACCTGCACGGCCAGTCCGCCAACGCGCTCGGCCAGCCCCGGCCCGGCACCGACATCTTCATCGACGCGGCCGGTGTCCCCGCCGTGTTCAACACCGTGGTGGGCTCGGCCAAGTGGGGCGCGAAGCTCGTCATGGTCGCCGTGCAGAAGAAGGGTTCGGAGATCGACCTCGGCGGCATGCTCCGCAGCGAGCTGACCCTCGTCGCCTCCCAGGGCTACCCCACCGAGATCTTCGAGGTCACGCCCGAGATCGTCGAGCACCACGAGCGCTTCGCCAAGCTCATCAGCCACCGGGTGCCGTCCACCGATGTCGCCCACGCGTTCGAGCTGGCGCTGACGCCGGGGGCGGCGGAGAAGGTCGTCGTGACGTTCGACGAGTAGGACGAGTACGACGAGTACGACGAGTAGGGCGAGTAGGGCGACACGGTCCTCGGACGCGAGGGGCCCGTCACCGGTTGTCGCCGGCGGCGGGCCCCTCGCCGTGCGGGCCCCTCGCCGTGCGGGCCGGCCGCTCTCGCCGCCCGCTATGTGTTGTTCAGGTACGCCAGCACGGCCAGCACCCTGCGGTGTCCGCTGTCGCTGGTCGGCAGGCCGAGCTTCAGGAAGACGTTGCCGATGTGCTTGCTCACCGCGCGTTCGGTGACGACGAGGGTCCTGGCGATGGTGGCGTTGTCGTGTCCCTCGGCCATCAGCTTCAGCACCTCGCGTTCGCGCGGGGTGAGCGAGTCGAGCGGTGAGTCCTTGCGGCGGGTCAGCAGCTCGGTCACCACCTCCGGGTCGAGCGCGGTGCCGCCGGCGGCGACCCGGTCCAGCGCGTCCAGGAACTCGTCGACCCGGCCGACCCGGTCCTTGAGCAGATAGCCGACCCCGCTCGCGCCCCCGCCGAGCAGTTCGGCGGCGTACGACTCCTCCACGTACTGCGAGAGGACCAGCACCGGCAGGCCGGGGATCCTCTGCCGGGCCTCCAGGGCGGCGCGCAGCCCCTCGTCGCGGAAGCCGGGCGGCATCCTCACGTCCAGGACGGCGACGTCCGGGCGGTGTTCCAGGAGGGCGGGGAGGACCTCGGGGCCGCTGCCCGCGACGGCCGCCACCTCGTGGCCGGCCGATGTCAGCAGCAGGACCAGGCCCTCGCGCAGCAGGGCGTTGTCCTCGGCGATCACCACGCGCACGGCAGTCCCACCTCTGTCCTCGGCCGCCGCGCTCGCGATGCCCCCGGATCGGCCGATGATTCCGTTTCGCTCACCATACGCAGGGCAGCAGCACGTCGATCACGGTGGGCCCCCCGACGGGACTGGTCACCGCCATGGTCCCGTCGAGCGCGGCGACCCGCCGCCGCATCCCGAGGATTCCGGATCCGCCCCTCGCGAAGGCCGCGTCGAGGCCGCTCTTGGTGGCCGCCCCGGACGCCTCGGCGCCGCCCCGGCCGTCGTCGCGCACCAGGACCCGCACGCCCCGGGCCGTGCGGGCGAGACCGACCTCGGCGTGGTCGCAGCCGCTGTGCTTGGCGGCGTTGGTCAGGGCCTCGGCGACCGCGAAGTATGCGGCGGCCTCCACCGCGGCGGGTGGACGCGGCTCGTCGGTGACCTCCAACCCGCTGACGTCCACGGCCACTTCGAGCCCGCTGCTCGCCGCCAGGGCCCGTACGGCGCCGGCCAGGCCCCGGTCGGTGAGGATCGGCGGGTGGATGCCGCGCACGACGTGCCGGAGCTCGGTCAGGGCGGCCTCCGCCTGGTCCTGGGCGTCGACCAGCAGCCTGCGGGCGGCGTCCGGGTCGCGGTCGTACGCGCGCTGGGCCAGCCCGATCCGCATGGAGAGCGAGACGAGGCGGGCCTGGGCGCCGTCGTGCAGGTCGCGTTCGATACGGCGGAGTTCGGCGCCGTGGGCGGCGATGGCGTCGGCCCGGGTCGCCGTCAGCTCCTCCACCCGCTCGGCGAGACGGGCCTTGGGCGAGGGCCTGAGCAGGGCCTCGGACCAGCGGGCGTCGAGGCCGGCGAGGCGGCTGATCCACGGCAGGACGACGGCTGCGCGGCGGAACAGTCCGCACCACACGCCGTCGACGACCAGGCCCAGCGGCCACAGGGGTACCGCGAGGAAGAAGAGGGCGCCGTAGAGGTAGTACGCGAGCATCCAGCGGGCGTCGGTGTGGGTGCCGGGGTCACGGACGGCGATCCGCAGACGCTCGCGCACGGTGCCCTCGATGGGCTGGTAGGCCTCGGGGACGGTCCGGCCGGTCCAGGCGGCCACCTGGTGGCGTTTCGCGCCGGCGATCCGGCGGATCAGCATCACGGTCTCGGGCAGCATCCAGGCGCCCACCACGGCGACGGTGGCGATCGCGGTGATCAGCAGCACCGTGATGAAGAGGTACATGCCGAAGCACATCGCGGCGGCGATGAACAGCTGAAGGGTCGCTCGCGCGGCCTGCCGCACCGTCTTGCCCATGGCGATCAGATTAGGCCACCGGCCGGAACGCGCGCGGCACGGGAGGGGCCCTCCGCCTTCCTCCCCGGGCGCAGGGCCCTACGCCCCGTCCTCGCCCAACGGCAGGCGCACCGTGAACGTCGTCGTGCCCGGTTCGCCGGCCAGCGTGATGGTGCCGCCGTGGGCCCGGACCAGGGAGCGGGCGACGGCGAGGCCCAGGCCGCTGCCGCCCCGGTCGCGGCTGCGGGCCTTGTCGACGCGGTAGAAGCGGTCGAAGACGCGCTCCTGGTCGTCGGCCGGGATACCGGGCCCGGAGTCGGTGATCCGCACCTCGGCCGTACCGGAGGAGACCTTGGCGGACGCGGCCGTGCCGGAGGCGGCCATGCCGGACGCGGTCGTACCGGACGCATCCGTGCCGGGGGTGACGGACACCTCCAGGCAGACCTTCGTGCCGCGCGGTGTGTGCACGGCGGCGTTGGTGAGGAGGTTGTCGAGGACCTGGCGCAGGCGCAGGGGGTCGAGGCGCAGCCGTACGGGGGCGGGGCCGGTCCGCACGGTCAGCGGATGGTCGGGGTGGCCCGCGCGGAACGCGTCCGCCGCCTGGAGCGCCAGCTCGACCAGGTCGGCCTCCTCCAGCCGCAGCGGGGTCTCCACATCGGCGGCGTCGAGGCGGGCGAGCATCAGCAGGTCGTCCAGCAGGTACCCCATACGGGCGGCCTCGGCGCGCAGCCGGGCCAGGTGCTTGTCGCGTTCCTCGGGGCTGTGCGCGGCGGCGTACTGGAAGAGGTCGGCGTAGCCGCGTACCGACATCAGGGGCGTACGCAGCTCGTGGGAGGCGTCGGCGACGAAGCGGCGCAGGCGCTGTTCGGCCTCGGTGCGGACGGCGAGCGCGTCGTCGATGTGCTCCAGCATGGTGTTGAAGGCGGTGCGCAGCTCCTCGACCTCGGGGCCGCCGTCGCGGTTGTCGTGGCGCACCGGCAGCCGCGCCGAGTCCGTCAGATCGTGCGAGGTGATGCCCCGGGCGGTGTGCGCCATGTCGCTCAGCGGTTTCAGACCGCGCCGCAGCATGGCCCGGCCGAACACCACGAGCGCCATCAGGGCGAGGACGAAGGTGACGACCTGGACCGTGATCAGCTGGCCGACGGTGTCCTCGATGTCGTCCATGGGCGCGGCGCTGACCAGGACCACTCCGGGCTCGACCTCGCAGGCCCGCAGCCGGTACTGGCCCTGGCCCTTGAGGTGCTCGGTGCGGGTGACCTCCTTGCCCTCGACCGTCAGCGCCTTGGCCACGAGGGTGAAGTCGTCGATGTCCTTGGGCAGGTCACCGGGGTCCTCGGGCTTCCGCAGCACCGGGGCGCCGCCCGAGGTGTCGTACACGGCGTAGTACCAGCGGTAGTACTTCTTGCCCTTGAGCGTGCCGTAGTCCGCGATGCTCTTGGACTGGGCGATCTGCGCGATCTTCAGCTGTTCGTTGAGCTGGGCGGACAGATAGTCGCGCATGTACATGGTCAGCGCGCTGCCGACGACGGCGAACACGACGAGCGCCAGGGCGCCGAGGCCGAGGGCCAGCCGGGTGCCGAGGCGCATGTCGCGGTAGCTCTGCCTGAGTCGGGCGATCACTCGGTGGCCAGTCGCAGCACGTAGCCGAAGCCCCGGACGGTGTGGATGAGCGGTTCGCCGGTGTCCTCCAGCTTGCGGCGCAGCCGGCTGACGACCAGCTCGACGACGTTGGAGCGGCCGCCGAAGCCGTACTCCCAGACGTGGTCGAGGATCTGGGCCTTGGTGAGGACGGTCGGGGACTTGCGCATCAGGTAGCGCAGGACCTCGTACTCGGTGGGCGTGAGGGTGAGGAGTTTGTCGCCGCGGCGGACCTCACGGGTGTCCTCGTCCATCGACAGGTCCGCGACCTGGAGCACGGAGCGCTGGAAGGCGGGCCCGGCGCTGCGGCGCAGCACGGTGCGCAGCCGGGCCATCAGCTCCTCCACGGCGAACGGTTTGACCAGGTAGTCGTCGCCGCCCCGGGTGAGTCCCGCGACCCGGTCGGCGACGCCGTCGCGGGCGGTCAGGAACACCACGGGCACCATCGTGCCGGACTGCCGCAGCCGGTCGAGCACGCCGAAGCCGTCCACGCCCGGCAGCATCAGGTCCAGGACCACGATGTCGGGATGGAACGC
The DNA here is from genome assembly GCF_040297125.1 of Streptomyces sp. NPDC001868. NCBI lineage: Bacteria > Bacillati > Actinomycetota > Actinomycetes > Kitasatosporales > Streptomycetaceae > Streptomyces > Streptomyces sp. NPDC001868. The sequence goes on along the minus strand of NZ_JBEOYO010000023.1, from coordinate 39,991 downwards.
GGCCGCCTGCCGCAGCGCCTCCTCACCGGAGTGCGCCGTGACGGCGTCCCAGCCCTCGTAGCGGGCGACGGTCGCCACCAGGTCCGCGATCGGCGGGTCGTCGTCCACCACGAGAAGTCGCACTTTTTCCACGTGCTCATACTGCGCTACCGATCGGCGCACGCCATAGCCGCTCACAGTCTGGCAGCCGATCGATAAAAACTTGAAAGTTGTCCGACAGTAAAACGACAGCACTCCCCGGAGAAGCTCGTATCCCCACCCGATCAAGGAGCTCTCCCCGTGACCACTGTCCAACAACCCCCCGCGGCGGTCAGCCGCTCGGGAGCGCGCCCCAAAGTGGTCGCCCGCACCGGTCTGTACACGGTGCTGGCGGCGAACGTGGCCGTGGTGACCTTCTTCTTCGTCCAGGCCGGCTTCGCCTCGAACGCCCTCATCGTGCTGGGCCGCCTGACCGGTCTTTACGGCGCGCTCCTGATGGCGTTCCAGCTGCTGCTGGTGGCCCGGCTGCCGTGGTTCGACCGGCGCATCGGCATGGACCGGCTGACCTCCTGGCACCGCTGGACCGGCTTCTCGGTGCTGTGGCTGCTGGTCGCGCACGGGGTGTTCATCAGCTTCGGCTACGCCCAGTCCTCGGACATGGACCCGCTCAGCCAGCTGGTCGACCTCGCCGAGACCGTCGAGGGCGTGCTGCGCGCGATCGTCGCGCTCGGCATCATCATCGTGATCGGCGTGGTCTCGGCCCGGTACGCCCGGCGCAGGCTGGCCTACGAGACCTGGCACTTCATCCACCTGTACACCTATGTCGCGGTGGTGCTGGCCTTCACGCACCAGGTCGCCGCGGGCACGTCGTTCGCCTCGTCCGAGACCGCGACGGCGTACTGGTACGTGCTGTGGGGCGTGGCCCTGGCCTCGGTGTTCACGGGCCGGCTGGTCCTGCCGCTGTGGCGCAACTGGCGCCACCAGCTCCGTGTCACCGCCGTCGTCCCCGAGGCCGACAACGTCGTGTCCATCTACATGACCGGCCGCGACCTGGACCGGATGCCCGCGCGGGCCGGCCAGTTCTTCCTGTGGCGCTTCCTGACCCGGGACCGCTGGTGGCAGGCCAACCCGTTCTCGCTGTCGGCCGCGCCCGACGGCAGGCAGCTGCGGCTGACCGCGAAGGCGGCCGGCGAGGGCTCCGCCGCCCTGCGGCATGTGAAGGTCGGCACGCGGGTGTTCGCCGAGGGCCCGTACGGCGCCTTCACCGCGATGCACCGCACCCGGCCGGAGTCCGTGCTCATCGCGGGCGGCGTCGGTGTCACCCCGATCCGGGCCCTGCTGGAGGAGATCCAGGGACACGCCGTGGTGATCTACCGGGTGGCCGCGAAGCAGGACGCGGTCCTCTACAACGAGCTCCAGCAGCTCGCCTTCGACAAGGGCGCCGAACTGCACCTGGTCTCCGGCCCCGTCAGCCCCGATCTGCTGGCGCCGCGCGAGCTGCAGCGCATGGTGCCGGACATCACCGACCGGGACGTGTTCCTGTGCGGGCCGCCGCCGATGATGAACGCGGTCCTGGGCAGCCTGCGTGAGCTGGACGTGCCCAAGCCGCAGATCCACTTCGAACGCTTCAGCCTGGCCGGCTGAGGGACACCGGGACACGAGGACAGCACTGTGAAACGAGCCATACCCGCCCTGGTCCTGAGCGCCGCCGCGCTGGTTCCCGTCTGGCGCTACGCCCCCTCGACCGACACGACGTCCACGACGACGACCGTCGAGTCCCCGTCGGACTCGGCGACCGCCGCGGCGGGCTCCACCGTCGTCCCGGGCACGACGGTCGACACCGAGAAGGGTCCCGTCCAGGTCCAGGCGACCTTCCAGGGCGGGAAGATCACCGCCGTCAAGATGCTCCAGCAGCCGGACCATCCGCAGACGGAAGCCGCGGTGCCGGTACTGATCGAGGAGACGCTGGAGGCGCAGAGCGCCGACATCGACACCGTCTCGGGCGCCACCATCACCAGTGACGGCTACCGGGAGTCCCTCCAGGCCGCGATCGACGAGAACGAGAAGTCGGCGTCCTCCTCGTCCGCCTCACCGTCCGCTTCCGCTTCGGAGGGGGCCGGCGCCTCGGACGAGAGCGCGAGCCGGACCGTCGCGGGCCCGACGGTCGCCACCTCCAAGGGCGACGTCCAGGTCCAGGTGACCTTCGAGGGCGAGAAGATCGCCGCCGTGGAGATGCTGAAGCAGCCGAACCACCCGCAGACCGAGGCGGCCGTCCCGGTGCTCATCAAGGAGACGCTGGAGGCGCAGAGCGCCGACATCGACACCGTCTCCGGCGCCACCATCACCAGCGACGGCTACCGGGAGTCCCTCCAGGCCGCGATCGACGCGAAGGCCTGATCCGGTGCGCCGCGTCGAGCACATCATGGGGTTCCCGATCTCGCTGCTGATCGAGGACGACGAGGACGGGGTCACCACCGCCGAGGCCACGGAGCCGGCGTTCGACTGGCTGCGCGAGGTCGACGCCCGGTTCAGCCCGTTCCGCGCCGACAGCGAGGTGTCGCGGCTGGACCGGGGTGAGCTGGCCCCGCACGAGGTCAGCGCGGACCTGGCCGAGGTGCTGGACCTCTGCGAGGAGTACCGGGTTGCTACGGGCGGCGCGTTCGACGTACGGCTGCCGGGGCGCGGGCTCGACCCCTGCGCCATGGTGAAGGGGTGGGCCGTGCAGCGGGCGGCGGAACTGCTGACGGACCTGGGCGCGAAGCGGCTGTGCCTCAACGCGGGGGGCGACGTGGCGGCGACCGGTGGTCCGTGGCGGGTGGGCGTACGCCACCCCGAGCGGGCCGACCGCCTCTGCGTGGTCCTGTCCCTCACGGACGGGGCGGTCGCCACCTCCGCCCGCTACGAGCGCGGCGACCACATCCTCGACGGCCGCACGGGCCGCCCGGCGACGGGTCTGCTGAGCCTCACGGTGGTGGCCCCGTCGTTGACGGAGGCCGACGCGACGGCGACCGCCGCGTTCGCGATGGGCGCCGAAGGGGTTGAGTGGGCCGCGGCCCGGCCTGGCTGCGAGGTCTTCGCGGTCGATGCGCGGCAACGGGTGTTCCGGACGCCGGGGTTGCCTGTGGCGGCGTGAAGGGCGTGAAGGGCGCGTGGGGCTCGGGGGTGCGGAAGGGCGCCTCATGGCTCGGGGTGCGGAAGGGGGCGCCTCATGGGTCGGGGGTGCGGGTTGTTGGGCGACTGCGCGTGGTAGGTGGCTGATCGCGCAGTTCCCCGCGCCCCTGGAGGAGGGCTCCGCCCCCTCCACAACAACTGCGGGCAATCGTGCCGCTGGGGCGGCACGGGTGGGCGCAGGCGGCGCCCTGTAAGCGCCGGAAAGCACCTCCAAGCCCCGGCCAGCCCCGGCGGAGGGCGCCTCTCGTCCCCGGCCCACCACACCCCCCGGCCCCCCGAAATCCCGTTGCGGTCCAACCCCCGGCCCCCCGAAAGTGGGCCCCATGACGACGCACCCCACCCCCCTCCCACCCGGCCTGACCGTGCGCCCGGCGACGCTCGACGACGCGGAGGCGGTGTGCGCGCTGCTCAACGAGATCGACCTGCTGGAGGTAGGCCGCGCCGAGACCGAACTGGTCGAGGTGCAGGCCGACCTGAAGCACCCCGAGGCGGACCTGGAGCGTGACTCCTGGCTGCTGTTCGAGGGGGACCGCCTGGTGGCGTACGGGCTGCTGTGGGACGAGTCCGGCGGCGAACGCGTCGACATGGACCACTACACGCTGCCCGGCCAACTCCTCGGCGCCCTGCATCTGTTCGACCTGATGGAGGCCCGGGCGGCGGAGCGCGCGGCGGCCAACGGCGCGGACCGCGCGGTCGTGCACATGCACCTCAACATCGCGCCGACGATGGACCTGGACGCGCTGCGCGGACGCGGCTGGCGCACGGTCCGCCGCTACAACGTCATGGCCCGCCCGCTCTCCCCCGCCGAGCCGCTGCCGACGCTCCCGCCCGGCGTCACCCTGCGCACCTGTGACACGGAGCCGGACCGCAGGAAGGCCCACGCCCTGCTGCAGACGGCCTTCGCCGAGCACTTCGACTTCCAGCCGCGTACGTACGAGCAGTGGCTGGACGACATCGACGCCGAGAACGTCGACTGGTCGCTGGTCTGGATCGCGCACGTCGACGGTCTCGGTGACGTGGCGGCCCTGCGGTCCCGCAACGACCGTTCCGCCATGGCCTGGATCTCCAGCATCGGCGTCCTGCGCGAGGCCCGGGGCCGTGGTCTCGGCAGTCTGCTGCTCGGCCACACCTTCGGTCACTACGGGGCGCTGGGCCGCGACCGCATCGGCCTCGGCGTCGACACCGACAACAGCACCGGCGCCCTCGCGCTCTACGAACGGCACGGTATGAAGCTGGACTTCGCGGTCGACACCTGGGAATTGATACGCCCGGTGCGGTAGGCGCGGCACCGAACCCCCGTTCTCCTCAGGGAACGGGGGTTTCGTGCGTTTCCGTCCGTTCGACCCGTCGGACATTGTTCGAAACCTCTTGACGCCTCACCACACCCCGATTGACACTCTCGCAACACGACGTCACAAGGCCGAAACAGCGGGGCGCCCAGGGCGAGGGTTTCCCGCCCTTTCGAGCCGCTTCCCGTTGCCGCCTTCTCCTTCCCCCTTGCCTTCGCCACACCTTCATCAGCCGTGCTCTCAGCAGGGATACTCGACATGACGTACATCGCACGTCTGCGCGGCCGCGCGAGACGCTGGGCGGGTCCGCTCGCCGGACTGACCGCCGCGTCACTGCTCCTGGGCCTGGCAGGGCCCGCCGCTCCGGCCGCGGCGGACGACGCCGATCTCACCGACGGCCTGGCCCTCTGGTACAAGCTCGACGCCGCCTCCGGCACCACCGCCACCGACGCCTCCGGCAACGGCCGGGACGGCACGGTGAACGGCACCGCCGGCTGGACGGGCGACGGCCAGGGCCTCGCCTTCAACGGCTCGGACACCTACATCAAGGTGCCGAACGACGTCATGAAGGGCATGGACTCGATCAGCGTCTCCATGGACGTGCTGATGGACGAGTCGCAGGTAGGCCCGTACTTCATCTACGGCTTCGGCAACACCACCAGCGGCGCGGGCAACGGCTACCTCTTCGCCACCGGCAACTCGCTGCGCACCGCCATCGCCTCCGGCAACTGGTCGACCGAGCAGAACACCCGGCCCTCCGACTCGCACAACCTGACCCGCTCGGTGTGGAAGCAGCTCACCTACACCCAGACCGGCAACACGGCCGTGCTGTACGAGGACGGCGTGGAGGTCGGCCGCAACACCTCGGTCAGCATCACCCCGGGGTCGATCGGCTCGGGCACCACCACCGCCAACTACATAGGCAAGTCGGTCTACACCAGCGACAAGCTCTTCAAGGGCAAGATCCGTGACTTCCGGGTCTACAACCGCGCGCTCGCCGGCTCCGAGGTCGAGCAGCTCTCGCTCCCCATCGCCGAAGAGGGCCTCGCCGCCGACAAGGCCGCCCTCAGCCTGGGCGACACCAGCGCGGTGACCGCCGATCTGGACCTGCCGAAGACCGGCACGGCCGGCGGCTCACTCATCAGCTGGGAGAGCGACAACACCGACGTCGTCTCCGACTCCGGCGCGGTGACCCGCCCCGCCGCCGGTCAGCCGGACGGCCACGCCACGCTGACGGCGACCCTGAAGAAGGGTTCCGTGAGCGCCACCAAGACCTTCGAGGTCACGGTCCTGCCCACCTTCGACGACACGACCGCCGTCGAGCAGGCCGCCGAGGCGCTGACCGTGCACAACCTCGACGACGCCCGGGGCAATCTGACGCTCCCTGCCAAGGGCACCTTCGGCACGGAGGTCTCCTGGTCCTCCGCGAACACGGACGTCGTCTCCGCCGAGGGCGTGGTGAACCGTCCCGCGCACGGTGAAGGCGCCACGACGGTCGAACTGACCGCGACCGTCACCAAGGGCGAAGCGAAGAAGACCCGCGCCTTCACCGCGAAGGTGCCGGAGCTGCCCAAGAAGGAAGCCCTCAAGGGCTATATGTTCAGCTACTTCACCGGCGAGGGCACCTCGGACGGCGAGCAGCTCTACGCGGCCCTCAGCAAGGGCAACGACCCGCTGAAGTGGCGGGAGTTGAACGACGGCAAGCCCGTCCTGACCTCCACGCTCGGTGAGAAGGGCCTGCGCGACCCGTTCATCATCCGCTCCCCCGAGGGCGACAAGTTCTACCAGATCGCCACCGACCTGAGGATCTACGGCAACGGCGACTGGGACGCCTCCCAGCGCACCGGCAGCAAGTCCATCATGGTCTGGGAGTCGACCGACCTGGTGAACTGGACGAACCAGCGCCTGGTGAAGGTCTCGCCCGACTCTGCCGGCAACACCTGGGCCCCGGAGGCCTACTACGACGAGGAGCGCGGCGAGTACGTCGTGTTCTGGGCGTCGAAGCTGTACGACAACGAGGCCCACTCCGGCGACACGTACAACCGCATGATGTACGCGACCACCCGTGACTTCTACACCTTCAGCGAGCCCAAGGTCTGGATCGACCGCGGCTACTCGGTCATCGACTCCACGGTCATCCGGCACGACGGCGAGTACTTCCGTCTCTCCAAGGACGAGCGGAACAACAGCTCCTCCACGCCCAACAGCAAGTTCATCTTCGAGGAGAAGAGCGACACGCTGCGCAACCTCTCCTGGACAGCCGTCGCCGAGGGCATCGGCAAGGGCGAGATGAGCGCCGCCGAGGGCCCGTTGGTGTTCAAGTCGAACACCGAGGAGAAGTGGTACGCGTTCCTGGACGAGTTCGGCGGTCGCGGGTACATCCCCTTCGAGACGACGGACCTGGCCTCCGGTGTCTGGACCCCGTCCAGCGACTACGACCTGCCGTCCAAGCCCCGGCACGGCACGGTGCTCCCGGTCACCCAGGCCGAGTACGACCGCCTGCTGAAGACCTACCAGCCGGACGGGATCGTCACGAGCGTCGAGGACGTCGAGGTCGAGACGCGTATCGGTGACGCCCCGGTCCTCCCGGCCACCGTCATCGCGGAGTTCGCGGACGGCGCCAAGCGGCCCGTCGCCGTCACCTGGGAGGATGTGGCCGAGTCGCAGTACGCGCAGGCCGGCACCTTCACGGTGAAGGGCGACGTGGCGGGCGACGCGGCGATCGAGGCCACGGCCGAGGTCACGGTCTCCGCCGAGGGCCCGGACGTCCCGGCCGACCTGCTCCTGCGGTACGGCTTCGACGAGACCGGCGGCAACATCACCCGTGACTCCAGCGGCCACGGCTACCACGGCACCTATGTCCGTACGCCCGACTTCGGCACCGGCGTCGACGGTGGCTCCTTCAAGATGTCCGGCGGCAACAGCGGCTCCAGCTCGCCGTACGTCAAGATCCCGAACGGCGTGCTGAAGAACGCCGACAGCGTCACCGTCTCCACGTACGCGAAGTGGAAGGGCGGCGACAACTGGCAGTGGCTGTTCGGCCTCGGCCCGGACAGCGACAAGTACCTTTTCGCCAGCCCCTCGAACGGTTCCTCGTCGCTCTACTCGGCCATCACGGCGGCGAGTTGGGGCGCGGAGAAGAAGCTGTCGGGCGCGCGGCTCCCCGTCGACAAGTGGCAGCACGTCACCGTCACCGTCGACGGCGGCTCCAAGACGGCGGTCCTCTACGCGGACGGCATCGAGGTGTCCCGCGCCACCGACGTCAGCGTCAAGCCGTCCGACCTGTACGACGCGGACAAGGACTACAGCGGCTACATCGGCCGGTCCATGTACTCCCCCGACCCGTACTTCGGCGGTGAGGTCGACGACTTCCGGATCTACAACCGGGCCCTGACCGCAGCCGAGGTCCTGGAGATCAGCGGCAACACCACGGGCATCGCCAAGGTCACCCACCCGCAGCTGAAGACCGACGCGATCATCGACGACGCCGGCAGCCGCGTCACCCTGCCGATGCAGCCGGGCACCGATCTCACCGAGCTGGCACCGGAGTTCACCCTCGCCCACGGCGCGACGATCAGCCCCGCCTCCGGCAGCGTGCAGAACTTCAGCAAGCCGGTGACGTACGAGGTCACCGGTTCGGACGGCAAGAAGCGCACCTGGACGGTGTCGGCCCGGGAGCTGAAGAGCCCGGTCCTGCCCGGCCTCAACGCGGACCCGAACATCGTCCGCTTCGGTGACACCTTCTACATCTACCCAACCACCGACGGCTTCGAGGGCTGGAGCGGTACGCAGTTCAAGGCGTACTCCTCCAAGGACCTGGTCAACTGGACCGACCACGGCGTCATCCTGGACCTGGGTCCGGACGTCTCCTGGGCGGACAGCAGGGCCTGGGCCCCGGCGATGGAGGAGCGGAACGGCAAGTACTACTTCTACTTCTGCGCCGACGCGAACATCGGTGTCGCGGTCTCCGACTCGCCCACCGGCCCGTTCAAGGACGCGCTCGGCAAACCGCTCCTCAAGGCCGGTGACCACACGGGCCAGATGATCGACCCGGCGGTCTTCACCGACGACGACGGCACCTCGTACCTCTACTGGGGCAACGGCCGCGCCTACGTGGTCCCGCTCAACGACGACATGGTCTCCTTCGACTCCTCGAAGATCACCAACATCACGCCGAGCGGCTACAACGAGGGCACCTTCGTCATCAAGCGCAAGGGCACCTACTACTTCATGTGGTCGGAGAACGACACACGTGACGAGAACTACCGGGTCGCCTACGCCACCGGCTCCTCGCCCACCGGTCCCTGGACAAAGCAGGGCGTGATCCTGGAGAAGGACCTCTCGCTCGGTATCAAGGGCCCCGGCCACCACTCCGTGGTCCACGTCCCGAACACCGACGACTGGTACATCGTCTACCACCGCTTCGCCATCCCCGGCGGTGACGGCACCCACCGCGAAACCACCATCGACAAGCTGGAGTTCGACTCCGCCGGCCTGCTGAAGAAGGTCGTCCCGACCCTGGAGGGCATCGACCCGGTCACCATCGCCCGGGCCGGCGCGGACGCCTCCGGCAAGGAAGGCGACAGGATCCAGCTGAACGGCACGGTCTCCGGCGCGGGTACGCCCAAGTGGACGGCCGAGAAGGACGCACCCTGCGTCTTCGCCGACGCCAAGTCCGCGAAGACCACGGTCACCTGCGCCGACAACGGCACCTACACGGTCACCCTGACCGGCGGCCGCAGCAGCGACACGGCCACCGTCACCGTCACCAACGCGGCCCCGAAGATCAGCTCGGTGACCGGCCCGAAGTCCCCGGTGGCGGCGGGCAAGGGCACCTCGGTCACGGCGAAGTTCACCGACCCGGGCACCCGTGACAAGCACACCTGCAAGGTCGACTGGAAGGACGGCACCAAGCCCACCACCGGCAAGGTCACCACCGGCACCTGCAAGGCCGAGCACACCTACCGCAAGGCCGGCATCTTCCGCCCGGTGATCACCGTCACCGACGACGACGGCGCCTCGGCGAGCAGCACGCTCCCCGAACTGATCGTCTACAACCCGGCCGCCGGTGCCGCGACCGGCAGCAGCAGCTTCACCTCACCCGCCGGGTCCTTCCCGGCAGGCCCGAAGCTCACCGGTACGACGGGCTTCTCCTTCACCGCCAAGTACGGCAAGGGCGCCACCAAGCCGTCCGGCAAGGCCGCGCTCGACTTCGCCAAGGCCAAGCTGAAGTTCCGCTCCACCGGCTCCGACTGGCTAGTGATCACCGGCTCCAAGGCCGTCTACCAGGGCTCCGGCACGGTCAACGGCAAGACCGGCTACGCCTTCCGCATCACCGCCACGGACGGCCCGGACACCTTCAAGATCAAGATCTGGAAGAAGTCCACGGGGGTGGTGGTCTACGAGAACAAGACGGCCGCGAAGACGAAGGGAATCGCTGTCGGCCGTAAGTAAGCGACCCCAACACCGAGCGGCGTCCGGACAATTCCGGGCGCCGCTCGGCGTTGGTGGGGGGCGCGCGGTCATCCGCGGGCCCGGTGGGACTTCTCGCGCAGTTCCCCGCGCCCCTGAAAAGCAGGGGCTACGCCCCGTGCTTTTCAGGCCCGCAGCCCCGTCGCCTTTCAGGCCGGCGGGGTCGCGGTCTTTCAGGCCCGCAGGGGTCTGAATCTTTAGGGGCGCGGGGAACTGCGCGAGAAGCCCCACGCACCCGCAGCCCGCGACGTCAGGGAATCCCCCCACCCCCAGAGCGTTGAACCCCATATGACCCCGGCCCTCTCCTCCATCCGCCTCTCCGTCCTCGACCGCTCCCGCACCCGCGAGGGCCACCCCACCCCCGAGGCCCTCCAGAACACCGTGCGGCTGGCCCAGCACACGGAGCGCCTCGGCTACCACCGCTTCTGGGTCGCGGAACACCACGGCGTACCCGGCGTAGCCGGCTCCGCCCCCACCGTCCTGGCGGCGGCCATCGCCGCGGCCACGCACACGATCCGGGTAGGCACCGGCGGCGTCATGCTCCCCAACCACCGCCCCCTGGTCGTCGCGGAGCAGTTCGGCGTCCTTGAGTCCCTGTTCCCGGGCCGGATCGACATGGGCCTCGGCCGTTCCGTCGGCTTCACGGACGGCGTACGCAAGGCGCTGGGCCGGGACAAGGACGACGCCGAGGACTTCGCGGGCCAGCTGGAGGAGCTGCTCGGCTGGTTCCGGGGCACCTCCCCGACGGGGGTGCGCGCCCGCCCGGCGGAGGGCCTGGCCGTACCCCCGTTCGTGCTCGCGATGGGCGAGGGCGCCGACATCGCCGCGCGGGCGGGCCTGCCGATGGTGATCGGCGACCTCCGCGACCGCGACCGGATGCGGCGCGGCATCGACCGCTACCGCGCCGGGTTCCGCCCGTCCGCCTGGGCCGAGGAGCCGTACGTCGTCGTCTCCGGCACGGTCGCCGTCGCCGACACCCCGGAGCAGGCCCGCCGGATCCTCCTCCCGGAGGCCTGGGCCATGGCGTACTCCCGCACCCACGGCACGTTCCCGCCGCTCGCCCCGGCGGAGGAGGTCGAGCGGCGGACGATGACGGCCAGGGAGCGGGACTTCTACGAGTCCGGGCTGACCGGCCAGGTGTACGGCACCGAGGAGCAGGTCGCGCACGAACTGGAGTCGGTGGTCAAGGAGACGGGCGCCCAGGAGATCCTGGTCACGACGAGCACGTACGACCGCGAGGCACTGCTGGACTCCTACCGGAGGCTGGCCCGGATCGCGGGCCTCGGCTGAAGCCGCGCTCCCCCGGCGCCCGCGTCCGGCACATGCTCGACCATCGCCGCCACGTCGATCACCGCCGCCTGCGCGGCCCCCGCGAGGGCCCGCCGGTCGAGGTGGTCGGCCGGGGCGATGACGGGCCGTGCGTCCACCTCGGCGACGACACCGCGTGCCGACACGACCCGCCACACCGAGGCGAGCAGCGAGTCGTCCCCGACGTAGGCGGGCGCGGTGCTGGCCCCGCCCTCGGTGAACCGGTAGCGGACCCGCACCGGCTGCACGGGCACGCCGGCGTCGAGCGCGGCCTGGAACACGGCCCGCCGGAAGCGGCCCTGGGCGCGGCCGCACCAGGTGCTCCCCTCGGGGAAGGCGACGACGGCCGCACCACCGCGCAGGGCGCCCGCGATGCGCGCGACCGTCTCCGGGAGCGCGCGGATCCGGTCCCGTTCGATGAACAGCACCCCGCTCCGCGCGACGAGGGCGCCGGCCACCGGCCACCCGCGGATGTCCGACTTGGCGAGCATCCGCGCGGGACGGACCGCGCCGAGCAGCGGGATGTCCAGCCAGGAGACATGGTTGGCGACGAGCAGCAGTCCGCCGGTGGGCGGGGCGGCGCCGGAGATCCGTACCCGGACCCCCGAGGCCCGTACGGTCCACCGGCACCACCGTCGTACGACGCCGGCCGGCAGCCGCAGACCGACGAGGCTCACCAGGACGCCGAGGAGGACCAGGGCCACGACCGCCGCGAACCGCGCGACGGCCCGGGGCACCGCGGCGGCCTGCCGGCTCGCCTCCACGCACGTCCGCGGGCTGCAGGGCGCGCTGGGCAGCCACACGCTCATCGGGTCACGCCGCCGGTACGAGGGAGAGGAAGTGGCGCAGGTAGCGGGCGTTGATCCGGCGCATCGACAGCAGCACGTACATGTCCGCGACACCGAAGTCCGGGTCGTGCGCGGGCTCGCCGCAGACCCAGGCGCCGAGCCGCAGATAGCCGCGCAGCAGCGGAGGCAGTTCCGTACGGTCGGCCGGGGCCTCGGCCTTGGGGACCCAGGGCAGCAGCGGCCGTACCCGGAACTCCTCCGGCGCCAGGTTCTTGGTCCGCACCCGGTCCCAGGTGCCCGCGGCGAGGGCGCCGCCGTCGGCGAGCGGGATGGAGCAGCAGCCGGCCAGCCACTCGTGGCCGCCCTGGACCATGTAGCGGGCGATCCCGGCCCAGATCAGGCTGATGACCGCGCCGTCGCGGTGGTCGGGGTGCACGCAGGACCGGCCGACCTCCACCAGCGAGGGGCGGATCGCGTCGAGCGCGCCGAGGTCGAACTCGCCCTCCGAGTACAGTCGTCCGGCGACCGAGGCCCGCTCGGGCGGCAGCAGCCGGTAGGTGCCGACGACCTGTCCGGTGAGGGTGTCCCGGACGAGCAGGTGGTCGCAGTAGGCGTCGAAGGGGTCGACGTCCAGCCCCGGCTGCGGCGACGCCAGCAGGGCGCCCATCTCCCCGGCGAACACGTCGTGGCGCAGCCTCTGGGCGGCGCGGACGTCCTCCTCGCTGCGGGCCAGGGTGACGGTGTAGCGAGTGGGGGCCGTCGACTGGGGCGGGCTGTCGAGGGTGGAGGCGGTCATGTCATCTCCTGGTCACGGGCCGACTCGGCGGCGTCAGGGGCGGACCTGGGGACGTGCGGTCCGCCGCCCTAGTTCTTCCGACGCCGACTGACACTCGCGTGACCGGTTGCGAGAGCCAGGATGTGCGGAGGTTGAACGGCTCGGACCAGGTGTCCGGGGCGTCCGACTCCGTCGACGGGCGGGTGTCGCGGCGGTGACCGGCGGACGGCGGTGACCGGCCCGTGACCGGGGGCAACCTCCGGGCCGGGAAATCCGTCTCCTTGACGGACTGATCGACGAACGGGGTGACGGGTGGCGGAGCTGTCGGCGGAGGCACTGGACGGGGTGCCGTGGGACCGGCTGGAGGCGATCGATCCGAAGGTCTCGCCCAAGGAAGTACGCCGGGTGCTGTCCCGGTTGTTCCGCAAGGGACCGGAGTCGACGGAGGACGACTGCCGGCCGCTGTTCGACAACCTGGGGGCAGCGGTGCTCGGCGTCTCCTCGACCGCCACGGCCGCCCTGCCGTTCGTCGTCGCGCTCGCCGCCGATCCCCGGACGGGCGCCCGCGCGACCCTCGTGGAACTGCTCGCGTTCCTGTCCCAGGTGCCGGAGACGACTCCGCCCGAACTGGTCGACCCGGGCTGGCCCGAGGCATGGCGCCACGCCCACCGGGCGGTACAGCTCCTGCTCGCCGACCCCGATCCGGTGGTTCGCCGGCAGGCCGTCCCGCTGGCGGACGGTCCCGGTCGGCTCCTGGAGCGGTGGCGGACCGAGCGGGACCTCTCGGTCCGGCTGCCGGTGCTGTTCGAGCTGGGCCGTCTCGCGGCGGCCCCCGGCGCCGGGACCACGACGGTCACCGAGACCCGGGCCGTCCTCGACGCCTCGCTGGAGGACCCCGACCCCGTCCTTCGGGTCGCGGCCGTGGTGGTCTACGCGGACCTGGACACCGAGGTACCGGTCCGCGAGCTGGATCCGCTGGTGGAGGCGCTCGCCGACCCCACCGCGCGGTCGCGTTGGGAGACCCTCTGGTACGAGCGGGACCACGACTACCCGCGCGACCGTGAGGGCGTCGCGCACGGGACGGCCGCCCTGTTCGACGACACACCCGCCCAGCAGTTGGGGTTCCTGAGCCGGCTGTCCTCGGCGCTGCGCCCCGGCGAGGACGCCGATCTGTGGCGGGCCGTGCTGGACCGCTGCCTCCTGCTGCTGGTCGCCCGCCGGTCGGTGGAACCCACGGTGCTGCGGCTCGCGGGCGGCGTGCTGCATCACCCGGACCCCTCCGTACGCGTCAGGGCGGCCCACCTCCTCGGCATCCTGGGCCCCCGGGCCACGGCGTACGCCGACCAACTGGCCGGTCTGCTGGACGACTCGGCCGAGGTGGAGTTCCTGGAGGGCGCCGTCGCCGAACACGCCTGCTGGGCGCTGACCCGGATGGACGATCCACGGGCGCTGCCCGGCCTGGTCGACCGGCTCTGCGCACCGTTCCGCGAGGAGTACAGCCGCGGCTACAGCAGTGGCGAACCCCGCCGCCCCGAGATCGTGGACGTCCTGGCCCCGCTCCGGGCCCACGCCGACGTCCTCCTGCCGTCGATACGGGAGGAACTCCGCCGCGACCTGACCGACCCCGACGCACACGGCGCCCTGACATCCGACTTCCTGGCGACCCTCAAAGCCTGGGAGACGGACGCACTACCGGCCCTGCCGGAGATCACGGCCTACGTGACCGACCGCTTCCGCCGGCACGACGCCACCGAGGCCCTGGTGGCCATGGGCCCGGCCGCCGCCTCCGCCGCACCCGCCCTGCGCGAGCGCCTGTCCCTCGAACCTCCGGGCAACCACCCGTGGCTGCACTGGGCCCTGTGGCGCGTCGGCGGCGCCGACCCGGCCGAGGCACTGCGGGCCGTCGGCGAAACCCTGCCGGCCGAAGGTGAGGAGCCCCTCATCGGCATGGTCGGCCGTCTCGCCGACTTCGGCGCCGAGGCCGCACCGTACACGGACCGGGTGCGCCACGCCCTGGACACCGGCGAGGGCTGGACGAGAGTGCAGGCGGCGATCGCCCTCTGGTCGATCACGGGCGAGGCCGAGACCGCCCTGCCGGTTCTGGAGGAGGAGATCCTGGCGTTCGCCGCCGGTGGCGAGTGGTACGGCACGTTCCACGACGCGCTACGGGCGTTCATCCGCTTCGACACCCTCACCCCCGCGGTCGAGACGGCCCTGCGCACCCTCCGCGACCAGGACCGCCGCCTCTCGCCGCGCGCCGACTACCAGGCGATCCTCCAGGACGAGCAGATCCGCGCCCTGATGGACGAGGCGCTGGCCATCCGCTCCTAGGCCACTCCTAGGCCCTGTCGGGGCCCCCGAGGAACCTTGGCGGGACCGGAAATGAGCACCACTCCGGCCCCGCCCGTCCGCACGGGTCGGCGAACGTTCACATGTGATCAGGGGCCCGCTGCAGCGCGCCCCAAAGGGGCGCGGGGAACCGCGCGACCAGCCACATAGGGCCCGCACCCCGAAAGCAGCAACTCCCCTACGGCGCTACCGCTTCCCGGCCCGACGCGCAGCCCGCAGCCACTCCTTGTTCATCCCGGTGATGGACACCAACGGAATCCCCTTGGGGCAAGCCGTGGCGCACTCCCCCGCCAGCGTGCACCCCCCGAACCCCTCCTCGTCCATCTGCTCCACCATGTCCAGCACCCGCGTCTCCCGCTCGGGCGCCCCCTGCGGCAGCACATTCAGATGGTTGATCTTGGCCGAGGTGAACAACATCGCCGCCCCGTTCGGACACGCGGCCACGCAAGCCCCGCACCCGATGCACTCCGCGTGCTCGAACGCGAAGTCCGCGTCCGGCTTCGGCACAGCGGTCGCATGCGCCTCAGGCGCCGCCCCCGTAGGCGCCGTGATGTACCCCCCGGCCTGGATGATCCGGTCGAACGCCGACCGGTCCACCACCAGGTCCTTGATCACCGGAAACGCCGACGCCCGCCACGGCTCCACATCGATCGTGTCGCCGTCCGAGAAGGACCGCATGTGCAGCTGACAGGTCGTCGTCCGCTCCGGCCCGTGCGCGTCCCCGTTGATGACCAGCGAGCACGCCCCGCAGATCCCCTCGCGGCAGTCGTGGTCGAAGGCCACCGGGTCCTCACCGCGCAGGATGAGTTCCTCGTTGAGCGTGTCGAGCATCTCCAGGAAGGACATGTCGGGCGAGATGTCGTCCACCTCGTACGTGGACATGGCGCCGTCGGCGTCGGCGGCCCGCTGCCGCCAGACGCGCAGGGTGAGCTTCATGCGTAGCTCCGCTGGGTGGGGTGGACGTACTCGAAGACCAGGTCTTCCTTGTGCAGCACGGGCGCCGTACCGGTGCCCGTGAACTCCCAGGCGGCGGCGTACGAGAACTCCTCGTCCCGGCGCTCCGCCTCGCCGTCGGCCGTCTGGGACTCCTCACGGAAGTGACCGCCGCAGGACTCGGCGCGGTGCAGCGCGTCGAGGCACATCAGCTCGGCGAGTTCGAGGTAGTCGACGATCCGGTTGGCCTTCTCCAGGGACTGGTTGAACTCCTCGCCCGTGCCCGGGACCTTGATCCGCCGCCAGAACTCCTCGCGGATCTGCGGAATCCGCTCCAGGGCCTTCCGCAGGCCGCTGTCGGTGCGGGCCATGCCGCAGAACTCCCACATCAGTTCGCCGAGTTCGCGGTGGAAGGAGTCGGGCGTACGGTCGCCGTCGACGGCGAGCAGCAGGTTCAGCCGGTCCTCGGTCTCGGCCAACACCTCCTGCACGACGGGGTGTTCGCGCCCGATCTCCCCCTGCTTCGGATGCCGGGCGAGATAGTCGTTGATGGTGGCCGGCAGTACGAAGTACCCGTCGGCGAGGCCCTGCATCAGCGCGGACGCGCCGAGCCGGTTGGCCCCGTGGTCGGAGAAGTTGGCCTCACCGATCGCGAACAGGCCGGGGACGGTGGTCTGGAGGTCGTAGTCCACCCACAGCCCGCCCATCGTGTAGTGGACGGCCGGGTAGATCCGCATCGGTACCTCGTACGGATCCTCGTCGGTGATCCGCTGGTACATGTCGAAGAGGTTGCCGTACTTGGCCTCGACGGCTTTCCGGCCCATCCGCCGGATGGCGTCGGCGAAGTCCAGATAGACGCCCTGCCCGCCCGGCCCGACGCCCCGCCCCTCGTCGCAGACGTTCTTCGCGGCCCGGGAGGCGATGTCACGCGGCACCAGGTTGCCGAAGGAGGGGTAGATCCGCTCCAGGTAGTAGTCGCGCTCGTCCTCGGGGATCTTGTTCGCCGGGCGGGTGTCACCTTGGGCCTTCGGTACCCAGATCCGCCCGTCGTTGCGCAGCGACTCGCTCATCAGCGTCAGTTTGGACTGGTGGTCGCCGGTGCGCGGGATGCACGTCGGATGGATCTGTGTGAAGCACGGATTGGCGAACAACGCGCCCCGCCGATGCGCCCGCCAGACAGCCGTGGCGTTCGAGTTCATGGCGTTGGTCGAGAGGTAGAAGACGTTCCCGTACCCACCGCTCGCCAGCACCACGGCATCGGCGAAGTACGTGTCGATACGACCGGTGATCAGATCCCGCGCCACGATCCCGCGCGCCCGCCCGTCGATCACGATCAGGTCGAGCATCTCGGTCCGCGGGTGCATCTCCACGTTCCCGGCGGCGATCTGCCTGCTGAGGGCCTGGTACGCGCCGAGCAGCAACTGCTGTCCCGTCTGGCCCCGGGCGTAGAAGGTCCGCGACACCTGTACGCCGCCGAAGGAGCGGGTGTCGAGCAGACCCCCGTACTCCCGTGCGAAGGGCACGCCTTGCGCCACGCACTGATCGATGATCTCCACCGAAATCTGGGCGAGGCGATGAACGTTCGACTCCCGCGCCCGGAAGTCGCCGCCCTTGACGGTGTCGTAGAACAGCCGGTGGACCGAGTCGCCGTCGTTGCGGTAGTTCTTCGCGGCGTTGATGCCGCCCTGCGCGGCGATGGAGTGGGCCCGGCGCGGGGAGTCCTGGTAGCAGAACTGGACGACGTGGTAGCCCTGTTCGGCGAGCGTGGCGCCGGCCGAGCCGCCCGCCAGCCCCGTGCCGACGACGATCACCGTGTGCTTGCGCCGGTTGGCGGGGTTGACCAGCTTGGCCTCGAAACGCCGCTTGTCCCAGCGCTCGGCGACCGGGCCCTCGGGCGCCTTGCCGTCGACGACCGGTTCGCCGGTCACATAGTCCGCGTACTCGGAGGACGTACTCATGTCAGCTCACCACTCCGGTCATGACGGCGACGGGTACGGAGACGAAGCCCACGGTCAGCACCAGCGCGAGGACGTTCGCCGTGGTCTTCAGGGCACGGTCGCGGGTGCGGCTGCCGGCGCCCAGGGTCTGTGCGGCGCTCCAGAAGCCGTGCCGGATGTGCAGGCCGAGCGCGAGCACCGCGACGATGTAGACGACGTTGCCGTACCAGGTGGAGAAGGTGTCGATCACGTTCTGGTACGGGTGTCCGGCCTCGAAGCCGTTCGGGTGGACGGTGCCGGTCGTCAGGTCGAGGATGTGCCAGACGATGAACAGGCCGAGGATGACGCCGCCCCAGCGCATGGTGCGGGTCGCGTAGCTCGCCCGGCGCTTCCTGTGGACGTACTTGTCCGGCCGGGCCCTGATGTCGCGGCGGCTGAGCTGGTAGGCGGCCGTGGCGTGGGCGACGACCGCGACGACGAGGACCACGCGGACGATCCACAGGGCCCACTCGTAGTGCAGGAAGGGCTCGCCGAGGGTGCGCAGCCAGTGCGCGTAGCCGTTGAACTCGTCCGAGCCGAAGAAGATCTTGAGGTTGCCGAGCATATGGACGACCAGGTACGCCAGCATGATCAGTCCGCTGACGGCCATCACCGTCTTCTTGCCGAGGGAGCTGTCCCACATCGAGCGCGCCAGGGACGGTTTTCGCTGCGACCGTTCCGCCCGTTCCGTCCGCGTTGCCAGAGCCATGCGTACGACGCTAGAGCCGCCTCACCCCATCGGTCCAAGACATGAAACAGCTCGTTTCGATAGCCGGAAACTATCGTCCCGTATCGTGGAGGGATGCAGTTCCAGCAGCTCCAGTACTTCGTCGCGGTCGCCGAGACCCGGCATTTCACCCGGGCCGCCGAGCTGGTCCATGTGGCGCAGCCGTCGCTGTCGCAGCAGATCAAGGCGCTGGAACGGGAGTTGGGGGCGGACCTCTTCCAGCGGGCGCGCGGCAACATCACCCTGACCGACGCCGGTGAGGCGCTGCTGCCGCTGGCCCGCCGCATCCTCGCGGACACGGACACCGCCCGGCACGAGGTACAGGAGCTGGTGCAACTGCGGCGGGGCCGGGTCCGGCTCGGCGCGACCCCGAGCCTGTGCACCGGCCTGCTCCCGGACGTCCTGCGCGCCTTCCACGACCGCTACCCCGGCATCCGGCTGCTGATCGAGGAGGGCGGCTCGCACGACCTCGTACGGCAGCTCGCGCGCGGCGCCCTGGACCTGGCCCTGATCGTGCTCCCGCTGCCCACACCCGCCCCCGCCCTCACCACGGTGGAGCTGCTGCGCGAGGACCTGGTGGTGGTGTCGTCCCCGGACTCGCCGAAGCCGGGCAACGGCCGCCGTACCGTCCGCGTCCCCGACCTGGAGGGCGAGCGCCTTGTGATGTTCCGCCACGGCTACGACCTGCGCGAACTCACCGTCGCCGCCTGCCGCTCCGCCGGCTTCGAGCCGGACTTCGCGGTGGAGGGCGGCGAGATGGACGCGGTGCTGGGCTTCGTACGGGCCGGCCTGGGCGTCGCCGTGGTCCCCCGGATGGTCGCCACCCGCTCCGGCCGGGGCCTGCGGGTCACCCCGCTGGCCCGCCCCGGCCTCCATCGCACCATCGCCCTGGCCCACCGCAGCGACGTGGCTCCGCCTCGGGCCGCGCGGGAGTTGCAGCGGATGCTGTTGGAGCGGTGACGGGCCCGCTCAGGTCACAGGTGCCGGCCTCGGTAGCGGCGCGACATCCGGACGTTCGCCCAGCGCGCCCCCGCTCCGGCGAGGGCCGTCAACACGAGCGCCAGCCAGAACGGCGCCACGAAGATCGTCACCGCCAGGACGACCGCGGCGACCGAGAAGGGTTCGTGCGTACGGGACGAGGACCGGACCGACTGCGCCGGCGTGGCGGCGGGCCGACGCCCGGCCGGAGCCGGCCGCGCGGATCCGGCGTGCTCCAGCCAGTCGGGGCGTGTGGGGGCGGAAGCCCCCGGATCCGCCGCGGGCGAAGGCATCGACGCGGGCTTCGGCGCAGGCGTCGGGGTCGCGGCGGCCGACCGAGGCCGGGGCGGAGCAGGTGCAGTGGCCGGCGAAGGCCGAGAAGGCGGAGAAGGCGGGGCCGATGCGCCGGTGCGGATCCGCTCGGCGGAACGCGGGCCCGCCGCCCCGGAATCAAGCCGAGTGGGTGGATGCGCAGCCGCCGGCCCGGGTGTCCCGGGGGTGGGCCGGGTCCAGGTGGGGGCGGCCTCCGGCGCGCGGGCGCGAGGGGCCGTGCGGGGCGCCGGAGTCGCCGGCGCGGCCTCGCCGTTGCCCAGGGCGGCCAGACGGTCGCGCACCTCACCCGCGGATCCCGGACGGGCCTGCGCGTCCTTCGCCAGCAGATCAAGGATCAACTCGTCCCAGCCGGACGGCAGTCCGGCCCGCAACCGGCTCGGTGGGACCGGGGGCTCGTTCATGTGCTTGAGGAGCAGCACATGCCAGGCCTGGGCCTCGAACGGGAGCCGTCCGGTGACCAGTTCGTGGAGGACGCACCCCAGGGAGTACAGATCGGTGCGCCAGTCCACGTGGGCGTCTCCGCGTGCCTGCTCCGGCGACATATAGGCGGGGGTGCCCACCAGCGACCCGGTGACGGTCAGCGCCGACTGGGCTCCCGTGCCGTCCAGGACGCGAGCGATGCCGAAGTCCAGCACTTTGACCACACTGTCGTCGGGGTCGGCCGGGTCGCCGTCCGTGACCAGGACGTTCGCCGACTTCATGTCCCGGTGCACGACCTCGGCCGCATGGGCGGTGTCCAGCGCCTTGCACATCTGGCCGCCCCAGCGGGCCACGTCGTCGAGAGCGGGCAGACCGGCGCCCCCGTGGACGATCCGGTCCAGACGCCGCCCGTCGAGCAGTTCCATCACGAGATACGGGACCGGCGGGCCGCCGTCCACCGACCCGGTGCCCAGCTCGTACACGGTGACGATGTGGGGGCTGGACAACCGCGCGACGGCCCGTGCCTCGCGGACGAACCGTGCCGCGACGACCGGGTCCTCGACGGGCCCGAACTGTTTGACCAGCTTGACCGCCACCTCGCGGTGCAGATGCTCGTCGTGGGCCCGCCACACCTCGCCCATGCCGCCGGCGCCGATCCGGCGGACGAGGCGATACCGCCCGTCCAGCATCCGCTCCGCCATCCGTCCCCCTCGGGCCAGGTTCACCCCGTCGCGTCCACCAACGCCAGTTCGTGCAGCCGCTCCGGCGGGCCCGGGCGGGCGTAGTACCAGCCCTGGGCCGTGTCGCAGCCCAGTATCCGCAGTTGCTCGGCCTGCGCGCCGGTCTCCACGCCCTCGACGGTGACCGCGAGGTCGAGGCTGTGGGCGAGGGAGACGATCCCCTCGACGATCTTCAGGTCGACGGGGTCGGCCGGGAACTGCTGCATGCTCTGGGTGAAGGACCGGTCCAGCTTCAGGACCCGGACCGGCAGCCGGCGGAGGTTGGCGAGGTTGGAGTAGCCGGTGCCGAAGTCGTCGAGGGCGATGTCGACGCCCATCTCGGAGAGTCTGCGCAGGGGTTTGAGCAGATCGTCGTCGGCGCCGATCAGGGCGGACTCGGTGACCTCCAGGCAGAGGGCGTCGGGTTCGAGGCCCGCGCGCTCCAGGATGTCGACGGTGTCCTGGACCAGCCCCGGGTGGGTGAGCTGGCACGGCGACAGGTTGACGTTGACGCGCAGCGGGCCGGTGGCGCCCGTACCTCCGTGTCGTTCCTGCCACTCCCGGGCCTGACGCACCGACTGCTCCAGGACCCAGCGGCCGAGCGGCACGATCAGGCCGGTGCGTTCGGCGAGCGGGATGAAGCGGTCGGGGCCGAGGACGCCGTGCTGCGGGTGCAGCCAGCGGACCAGGGCCTCGGCGCCGCGCACGGAGCCGTCGCCGAGGTGCACCAGCGGCTGGTACTCGATGAAGAACTCGCCCCGGTCCAGGGCCGCCGGCAGGGCGGTGGTGAGGCCGTGCCGGGTGATCGCGCGGGCGTCGGCCTCCGCGTCGGCCATCTCGTAGCGGTTGCCGCCCGCCGACTTGGCCCGGTACATCGTGATGTCGGCGCTGCGCAGCACCTCAGCGGGCCCGCGCTCCCCCGCCGGGCCCTCGACGATACCGATGCTGCCGCGGACGAGGAGTTCCCTGCCCTCGATGCGTACGGGTGTGACCAGCGCGTTCATGATGCGGTCGGCGAGGTCGTCGACCTCGCGTTCGGTGTCGGTGCCGGTGGTGAGGGCCACGAACTCGTCGCCGCCGAGCCGGGCGACCATCTCGCCGGGCGCGGTCGCGCAGGACTGCAGCCGGTCGGCGACCTCGACGAGCAGCCGGTCGCCGGCCGCGTGCCCGAGGCTGTCGTTGATGGTCTTGAAGCCGTCGAGGTCGAGGTAGCACAGGCCGAAGCGCTGGCCGTCGCCCGCCGCGAGGGCCTTCTCCAGGCGCTCGAAGAACAGGGTGCGGTTGGGCAGTCCGGTGAGCGCGTCATGGGTGGCCTCGTAGCGGAGGCGGAGGTTGAGCAGCCGGCGCTCGGTGGTGTCCTCCATCAGGGCCAGCTGGTACTGGGGCCGGCCGTCCGCGTCCCGCAGCAGGGAGACCGTGAGGTTGGTCCACAGGACCGTTCCGTCGGGCCGGTGGAACGCCTTCTCGGTGTGGTAGTGCTCGCGCTCGCCGCCGACCAGTTCGTCGTAGAGGCGCCACACCTGGGGTGCGTCCTCGGGGTGCTTCCACTCGGGGACGCGGCGCCCGCGCATCGCTTGCTCGGTGACCCCGAACATCCGCAGCAGCGCGCCGTTGACCTGGAGGATGTTGCCTTCGAGGTCGGCGATGCCGATGCCTATGGCGGCCCCCTCGAACACCGCGCGGAAGCGGGCCTCGGTCGCGTGCAGCGCCCGGGCGACCGCGCCCTGGGCCTCCAGCGCCGCGCGGGCGATCGCCTCCTGCTCGGCCAGCGTCCGCTGCCGCAGCGCCTCGGCGTATCCGGCGGCCATCGCGGACTGCAGTCGTGCGGCGCGGGCCCGCAGATCCTCCTGGGGGCCGTCGCCGCCGCAGTAGAGCACCAGATAGGCGTCGACGCAGTCCAGGCTCTGGCTGAGCGCCTCGGGCTCGGTGCAGTGCGCCCCGACGAGGGCGGCACCGACGGCCCTGCCCGCCTCGGCGTCGTACGTCCGCGCCCGCAGCGCCTCGCTCAGCCTGCGGGCCAGCGGCAGCAGTTGTTCCTCGAACTCGGGCCGGGTCAGCGACGTGGAGGTGGCGGGGAAGACCGCGCGGCTCCAGATCGTCGCGAACCGGCGGAGTCTGTCCTCCGGCCCGTCCGGCTCCGCCCTCACGCCTTGGTCCCCACGCCGGCGAACCCCGAGAAGGCGTACGGATCCTCGTCCTCGGGAGCCGTGTCGGGCCGCCACTTCGCCATCGGCACCAGTCCGGGTTCCACCATGTCGTACCCCTCGAAGAACCGCGCGATCTCACCTCGAGAGCGCATGATCAGCGGATTGCGAATGTCCTTGTACACGTCCACCGCGCCCTCGGCCCGCTCCTGGGGGAGCGGGATTCCCTCGAAGGAGGCGTGCGAGACGACGAGTACGCTGCCGGGCGCGAGCGCGTCGCGCAGCTCGGCCACCGCTCCGTACGGGTCGTCCGTGTCCTCCACGAAGTGCAGTATGGCAACCAGGAGCAGGGCCACCGGCCGGTTCAGGTCGATCAGTCGCTCGACCTGGGGGCTCGTGAGGATGTCATGGGGCTTGCGGAGGTCGGCCGCGACCACGTCCGCGTCGTCGTCGCCCTCGAGAACCGCCTGGCTGTGTGCTACGGCGACCGGGTCGTGGTCGACGTAGACGACCCGTGCGCCGGGGGTGGCGTCCTGGGCGATCTCGTGCACGTTTCCGAAGGTGGGGATCCCGGATCCGATGTCCAGGAACTGCGTGATGCCCGAGCCCGCCGCGTACCGCACCGCGCGGCGTACGAACGCCCGGTTCGCCTGCATGATCTTGGGCAGGCCCGGCATGAACTCCATGGCCTTGCGGGCCGCTTCGCGGTCCACCTCGAAGTTGTGCGAACCGCCCAGGTAGTAGTCGTACATGCGCGCCACGGACGGCAACGAGATGTCGATGCTCCGCGGCGCCCAGGCGGGACGCTCCATCTGTGTTCTCCAACGCGTCGGGGGTGGCGTAGGCGATCCGGTGTTCGAGCTGAGGCTACTGATCGTCCGCCGAAGGAGCGAGTAAAAACGGAAATTGACCGTCCGTTCAACGCCGCTGCCGATGGCACATGCCCAACCGCCGCCCCGGCCATGCCTGTTCGGGACCGCGCATTGCGGCGCGGTCCCGGCGTGTCACCGACACCGCGCCCGGGCACGCCGGTTCGGCCGTGCCCGGGCATGCCAAGCGGTCCGCCCCCTCCGCGCGGTGCGGAGGGGGCGGACCGGGATCGGCCGGACTGCTGTGGTGCTCGGGGAAGTGGCCTTACTTGTCCGCGCCGATCGGCTCTCCGTCGCCGTTGATGGCGAACCAGGTACCGCCGACACCCTGGCCGTTGGTGTCACCGGGCGACTTGTCGTTGGCGAAGGTGTAGAGCGGGATGCAGTTGATCGTCTGCTGCTTGATTCCGTCGGGACGGTCGAAGACCGTGTAGCCCTTGAGCAGGATGCCCTTGGTGTCGTTCTTGTCGACCGGGGCGACGACGGGCCACTTGTCGAGGCAGGCGCCGGTGCACTTGGTCGACATCGGCCACTGGGTGTCCTTGAGGAACCGGTAGACCGTCATGCCGTTCTTGTCGACGACGATCTCGCCGAGCTTGGCGTCCTTGCGGGTGGTGAGGCCGGCCTGCTCGACAGCCTGGCCCCCGGCGTCGCCCGCGCCGCCGACGCCACCGGCGCCACCGCCCTTGGTGGAGGCCTTCTTGCCGTTGGGGTCCGAGGCGAACCAGGTGCCCTTGAGGCCCTGGCCCTTGATGTCACCGGCCTTGGTGTCCTTGGCGAAGTAGTACATGGGCCAGCCGCCGACCGTCAGCTGCTTGGTGCCGTCGGGACGGCTGACCTCGCCGAGCAGTGCCTTGTCGACACCCTGGGCGGCGGTGGCGCCCGAGGCGGGCACCGGCGGCCAGGTGACCGCGCACTCGCCCTCACAGGTCGTCTTCGGCGGCTCGAACGAGTCCTTGTCGAAGCGGTACAGGGTGCGACCGGCGCTGTCCGTGAGGACCTTGCCGTACTCGTCGCTGTTCCACACGGTCAACTGCCCCGCCGAGGCCGCAGTCGTGGACTGGGCCTGGTCCGATGTACCGGAACCGGCAGCGCCGGCGCCGGCCGTACCGGTCCCGGTGCCCGCGATGGTTCCGGCACCGAGCGTCGGGGTGGAAGCGGCGCCCACGTTCTGCGAGGACGTGGACCCCTGTTCCTGACCGCACGCCGTCGTCAGCACCAGCACAGCCGCAGCTGTCGCTACGAGTGAGGCGCTCCGCCAGGAGGTCTTCATTCCAACTCCCCGTGATCCGGTGGGTGTTTGCAGCGCCCTAGTGCGCCACCTGCTGGTCCTAGGTACGGGCGGGAGTGGCTGATGTGTTCAACGCTGCACGAATTTCTTTCCGAAGCCTGTGACGCGGTTGCCCGCGCCGCCCGCGGAGGTATCGAAAGGGGGGTCAGCCTCGGGCCCCCGCACTCAAACCTTCGGGGCCCGTTTTTCCCTCCTTTGGAGCAATCCGTACGTGCTCCCGCGTACGCGGGCGCGCGAGCACGGATGATCTCCGACGTGCAAGGACCCCAGCGGACCCGATCCGCTCTCGCCCTACGGCTGTCGGCCCTGCTCGCACTGACCTGGCTCCTCACCGGAGCACCGAGCGGCACGGCGGTCGCCGACGCCTGCGCGTACGCCACCGTCGGCCCGGACAGCGGCGGCGCGGTCGCCGTGGCGATCGGCGGTACCGACTCCTGCGAGCCGGTACCGCCGACCACCCCGTCGCCGTCCCCCACGCCCACACCGACCCCCACACCGACCCCACCGCCGCCCCCGTCGTGCCCACCGGAGCCGACGCCCACCCCGGACCCACCGCCTCCGCCGAAGCCCACACCCACCCCGGATCCGACTCCGGATCCTCCGCCCCCACCGAAGCCGACGCCCACCCCGCCCCCGAGGCCCGCTCCACCGCCGCCTCCACCACCACCGCCGCCCCCGCCGCCGCCCGTCACCGAGGCGCCCCGGCCGGCCCCCGCCCCGACTCCCCCGCCGAAGCCGAAGCCGAAACCCACACCGAGCGCCCGCCCCGAGGTCTCGCCGACACCGGTGAGCTATCCGCCGTACCGGGCCCCGTCCCGCTCGGCGGCCAAGCCCTCCGGCCCGTCCCTCGTCTCGATGGCCCTGCTCGTCACCGTGCCCGCGGTGTTCGCCGCCGCCGCCCTGCGTCCGCGCTGACCCCTGGAGGAACCTCTTGTCGGAATGGCTTGTTCTCACCCTCGCGATGGGGGCGGCCTGTCTGGTCGTCCTCATCGTGGCCGTAGTACGGCATCACGCCGCACCCGCGGACGAGGACCCGTCCGAGACCCCGGACGTGATCGAGTACATCACCATGATGATCGGCGTGGTGTACGCCATCGTGCTGGGTCTGGCCATCGCCGGTGTCTGGGAGGCCCGCAGCGCCGCCCAGGACCAGGTCCAGGCGGAGGCACAGGCCCTGCACGAGGTCAGTGAACGGGTGCGGGTGTACCCCGAGGACGTGCGCGACCGCATCCGCGGCGAGATCAACGCGTACGTCGACCATGTGGTGACCACCGAGTGGAAGGTCATGGCCGAGAAGGGCGAGGTGACCGAGCGCGGCGCCGAACTGTTCGAGACGGTCCGCCACGACGTCACCGACTACGAGCCGCGCAGCGACTTCGAGGCGCAGGCCTATCAGCCGCTGCTCGACCAGGTGGCCGCGGCCGACGCCGCGCGCGGCGCCCGCGCCGACTCCACCGGCGAGACGATGCCCGGCGTGGTGTGGTTCGGTCTGATCATCGGCGCCGTCGTGACGGTCGGCATGGTGTTCGCCCTGCAGATCCGGCGTACACCGCGCGAGCTGATCCTCGCCGGTCTGTTCTCCGCCCTGATCGCGTTCCTGCTGTTCCTCGTCTGGGACTTCGACGCGCCCTACAGCCGGGGGCTTTCGGCCACGGCGGATCCGTTCCTGGCCCTGTTCCCGAACGCGGGCGGGTGACGGTTCCGCGAGCCCGGTCCTACGGCCGGGGGACGGGTGCCACGCCGCGCCCGTCCCCCGGCCGTACGTATGCCGTCCCCTGTGTGGAGCACACGCTTGCCCCATTCGCGCGACTGAGATCGCGCCACCGGGCGCGCCTTCCTAGCGTTTCGGTCATCGAGGTGCATTTCAGGCGCAGGCGGAATCGGTCCGCGGCAGGCTCCTCGGGGACCCGGAGGCTCATCCATGCGCGCGATACGCGTCGCTGCGGCCGCTCTGCTCGGCGTGGCCGCCCTCTCCCTCACCGCTCCCGCCGCGCACGCGGCCCGGTCCGGCGACATCACGTCGTTCGGTTTCGGTGTCGCGCCCTCGACGATCGCCCCCGGCGGGGAGGTGACCCTGAGCGTCGACGGCTGCCATCGCCGGACGACCGTCTCCTCGGGCGTCTTCGACACCGTCGTCATCCCCAGGGGCCAGTCCTCGGCCACGGCCTTGGTCGACCGGGACGCCAGGCCCGGCACGGTGTACGAGGTGACGTTCCGGTGCGGCGACGAGAGCGGCCGGACCGATCTCACCATCGCCACCGGCCACCCGACCCATCACCCCACGCACCACCCCACCCGGGGCTCCCACGCCGGGGCCGGCGGCACCCTCGCGGGCTTCGACCTCCAGGAGATCGGCCTCGGCGCCGCGCTCGTCGCGGGCTCGCTGGGCGCGGCCTGGCACTGGTCGCGCCGCCGCCCCGAGGACGAGAGCCACACCTGAGGACGAGAGCCACACCTGACGGCCGCCCCGCGCGGCACCCCGACAGCCCTTCACCCCGGACCGTTACGGGTTCCGGGGCGAAGGGTTGTGCGGTGCGGGGGCCGGTCGTGGCGTAGGGGCCGGTGGTGCGGCGGACGAGCCGAAGGGCCGAAGGCCGGACTCAGACCTTGTTCTCCGCGCGGCGGCGCATCCAGAAGACGCCACCGCCGACGACCGCGGCCGTCACCAGTCCGCCGCCGATCGCGATGTCGGTCGAGGTGGCCCCGGTGGAGGTGCTGCCGCCGATGCCGCCGCGGACACCGCCGATGACGGTGAAGACGCCGGTGAACGTCTTGCGCTTGCCCTCGCAGTTGGTGGTGACGCTGTACGAGCCCGGGCTGGCGTCGGAGTTGACCCGCACCGTGGCCGTGGCGGTCGTGCCGCCCATGGAGGTGAGGTTGGTGGTGGGGAAGGCGTTCGAGCCGATGGTGCTGCCGGCGATCGCGCACGCGTCACCGCCACTGACGGTGAGGACGAGCTGCCCGCCGCGGGCGATGGCATTGGGGGCGGCCGTGACCGAGCTCGGCTGGTCCCAGGCGGCGGCCGTCGGCGCGGCGACACCGACCAGGGCGACCGCGGCGGCCGAGGCCGCCAGGACACTAGTAGTACGCATGTGATCCTCCGCGGAAGACGCCCCGGGTCCCGTCCCCGGTCGATCGGCGAGAAAGCGTCTCCCAGAAAGACCCTCAGATGCCGTGCGCGGGCCCGCATTTCGGCGCTGGTCCGTCCTGGTGAGTGCCGGTCGGGGGACACGCCGGGATATCTCCGTACGATCGGATATCGCCGCAGGTCACGGACCGTCAGAAAATTCCTCGGGCGGCGGAACTCGGATGGCGCAGAACTCCGCTTCGCCGCCACCCGTTCGCACCTGCCCCGTCGCCGTCGGCGTGCGGCACGCTTACCTTTTGTCGTATGCGCGACGGACACGGCGACGGCCGGGTCGAGAGGGGATGGCGAATGTATTCGTCCGGACCGGCCGAGGCCGAATGGGAGGAGCCGCGGAAGAAGCGCGCTCCCTGGGGCGTGATAGCGCTGGTTCTGCTGACCGGTCTCGCGCTGATCCGGAACGGCTCGGGGGAGTTCGACGTGGGCCCGCCGCAGCCCGCGTCGGCGGCGGCCGCCGACACTCGCAGCACCCCGCGCGGCACGTTCACCAAGGTCCCCGACCCGCTGCCGTACGCCATGGTCGACCGGGTGCGGATCCCCTCGATCCGGGTCGACGCGCCGGCCATGCCCGTCGGGCTGGACGCACAGGGCTGGGTGGACGCGCCACCGGCCCGGGACCCGAACCTCGCGGGCTGGTTCACCGGCGCGGTCTCCCCCGGCGAGCAGGGCACCGCCGTCGTCGTCGGCCATGTCGACAACGATCAGGGGCCCGCCGTGTTCTACGGGCTCGGGGCGCTGAAGAAGGGCGCCAAGGTCGAGATCCGGCGCGCGGACAGAAAGACCGCCGTGTTCGAGATCTACGGCATCGAGGTCTTCGAGAAGAACAATTTCCCGGGCGACCGGGTCTACGGGAACAGCGGAGTTCCCGAACTGCGGGTCATCACCTGTGGGGGCGGTTTCTCCAAGCAGAACGGCTACGACGGGAATGTCGTCGTCTTCGCCCGCCTGGCCGAGGTGCGCTGAGCGTTCCCCGGCCGGGCGGGCGAAGGCCCGTGGGAATACCGGCGGGAATACCGGCAGGAACCCCGGCGGTAGTCCCGGCGGTGGTCGCCGCTAGGCGTATTTCCGCTGGGGCACGGTGATGCGGTATCCGGAGTCCAGCAGAGCGGGCAGATAGTCGCGCAGGGCCTCGACGCTCTGTGAGCGGTCGCCGCCCGCGTCGTGGGAGAGCACGACGACACCGGGGCCCGCTCCGTCCGTCACGCGCTCGGCGATGGTGTGCGCGCCGGGCGTCCGCCAGTCGAGGGTGTCCACGGTCCAGCCCAGCGGCTCCATGCCGAGTTCGGCGCCGAGCCGGAACGCGGCCCGGTTCCAGGCGCCGTACGGGGCGCGGAACCACAGCGGCGGTTCGCCGTACGCCTTGTCGATGATCTCGCTGGTGCGGGCCATCTCCGTATGGATCCGGGGCCGGGAGAGGGTGGTGAGCAGCGGATGGGACCAGGTGTGGTTGCCGACCGTGTGGCCGTCGTCGGCCATCTCCTTCAGCAGGTCCTGGTGCTGGACCGCCATCTCGCCGCACACGAAGAACATCGCCCGGACGTCGTGGGCCCGCAGAATGCGCAGGATGTCGGGGGTGTAGCGGGGGTCGGGGCCGTCGTCGAAGGTCAGCACCATGGTCCGGCCGCGCCCGTCCACCTTCAGGAACGGCTCGCGCCGGACGCCCGCCCGGACGAGGCTGCGGCGCCGGACGGGGCGGCCGTACCCGGCGATGGGCTGCAGACGGTACGCGGAGGGCTTGAGCGCCGGACGGGCCCCGGGGCCGGCGGCCGGGGCACCGGCGCGGGTCGGTGCCGGACCGGAGGCCCCGTCGCCGATGAACAGAGCGGCGGTGCCCGCCGTACCGGCCGCGCCCAGCAGGGCGGCGCCTCCCGTCAACAGGTGGCGACGTGTGAACATCTGATCCTTCGTCATGACTCATCAGTCGACCAAGGCGGGGACGGCGCACCACCACGACACCGGTGCGGCGGCATGAAACCACCCGATGGGAGTAGTTCTCCACGCTCCCGACGCCCGCCCGGCGCACGCCGGAGCCCGGCTACCCCGATAGCCTCGCGCCCGTGACCGATCAGCAAGCACACGGGTTCGAACGAGGCACCGACGGGCCCAAGGTCGTCCTCGTCGGCCTTGACGGCTCCGACAGCTCCCTGCGGGCCGTGTCCTACGCCGCCGGCCTCGCCCGCCGCCAGCACGCGCTGCTCGCCATCGTGTACGTGCAGCCGACGCTGGCGGCCAGTGCGGCGCTCGGGGTGCCGGTGGCGGGGACCACCGACGAGATCGCCGAGCAGCTCGTCGCGGAGATCCGGGAGGCCGCCGAGCAGGTGAAGGGCGTCTTCGAGGTGCGCTGGGAGTTCCACACCCTCCGCGGCGACCCGTACAACGGCCTCGTGACGGCGGCGGAGCGGCTCAAGGCGGACGCGGTCGTGGTGGGCGCCTCCCGGCAGGCGGGCCACCGCATCGTCGGCTCGGTGGCCCTGCGGCTGGTGAAGGCGGGCCGCTGGCCGGTGACGGTGGTGCCGTAGCCCCGGCCGGCGGCACGTACGACGGCTACCGCCCGACGCCCGGCCGGGACCGCGCCGCGCCCCGGCGGACCGTTCGTCGCACCGTTCGTCGACAGGTTCGACCGCCCGCCGCACACCCGTGACCGGCCCCTGTCCACGCGACACGCCCCGCGTTCCCATACGGCCATGACGGCCGGAACCACGATCACCTACGGGACGACCGCCGAACACGAGCTGGCCGAGCTCCAGCGCGAACACGGCCGCCCCCTCTTCGCCCTGCTGCTGCGGCTCTCCGACGGGGACCGCCATCGCGCCGAGGACCTCGTGCAGGAGACCTTCGTGCGCGCCTGGCAACATCCCGAGGCGCTGCGCGCCGACGACTTCGACTCCGTACGCCCCTGGCTGCTCACCGTCGGGCGGCGGCTCGCCATAGACGCGCGGCGGGCCCGGCAGGCGCGCCCCGCCGAGGTGGGGGACGCGGTGCTGGAGAACGCCCGTGTGATGGCCGATCACGCCGAAAGGTCGGTGGCGAGCCTCGATGTGCGGGAAGCTGTGAAGACACTCACTCCGGAACACCGCGAAGTACTGGTGCAGGTGTACTTCCAGGGGGCGAGTGTGGCGGAAGCCGCCGAGGCCCTGGGAATCCCGCCCGGTACGGTGAAGTCCCGCGCGTACTACGCGCTGCGCGCCCTGCGCCGGGTGCTTCCCGGATACGCGGCCGACCTGCGGTGAAACCCATGGCCGAGTCAAACCTCCGTAAAGCGCCTTGCTGAAGACCCCGGTTGAGCAATCAGCTGTCTTCTATCCGTGTTCCGGATGGGGGCCGGGGCCTGGTCTCCAGGCCCGGGGTCGGGCGACGCGCACGCACCGGAGGAAGGCAGGAAGGGATGCTGCACAGAGGTCAAGAGAGCACGGACGGCGCCGGGGGCGGCGAACTCACCGTCCCCATGGCGTGGTTCTACGCCGAGTACATCGCGGAGGAGCTGCTGCGGACGGGCGACCTGATGCCGCCGACGTCCTTCGAGTTCCGTGCGGGGCGCGACGCCCTGGCGCTGACCATCTTCCTCTCCGACGCGGGCGGTGAACTCTCCGGCATCCGGGTCGTGACCCAGCTGGAGACCTGGCTGTCGCTGACGGCATACGACCAGCCGTGGCAGGACTGGGTGTGCGAGCGCATGGCCGACTTCACCGCCGCGGCGCTGGAGTCGGGCGGCCCGTCACCGGACCTGGAGCTGGCGTCCGCGGCCTGGCGCTGGCTGGAGGAGACGGAACTGCTCGCACCCGATCTGGACGCGGTGCCGGGCGGCGGCGCGATCCTGGGCGAGGACGACGGTCCGAAGGTGTGGACGCCGGCCTGGCGGCTCGGTCTGCCGCTGGGGCACTTGGCGATCCATCTCTTCTAGCCGCGGCGACCCTGTGTTCAGGTGCCGGCCATCCGGCTGTTCCGGCCCGGGTGAACCATCTTTTTCGGTCCTGGACCAATCCGCGCGGCGGAGGGCTCCGAATCTTTTGGTTGGCATTGGTCGTGGGCTTGAGTGATTCGCCGGTCTGGTCCGTACCGGTGGGGGCAGGAAGCAACCCCCACCGCACACCGGCCCGAGGAATCGCCATGTGGTCCCAGGATCGTCATCACGACGTCGGCGCGTACGCGCTGGGCGTGCTGGACGAGGTGGATTCGTTCCACTTCGAGGACCATGTCCGCGGCTGCCCGCAGTGCGCGGTACAGGTCACCGAGTTCCGTCCGGCTGCCCGGCAGCTGATGCTGTACCGCAACGCGACCCCGCGCGCCGTGCACCCCTTCGCGGCCCCCGGCCCCCGGATGCTGGGCCGGCTGCTCGACGAGGTCGCCGCCCGGCACCGGGCGAAGCGCAGGCGCTGGCTGTTCGCGCTGGCCGCCTCCGTGGTCATCGCCGTGGGCGGCCCCGCCGTGGCCGTTCTCGCAGGTCCGGGCGAGGCGCCGAACAGGGTCGCCGCCACCGACGCCAAGACCGGCGTATGGGCCGAGGTCAAGGCCGAGGAGCGGGTCTGGGGCAGCGACATCGAGCTGAAGGTCAAGGAGGCCGACGGTGCCCACGCCTGCCGGCTCGTCGTGGTCGGCAAGGACGGCTCCGAGGAGACGGCCGCCAACTGGAAGTCTCCCGAGGGCGCCACCAAGCCCTCCGAGATGGTGGGCGGCACCACCATGCAGCGCGAGGACATCAGCCACTTCGAGGTGCGCAGCCAGGAGGGCGAGCTTCTGGTGGTCATCGACGCCCCGGCCTGGCGCTGAATCGGTCCGCCGTTCGGGCCACCGGACAGCGCCTCGATTGGTCCGTACCTTCAATGGTTGCGGATCATGGTCGGACTCGGTTCCGGGCTACTTGAGCAACCGTGACAGCCGTCGGTCGGCGAGGGGTTTGCCGCCTGTCTGACAGGTCGGGCAGTACTGCAGCGAGGAATCGCTGAAGGACACCTCACGGACCGTGTCACCGCACACCGGGCAGGACTCCCCGGTCCGGCCGTGCACCCGCAGCCCGCTCTTCTTCTCCGCCTTCAGCCTCCCGGCCGCCAGGCCCCGGGAGCGCTCCACGGCCTCGGTGAGCGTGGTGCGCAGCGCCTCGTGGAGATGCCGGGTCTCCTCCGGTCTCAACGACGAGGCCAGCTTGAAGGGCGACATCTTCGCGGCGTGCAGGATCTCGTCGCTGTACGCGTTCCCGATCCCCGCGATCAGGCTCTGGTCGCGCAGCGCGCCCTTGATCTGCCGCCGCTCTCCCGCGAGCAGGCCGGCGAACCGGGTCACGTCGAACTCGTCGGCGAGCGGGTCAGGACCGAGCCGCGCGACGCCCGGGACCTGAGCCGGGTCCCGTACGACGTACACCGCGAGCCCCTTCTTCGTCCCCGCCTCGGTGAGGTCGAAGCCCTCGCCGGTCTCCAGGGCGACCCGCAGCGCCAGCGGGCTCTTGCCGCCCGGCTTCGGCGGGCCGTCCGGCAGCCGGTCCCTCCAGTGCAGCCACCCGGCACGCGCCAGATGGGTCACGAGGTGCAGCTCACCGCCGTCCGCCTCGATGCCGAGGAATTTCCCGTACCGCCGTACGTCCGTGACCTCCCGCCCCTCGAACGCCGTGACCGGCGGGTCGTACGTCTTCAGCACACTGATCGCCACAGGCAGCACCCGCACGACCTCATGACCGACCAGGCTCCCGACGAGGAAGTCCCGGAGCGCTTCGACCTCGGGCAATTCAGGCATACGTCCAGGGTGCCACGGGGTGCGATGTGGGGTGCGTCGTCGGGTGCGGCCCCGGTGGGGGCTGGTCGCGCAGTTCCCCGCGCCCCTAAAGATTCAGGCCCCTGCGGGCCTGAAGACCACGACCCCGCCGGCCTGAAAAGCGACGGGGCTGCGGGCCTGAAGGCGGTGGGGCTGCGGGCCTGAAGGCGGTGGGGCTGCGGGCCTGAAAGGCGGTGGGGCTGCGGGCCTGAAAGGCGGTGGGGCTGCGGCCTGAAAAGCGTGGGCGCAGCCCCTGCTTTTCAGGGGCGCGGGGAACTGCGCGAGAAGCCCCACCGGACCCGCACCCGCCCCCCAACCCGAACCCCCGAGCTCTTAGGCGCCCGACAGCACGAACTCGCACCACACACACTTCCCCCCACCCCGCGCCTCCACCCCCCACACATCCGTCAGCCGGTCCACCAACAGCAACCCCCTCCCCGACACCCCCGCCTCCCCCGCCTCCCGCCGCCGCGGCAACGCGCTGGACGAGTCCTCGACCTCCACCCGCAACCGCCGATCGGACCCGACGAGCGCCCGCAACGTCACGATCGCGGACCCCTCCGTATGCATGAGCGCGTTGGTGATCAGCTCGTCGGCGACGAGCTCGATCTCGTCGGCCCGCTCCCGCGCCCCCCAGGTCCGCACCGCCGCACCGATCATGTGCCGCGCCTCGGTGAGGGCCTCCGGATCGCCGGGCCCGACGTGCTGCTGGAGCCGCCCGGCGGGCTGCTCGGCGCCCCGGTGGCGGCGCCGTAGCAGCAGGAGGGCCACATCGTCGTCGCCGCCCCGCTCCTCCGCCACGTCGATGAGCCGGTCGGCGAGGTCGTCGACGTCGTCGGGCCCGGTGGCGATCAGCGCCTTCAGCGTCCGCATGCCGTCGTCGAGGTCGGCGCCGG
Source organism: Streptomyces sp. NPDC001868 (assembly GCF_040297125.1). NCBI lineage: Bacteria > Bacillati > Actinomycetota > Actinomycetes > Kitasatosporales > Streptomycetaceae > Streptomyces > Streptomyces sp. NPDC001868. Next base: position 4,687 of record NZ_JBEOYO010000023.1, on the reverse strand, counting down.
GCTGTTCGATGAGGCCGTCCGTGCAGAGCAGCAGCGTCTGCCCGGGGAACATCTCGACGGTGGTGACCGGATACTCCAGGCCGCCGAACTCGGCGGACAGCCCGAGCGGCAGCCCTCCCTCCACGATGACCCGGTGGCAGGTGCCGTCGGTGTGCCGCACCAGGGGGTCGATGTGCCCGGCCCGGACCACCTGGACCACTCCGGTGGACAGATCGGCCTCCGCGTACAGACAGGTCGCGAAGCGGTCGGTGTCGAGTTCGTGGAGGAAGGCGGAGGCGCGGGCCATCACCGTGGCCGGGGTGTGGCCCTCGGTGGCGTAGGCCTTGAGGACGATGCGGAGTTGGCCCATGACGGCCGCCGCGTGCGTGTCGTGGCCCTGGACGTCGCCGATGACCGCGCCGACCCGGCCGCCGGGCAGCGGGATGAGGTCGTACCAGTCGCCGCCGATGTCCCGGCCGAGGGAGCCCCCGATCGAGGCGGCCCGGTAGCGGACGGCGATGTCGGCGCCGGGGACGCTGGGGATGGACCGGGGCAGCATGGCCTGCTGGAGGCCCTCGGCGAGGTCCTTCTCCTGCTCGTAGAACATGGCCCGCTGCAGGCTCTGGGCGATGCTGCTGCCGAGCGCGACGAGGACGTCGCGCTGCTCCCTGGTGAAACCCCGCCGGTCGTTGTAGAGCAGCCCCATCGCGCCGATGGGCCGGGCCTGCACGATCAGCGGCAGATAGGCGGCCGAGGTGATCTTGAGATCGGTGATGTGCGGCCACAGCAGCGGATACGACTCGGCGAACTCCTCCGGCGACTCGATGAAGTGCGGCACGAGGTTCCGTACGACCTCGTTCATCGGGTACTTCACGTCGAGGCGGGTGATCCGGGTGCCGGGCACATAGCTGTCCTCGGGGCCTGCCGCGACCAGGCGGATGCGTCCGGCCTCCACCAGGCCCATGACGAGGTCGGTCGCGCCGAGGTGGGTGAGGCCGTCGGTGTCCTCCAGGACGTCGATCACGTCCTGGACGGTCCGGGCGTGGGCGAGAGCGGCGGTGATGACCTGAACGACGTTGGGCTCCCGACGGCGGGCCTCGTCGTGCGCGGCGCGCTCGGTGCGGGAGCGGATCTCGCTCAGTTCCCGGGTGGCGTCCCGGACGATGCCGATCACGCGGTACGGGCGGCCCGTCTCGTCCCGGCGGATGTAGCCCTGGGTGTGGGTCCAGCGCAGGGTGCCGTCACGCAGTCGGATGCGGAAGTAGGCGCCGTAGTTCTCGCTGCCGTCCTTGAGGGCCTGGGAGACGAGGGTGTCGAGTCGGCGGCCCTCCATCGGGGGCACCCGCAGCGACAGGGTCTCGGGGTTGCCGTCGTATTCGTCCGGGCGTACGTCGAAGATCTCGTGGGCCGTGGCGTCCATGTGGAACGCACCGGCGTCGAGGTCCCAGTCGAAGGTGCCCATGAGGTTGAGCGCCAGGACGGGGTCCGGGTGGGAGAGCCAGTCGTCCGGGACGTCCGAGTCGCTCGCTCCCCGATCAACCATGGGGACACTTTGACAGGATTTACCCGAATATTCGAGTGGAGGGACCGGCGTCGAAACCGGTGCCCGGCCAGGCATCGAACGCGGCACCGGACCCGCCGTCGGTCCCGCCGTCGATCCGCTCACTATCGTCGGAACCGTGGACTGGTTCACCGCACCCGACTACGGGCTCGCCCGGCTGCTCTTCCAGCGGTCCCTGGCCGTCGTCTATCTGGTCGCCTTCCTGGGGGCGGCCCTGCAGTTCCGCGCGCTGATCGGTGAGCGCGGCATGCTCCCGGTGCCCCGTTTCGTCGAGCGGGTGCCGTTCCGGCGGGCACCGAGCGTGTTCCACCGCCACTACTCGGACCGTTTCTTCGCGGCGTGGGCGTGGGCGGGCTGCGCGGTGTCGGCGGCGCTCCTCGCGGGGCTGGACTCGCTGCTGCCGCTCTGGGCCGGCATGGTGCTGTGGCTCGTGCCGTGGGCGATGTACCTGTCGATCGTGAACGTCGGCCAGACCTGGTACTCGTTCGGCTGGGAGTCACTGCTCCTGGAGGTCGGCTTCCTGGCCGTGTTCCTGGGCAACGACGAGGTCGCGCCGCCGGTCGTCGTACTGTTCCTGCTGCGCTGGGTGCTGTTCCGGGTCGAGTTCGGCGCCGGGCTGATCAAGCTGCGCGGCGACGAGTGCTGGCGGAAGCTGACCTGCCTCGACCATCACCACGAGACCCAGCCGATGCCCGGCCCGCTCAGCTGGTTCTTCCACCACCTCCCGAAGCCGCTGCACCGCGTCGAAGTGGCCGCCAACCACGTCACACAGCTCGTCGTCCCGTTCCTGCTCTTCGCCCCGCAGCCGATCGCGACGGCCGCCGCCTCGCTGATGATCCTGACGCAGCTGTGGCTGGTCCTGTCGGGCAACTTCTCCTGGCTGAACTGGATCACGATCGTGCTGGCCCTGTCCGTCGTCGACTTCGGCACGGCCGCCCCGGACACCTCCGACGCGCCCCTCTGGTACACGGTCGTCGTGCTCGCCGTCGCCGTGCTGGTCCTCTGGCTCAGCTATCACCCGGTGCGCAACATGATCTCCCGCCGCCAGGTGATGAACCGCTCGTTCGACCCGCTGCACCTGGTCAACACCTACGGGGCGTTCGGCAGCGTCAGCCGGGTGCGGTACGAGGTGGTGGTCGAGGGGACGGCGGAGGAGGTGCCGCGCGAGGACGCGGCGTGGCGGGAGTACGAGTTCAAGGGCAAGCCGGGCGATCCGAGGCACTGGCCGCGCCAGTTCGCCCCGTACCATCTGCGGCTCGACTGGCTGATGTGGTTCGCCGCGCTCTCCCCCGCGTACGCCGGCACCTGGTTCGGCGCCCTGGTGGAGCGCCTCCTGGAGAACGACCGCGACACGCTCCGGCTGCTCCGCCGCTCCCCCTTCCCCGCCGACGCCCCGCCCCGGTTCGTCCGCGCCCGTCTCTTCCGCTACCGCTACACGACCTGGCGCGAGCTGCGGGAGACCGGGGCGTGCTGGGAGCGGACGTACGTACGGGAGTTCATGCCGCCGACACGGCTGGCCGCGTCGCCCGCGAAAAGGCCGTAGCCGGGTCGCGGACGGACTTCTTCACGGCGGGCTCTCGACGCGGGGCCGTCCCACCGGGCACAGTGCTCCCGTACTCGATCACTACTCACGAGTACGCCCCTCCGTCGCGTACGACACCGACGCGCACGACATCGCCAGGGAGCGCCCGTGACCAGCTGGGTCGGCCGGACCGCCGCCGAGATCGCCGCCGCCGTGCGGGAGAAGCGGGTCACGCCGCGTGAGGTGGTGGCGGAGCATCTGGCGCGGATCGAGGCGCTGGACGGGCGGATCGGGGCGTTCCGCACGGTCCGGGCGGAGGCGGCCCTGACGGAGGCCGACGAGGTGGCCGGCCGGGCCGACCTGGCCGAACTGCCGCTGGCGGGCGTACCGGTGGCGATCAAGGACAACCTCGCCGTACGGGGCGAGTCCACCCGGAACGGGTCCGCCGCGACCCCGGAGACACCGGCCGGGGCCGACCATGTGACGGTGGCCCGGCTGCGGGCGGCGGGCGCGGTGGTCGTGGGGCTCACGAACGTGCCCGAGCTGTGTGTCTTCGGTACGACGGACGGTGTGCACGGCGTCGCCCGCAATCCGTGGGACACCTCGCGTACGACGGGCGGCTCGTCGGGCGGCAGCGCCGCCGCGGTCGCCGCCGGGCTGGTGCCACTGGCCCTCGGCAACGACGGGATGGGTTCGCTGCGGATACCGGCCGCCAACTGCGGTCTGCTCGGCCTCAAGCCGGGCTTCGGTGTCGTCCCGGCGGACATCGGGCACGGCGACTGGTTCGGCATGTCCGAGAACGGCCCGCTCGCGACGACCGTCGAGGACGCCCGGCTGATGTTCGGGATACTCGCGGGCTCGGACGCCGGACGACCGTCCGAGCCCGCCGGACGCTCACCCCGCATCGCCCTGTCCGTGCGCAGCCCCCTGGTCGGTGTGACCGTCACCCGCCCGTACGCCGATGCCGCGCGCCGGGCCGCCGAGTCGCTGGCCGGGGCGGGGCTGGAGGTCCGGCCGGCCGATCCGGCGTATCCCCTCTGGCTGGGCGCCACCTCGCTGGCGCACTGGACGGCGGGCACCGCGGTGGACGCCGAGGGCCTCGACCCGAAGCTGCTCACCCGGCGCACACGGGTGCACGCGGCCGTGGGGCGGCGCTTCCTGAAGGGGGTGCGGACCGGCGACCACCGGGAGCGGTTGCGCCGCCGCCTGGAGCCGTTCTTCGCCGAGCACGATGTGCTCCTCACCCCGGCGCTCGCCCGGCGCGGGCCCGCAGCCGCGAACTGGCACGAGCGGGGATGGCTGCGCAATCTGCTGGTCAACACCAACTACTCGCCGCTGACGCCGCCGTGGAACCTCACGGGCTGGCCGGCGATGTCGGTGCCGTTCGGCACACTGCCGTCAGGCGCGCCCTGCGCGGTGCAGCTGGTGGGCCGCCCGGGCTCGGAGCTCGAACTCCTGGACGTGGCGGGCCGGTTGGAGGAGCTGAACCCCTGGCGGCGGACGGCGCCCCTCGGCTAGGGCCTGTTGCGAAAGTGGCGTCGTCGCCCGAAGGGCGGCCGCGCGGCGTCCGGTGCGTGCTCTCGGCGTGCCGCCCGAAAGCCCTCGTACTGGGTGTACTCGGGCTT
>NZ_JBEOYO010000022.1:0-147325 GCF_040297125.1 Streptomyces sp. NPDC001868 | reverse complement strand
CTCGCGCAGTTCCCCGCGCCCCTGAAAAGCGAAGCAGGGGCTGCGCCCCGCTTCGCTTTTCGGCCCGAAAGGGGCGCGGGGAACTGCGCGACCAGCCCCCACCGGGCGCGCGGACGGGGGTCGAAGGGGCGCAGCCCCTGGGGATGGGACGGGTAGGGGCGGCGGGGGCGAGAAACGCCGAAACGCTACGTGCGCACCCCCAGATGCCGCTCGGCGAAGTCCAGCTCCAGCCGGATCTGCTTGATCCGCTCGTCGACGACCAGAGAGCCATGCCCGGCGTCATAGCGATACACCTCGTGGACCGCGCCCCGCCCGGCCAGCCGGTCGACGTAGTTGTCGATCTGCCGGATGGGACAGCGGGGGTCGTTGACTCCGGCGGAGATGTAGACAGGGGCCTTCACCGCGTCGACGTAGGTCAGGGGGGACGAGGCCTCGAACCGCTCGGGAACCTCCTCGGGCGTGCCACCCAGGAGGGTGCGGTCCATGGCCTTCAGCGCCTCCATCTCGTCGTGGTACGCGGTGACGTAGTCGGCGACGGGAACCGCGGCGATCCCGAGGCTCCAGGCGTCCGGCTCGGTACCGAGGCCGAGGAGGGTGAGGTAACCACCCCAGGAACCGCCGGTGAGGACCAGGCGCTCGGGGTCGGCGAACCCCGAGGTCACCGCCCATTCCCGGACCGCCGCGATGTCCTCCAGCTCGATCAGGCCGACCCGGTGTTTGAGGGCGTCGGTCCAGGCGCGGCCGTAACCGGTGGAGCCCCGGTAGTTGATCCGGATCACCGCGTACCCGTGGTCCAGCCAGGCGGCCGGGCCCGCGGCGAAGGCGTCGCTGTCGTGCCAGGTCGGGCCGCCGTGGATGTCGAAGACCGTGGGATACGGGCCGGAGACTCCCGCCGGGCGCTGGACGAGGGCGTGGACGCGGCCGCCGGGGGTGTCCACCCAGACGTCCTCCACCGGCACCGACCCGGGGGACCTCATCCCCGGCGGGTCCAGCACGACCTTGCCCGTGGTGGCGCGGACGACCGGCGGTTCGGCGGCCGACGACCACAGGTACTCCACGCTGCCGTCGGGCCGGGCCGTGGCCCCGGAGACGGTGCCTCGCGGGGTGTCCACGCGCTCCAGGCCGCGGGTCGCCAGGTCGTAGCGGAACAGCTCGCTGCGGGCCTCGAAGCTGTGGGCGACGAGCAGGGCGGAGCCGTCCGGATACCACTCGGCGCTCAGGTCGCCCTCCAGCCGGCCGGCGAGCCCGAGGTCGGTCTCCTCGCCGGAGACCACGTCCCACACGAGCGGCTCCCAACGGCCGCCCCGCTGGTGGCCGATGAGCAGCCGGGTGTCACCGACGACGGGGGCGAAGCCCATCACCTCCAGGCCCAGCTCGATCGTGCCGCCCTTGGTGTCGTCCAGCTCGGCGACCGTCGTACCGTCGGCACGGACCACGCGCAGCGCCGAGTGCATCGCGTCGCCGTGCTCGGTGTGCTCGATCGCGATCAGCGAGCCGTCGTGCGAGAGGTCGCCGACGCCGGCCGACTCACGGTGGCGGTAGATCTCGACGGGGGCCTCGCCCCGGCGGGACAGATGGATGGTGGATCCGTCCTCGTCGGTGGAGCGGCCGACGATCGCCGTACGGCCGTCGCGGCCGATGGCCAGGCCCGCCGGGTACGACGGGTCCAGGCCCGGGGCCGCCTCCTCGTCCGGGCCGCCGTGGAACGGCTGGCGGCGCCAGACACCGAACTCGTCGCCGTCCTTGTCGTCGAACCACCAGATCCACTCGCCGTCGGGCGAGAGCACACCGTCCGTCGTGCCGTTGGCCCGGTTCGTGGCCTGGCGCTGCTCGCCGGTGGCGCGGTCCCACGCGTACAACTCGTACGTGCCCGTGGCGTTGGACACGAACAGCGCGCGGTGCGGTGCGTCCTCCGCCCAGTCCGGCAGGGACACCCTCGGTGCCCGGAACCTCTTCTCCCAGTCGGGCATGGACCCGCTCTGCTCCTGCGGGGTGGACCCGTTGCTCTCAGTCATGGCCCCATACTGCCCCGCCCGCACGACAATGTGCCGCCGAGGTCCCCAGCCTGTGGATAACTTTGCCCGCGGCGGCCACCGACCCACCGCCGACGGGTTCCGGCCCGGCCGATTGTCAGTGGCCGGGTGCAGACTCGCCCCATGACCTCAACGACATCTGGGACCGATCTGCGCAGGACCGTCGAGAGTTTCTGGGCCGCCGCCGAGCGCCGGGACTGGGCCGCGTTCGCCGAGACGCTGGCGGAGGACGTCGTGTACGAGCTGCCGCAGACGCGGGAGCGGATCCGCGGCAGGGAGCGGTATGTGGAGTTCAACCGGGACTACCCGGGCGACTGGCACGCCCGGATCGAGCGGATCGTCGCGGAGCCGGGGTTCACGGGGGAATCCTGGCGGCCGGGGCAGGTCGTCAGCTGGATCCACGTCACCGTGGGACTGGAGGAGATGTACGCGATCTCCTTCTTCACGGGGGACGCGGACGGCCGGATCGTCGCGATCACCGACTTCTGGCCCGAGCCGTACGAGCCACCGGCCGGGCGTGAGCACCTCGTCGAGCGGTACTGACCGACCGGTACTGAGCCGAGCGGTACTGAGCCGACCGGTACTGAACCGAGCGGTGGTGAGCGGCGGGCCGCGAGGGCGCCGACGGGCCGACCCCGCGGCCCGGCGCCCGGCGCGCGCACCGTACCGTGGACGGCGTGTACCGGTTTCTGCTGACGCCCCGATGGTGGGGGATCAACGTCTTCGTGCTGCTCGCCATCCCCTTCTGCGTGTTCATGGGGTCGTGGCAGCTGAGCCGGTTCGAGGCCCGGATGGAGGACCATCGCGCGGCGACCGAGCGGATCGACCCGGCGGACCGGGCCCCGGCCCGCCCGCTGGCCGAGCTGCTGCCGGTGGACAAGGAGACCTCGGGCGAACTGGCCACGGTCACCGGCCGGTACGGCGAGCAGCTCCTCGTGCCCAACCGCGAGCTGGACGGCAGGAACGGCTTCTATGTGCTGACGCTGCTGCGCACCGACGAGGGCAAGGCCCTGCCCGTCGTCCGGGGCTGGCTCCCCGGCACCGCGGACGCCGGCCGGGCCCCGGCCGCGCCCTCCGGCGAGGTCACCGTCACCGGTTCGCTGCAGGCGGCCGAGACCCCGGGGTCGAACGGCGTGCCCGTCCAGGGCGGGCTCCCGGCCGGGCAGACCTCGGCGATCAGCGCGGCGACGCTGGTGAACCTCGTACCGGACGACCTGTACGACGCGTGGATCACGCTCGACAAGGCCGACTCGGGCATGAAGGCCGTGCCCGCGACGACCCCGCAGGACACCGGGCTCGACCTCAAGGCCTTCCAGAACCTCGGCTACACCGGCGAGTGGTTCGTCTTCGCCGGCTTCGTCGTCTTCATGTGGTTCCGCCTGGTCCGCCGCGAGGTCGAGTTCATCCGGGACACGGAACTGGGCCTGGTCCCGGACGAGGAGCGACCGGAAGACGGGCGGCCGGAAGACGGGCGACCGGATGAGGACCACCCGGCCGAGGCCGCCTCCCGGGAAGCCGAGCCGGCCCAGTAGGACCGGCGGCCCCATCCGGCCCACCCAGCGAGAGCCAGTCGGCCCGGCGCCGCTCCCCCGTGGGCGGCCGTTCCCGCATCCGTACAAACGGCCGTTCAGGCGCCCGCCAGCAGGCCCGTCTGGTAGACCACACCCGCGCAGGCGTTGGCGACGGTCGTCGAGAAGGTGGCGATGCCGCCCTCGGTGGTGTGGGCGACGAGGACGCTGCCGTCGGCGACGCCGTCCTCGGTGAAGAGCTGGGTGGAGACGGAGTTGGAGCCGTCCGTGGTGGTCCCGGGCGTCGCCTCACCCGTGGGCGTCGGGTCCGTCGTCGGGTCCGTGCCCCCGGTGCCGCCGTCGGTCGTACCGCCGTCGGTCGAGGTGGGACAGGGCTCGGAAGGCACCCAGGCGAACTGCACCTCGTACGCCGATCCCGGCGCCAGCACCAGCTGGGCCAGGGAGAGCGACGGGTCGGGCAGTCCGGTCGCCGCGTCCCCGGCGACATGGGTCGCCACGGTGATCTTCGACGCGTCCGCGGCACCCTGCGGAATGGCGCTCACACTGCCCGCGCCGGTGACCGTACAGCTCGTGCCGGAGATGTTGGAGACACGGAACGTGCCGTAGACGGCGCCGCCGGAGTCCGGTGCGCCCACGCTGCCGCCGCCGCCGAGCTGGCCTGCGGTGCACAGGGTCGAGGCAGCGGTCGTGGGCGTCGCCTGGGCGCCGCCCGTGGTGCCGTTGTGCTCGCCCTTGCCCTTGTCGTCCTTGTCCTTGCCGCTGTCCTTGCCGGACTCCTTGGACCCACCGGAGGAACCGCCCGACGCACGGCCCCCGCCGGTCTGCCCCTTGGTCTCGGCGCTCCCCTGCGTCTGCGAGCCGTTGCCCATGATCGAGGGGTTGACGTCGGAGCCGGCGGAGTTGGAGACGTGGACGAGGGCCGGGATCGCCGTACCGATGAAGAGCGCGGCGGCGGCCATGCCGACGACGGCCTGCCGCTTGCGCGCCCGCCGCGCCGGTACCGCCCGCCGCAGATGCTCCAGGGTGCCGTCCCTGGGCTCGATGTCCGACACCGCCTGCAGCAGCAGATTGCGCAGCACCAGCTCGTCGTCGGGCTCTGACCCGCCGATGCCCTTCGGTACCGAGCCGTTCGGACCCGAACCGTTCAGACCCGAGCGCGGGCCCGCGGAGCGCAGGGCGCCGAAGCGCGGCACGTCGACGTCCGGCCCGGCCGTACCCGAGGACCCGGTAGCCGAACGGTCCACGTCGGAGGCGCCCGCGTCGGAGCGGTCCGCACCCGGTTCGTCCGCACCCGAATCAGCCGCACCCGGGTCAGCCGAATTCAGGTCGGCAGACCGCGAGTCGTCCGAGGACAGGTCGCCGGAAGGCGGGTTCTCCGAAGGCAGATCCCCCGAATCGACGTCGTCCGAAGGCAGATCCTTCGAGCCGACCTCGTCCGAAGGCGGGTCCTCCGAACCCGAGTCGTCCGGAGCGCGGCCTTCGAGATGCCGGCCCTTGGGGTGGGGGCCTTGTTCTTCGGGGCCGTGATTCACAGTTCCGTTCCCAGCGTGCGATTGCGTTTCGTCGTGCTCTTCGGGCCCGCGCCCCCCGGCGTTCCCGTCCTGCCCGTCCTCGTCCCGGCGTCCCCAGGAAGCGCGCCGCCTGGCGCCGAGTTCGTCCCTGTCGTGCGTGCTCATGCCGGCGCCTCCATGGCGACGCGCAGTGCCGCGATGCCCCGGGAGCCGTACGCCTTGACCGAGCCCAGCGATATACCGAGGGTCTCGGCGACCTGGGCCTCGGTCATGTCGGCGAAGTAGCGCAGCACGAGGACCTCGCGCTGCCGGCGCTGCAGTCCCTTCATCGCCTTGATGAGGGAGTCGCGCTCCAGCAGGTCGTACGCGCCCTCCTCCGCGCTCGCCATGTCGGGCATCGGCTTGGAGAGCAGCTTCAGACCGAGGATGCGGCGGCGCAGGGCGGAGCGCGAGAGGTTCACGACCGTCTGGCGCAGATAGGCGAGCGTCTTCTCCGGGTCACGGACGCGCTTGCGCGCGGAGTGCACGCGGATGAAGGCCTCCTGGACGACGTCCTCGCAGGAGGCGGTGTCGTCGAGGAGGAGCGCCGCGAGGCCGAGCAGCGACCGGTAGTGGGCGCGATAGGTCTCGGTGAGATGGTCGACCGTCGTACCGGAGGCCGGCAGCGTCGACGTGTCGTCCGCGCCGTCGCGCTGGCTGGGTATGCGGGTCGGCCGCGCCGCGGGCATCGGCGCGATCACCGGCATGCCGCCGGCCGAACCGGGCAAGCGGGGACGGCGGGGTGGACGAAGGGTGGTGCCCCTCGTCTGTACCGCGGTGAAATCGAGTACCTCTGCCACGCCTGTTGGACCCGTATCCCCCCGTTGGGGTTGTACGCGACAGGCATCTCTTTTGCGTCGGACCGCACACGTGTCCGGATGACACCCGTCTCGGTCGGTGCGGCAGACGCGCCGGGCGGCACGCTGCGCACAGCTGTCGGTACGGCCCACCGAACACCGGACAGCGCGTCGAACGCCCTCATGCGTACCAGCTCTTCCCCTATGCCCCAAGTGTTGGCGCCCAGCCCCGCCGAAGGGCGCCCGTGAAAGACGCTCCCCGTCCGCGCGCGGTTGCGCGGACGGGGAGGAAAAATCCTCGATCACCGGGAGGCCTGAATCAACCCGGAGATCCGACGGCGGCACGGCCGGAAATTCTCCGTACGCCGAACCGTCGACTCGAAGAACTTACACGTCGCCACCGACAGAGGCCCACGCCCCGGTACGCGGGGGTGCCTGTGCTTCGGCGGGTGCGGGCGCGTGGGGCTTCTCGCGCGGTACCCCGCGCCCCTCAAGATTCAGGCCCCTGCGGGCCTGAAAAAGCGACGGGTCGCAGCCCCGGCTTTTCAGGGGCGCGGGGTTTAGGCGCCCTTCACCACCAACTCCGCGATCTGAGCCGCGTTCAAGGCGGCGCCCTTCCGCAGATTGTCACCGCAGACGAAGAGCTCCAGCGCGGTCGGATCGTCCAGCGCCCGCCGCACTCGCCCCACCCAGGTCGGGTCGGTCCCGACCACATCCGCGGGGGTGGGGAACTCCCCCGCGCCCGGATCGTCGTACAGCACGACCCCCGGCGCCGTGGCGAGAATCTCACGCGCCTTGGCGACCGTGACCTCCCCCTCGAAGCGGGCGTGCAGCGTGAGGGAGTGCGCGGTGACGACCGGCACCCGTACGCAGGTCACGGCGACCGGCAGGTTCGGCAGGCCGAGGATCTTGCGGGACTCGTCCCGGACCTTCATCTCCTCCGAGGACCAGCCGTCCGCGCGTAGCGACCCGGCCCACGGCACCACGTTCAGCGCCACCGGCTCGGGGAACGGCCCGGTGTCGGCCACGGCCCGCCGTACGTCACCGGGGGTGGTCCCCAGCTCCGTACCGGCGACCAGGGCGATCTGCTGCCGCAGGGTCTCCACGCCGGCCCGCCCCGCACCGCTGACCGCCTGGTACGAGGAGGCCACCAGCCCGCGCAGCCCGAACTCGGCGTGCAGCGCGCCGAGCGCCACGATCATGGAGAGGGTCGTGCAGTTGGGGTTGGCGATGATCCCGCGCGGCCGGACACGGGCGGCGTGCGGATTGACCTCGGGGACGACGAGGGGCACCTCCGGGTCCATCCGGAAGGCGCCCGAGTTGTCCACCACGACCGCGCCCTTGGCCGCGGCGATCGGCGCCCAGTGCGCGGCCACCTCGTCCGGCACGTCGAACATGGCGACGTCGACCCCGTCGAAGGCCTCCTCGGCGCCCTCGGTCAGACCCGTCACCTCGACCTGCTCCCCGCGCACGGCCAGCTTGCGGCCGGCCGAGCGCGGGGAGGCGATCAGACGGATCTCGCCCCAGATGTCGGCCCGATGGGACAGGATCTGGAGCATGACGGTGCCGACGGCACCGGTCGCGCCCACGACCGCCAGCGTCGGCCTGCCGGCGCGCCCGGCATCGACAGCCATCAACGACCGCCGCCTCCGTGGATGAGGGCCATCAGCGCCCGGTACCCCCGTAGACGACGGCCTCGTCGCTGTCGGAGTCGAGCCCGAAGGCGGTGTGCACGGCGCGCACGGCCTCGGGGACGTCGTCGGCGCGGGTGACGACCGAGATGCGGATCTCGGAGGTCGAGATGAGCTCGATGTTCACGCCGGCGTCGGACAGGGCCTCGAAGAAGGAGGCCGTGACACCCGGGTTGGTCTTCATGCCCGCGCCGACGAGGGAGATCTTGCCGATCTGGTCGTCGTAGCGCAGCGAGTCGAAGCCGATGCCCGCCTTGTTCTTCTCCAGGGCGTCGATGGCCTTGCGGCCCTCGGTCTTGGGGAGGGTGAAGGAGATGTCCGTCAGACCGGTGGTCACGGCGGAGACGTTCTGCACCACCATGTCGATGTTGACCTCGGCGTCGGCGATGGCGCGGAAGATCGCGGCGGCCTCGCCCGGCTTGTCCGGGACGCCGACGACCGTGACCTTGGCCTCGGAGACGTCGTGGGCGACTCCGGAGATGATGGCGTGCTCCACCTTGTGGTCCCCTTGCGACTCTGGCTTCTCGTTGCTGACCCAGGTGCCCGGCAGTCCGGAGAAGGACGAGCGGACGTGGATCGGGATGTCGTAGCGGCGGGCGTACTCCACACAGCGGTGGAGCAGCACCTTCGAACCGGACGCCGCCAGTTCGAGCATGTCCTCGGAGGAGATCCAGTCGATCTTCTTCGCCTTCTTCACGACCCGCGGGTCGGCGGTGAAGACGCCGTCGACGTCGGTGTAGATCTCACAGACCTCGGCCTCCAGCGCGGCGGCCAGCGCGACGGCGGTCGTGTCCGACCCGCCGCGACCGAGGGTGGTGATGTCCTTCTTGTCCGCGCTGACACCCTGGAAACCGGCGACGATGGCGATGTTGCCCTCGTCCAGCGCGGTCCGGATACGGCCGGGCGTGACGTCGATGATCCGGGCTTTGTTGTGGACGGAGTCGGTGATGACACCTGCCTGGCTGCCGGTGAACGACTGGGCCTCGTGGCCCAGGTTTTTGATCGCCATGGCCAGCAGTGCCATGGAGATCCGCTCTCCGGCGGTCAGCAGCATGTCGAACTCACGCCCGGCAGGCATCGGTGACACCTGCTCGGCGAGATCGATCAGCTCGTCCGTCGTGTCGCCCATCGCGGAAACGACGACGACCACCTGGTGGCCGTTCTTCTTCGCTTCCACGATCCGCTTGGCGACGCGCTTGATGCCCTCGGCATCGGCTACGGAGGAGCCTCCGTACTTCTGCACGACAAGGCCCACGTGCGCTCCTCGCTCCGTTTCAGTCCCTTATCCGCACATACACACGTATTCATGCGCATGTGGTCATGCGCATTCATTCGCACTGCGGCGGTCGGCTCAGTCTAACGAGCGGCCGAATATCCCTTCCCTGGTATCGCATGGTGAGATGTCCCGCTCACCCTTTGATCACCTGGGTTTTCTCCGGGCCTTCCACCGGTTTCACCCGGCTTCTCGCCCGGACCTTCGACCGCTCCGGGAACGTCTCTGCCCAGGTCGTCGCGGAACAGTCGGCGCGCACGGGGAAAAGTGCCTGGAGTCACACCGAGGGCCCCCGCGACGACGGAACGCCAACTTTCAAGCATTAAGGTCATGGCCGTGCGCGTACTTCTGGTGGAAGACGACGAGCCGGTCGCCGAATCCCTGCGACGAGGACTCCTGCGATACGGCTTCGAGGTGGAGTGGGTCAACACGGGAGGGGCGGCGCTGTCGTACCCGGGCCCGTACGACGTCGTCCTCCTCGACCTCGGACTGCCCGACACCGACGGCCTCGACGTCTGCAAGGCCCTGCGGGACCGGGGCCAGGTGCCGATCATCGTGATCAGCGCCCGCAGCGACGAGACGGACCGGGTGGTCGGCCTGGAGCTGGGCGCCGACGACTACGTCTCCAAGCCGTTCGGCGTACGCGAGGTGATCGCCCGGATAAGGGCGGTGATGCGCCGGATGCAGCCGCGCGCCGCCGACGCGGCCCCGGCGGGCCCCGACCAGTACGGCCCCCGCCTCACCGTCGACCGCAAGGCCGCGCGCGTCCACCTCGACGGTACGGAGGTGGGGCTCGCCCCCAAGGAGTACGACCTCCTCGCCTTCCTCACCGAGGAACCGGGCGCCCTGATGTCGCGCGAACAGATCATGGAAGCGGTCTGGGACGCGAACTGGTTCGGCCCGACGAAGACGCTCGACGTCCATGTGGCGGCCCTGCGGCGCAAGCTCGCCGGGGCGATCACCATCGAGGCGGTGCGGGGCGTGGGGTTCCGGCTGATCGTGAACGAGGAGTCCGGCACGGCCGAGGGCAGCGCCACGCCATGATCCGTCAGCTCATCCGCAGCTATGTGCTGCTCGTGGCTGTGGCCATCGCCCTGTTCACCGTGCCGGTGGCGTTCACGCTCACCAGTCAGTTGCGGGGCGACACCGCGAAGTCCGTCCAGCGCGAGGCCGAGACGATGGCCAAGCTGCTGGGCACCGACGACACCGCCGCCTGTCAGGCCCTCGCGCAGATGGGCAAGGCGTACAGCGACAAGGACGACACGGTCCAGGTGACCGCCACCAACGGCTGCGCGCCGCAGGGCCTGGCGGAACCGTCCCCCGACGCGGCCCTGACCCGGGCCCTCGAGGACGGCAGGGCCACCACCGACTGGGGCTCCGACTTCATCTGGGGCGAGAACCTGGTGATCACGGTCCCCGCCCTCGCACGCACGGCGGACGGGCAGACGGAACCGAGGAAGGTCGTCGGCGCCGTACGGATCGTGTTCTCGACCGACCACCTCACCTCCAGGCTCTGGACGATCTGGGGCTTCCGGGCGGCGCTGGCCGTCCTGGTCCTGGCGGCGGCCGCGTTCATCGGTGTCTTCGCCGCCCGGCGCCTGACCGCCCCCCTCCGCCAGCTCAACGAGATGGCGAGCAAGATGAGCGACGGCGATCTGACCGCCCGCTCCCCCGTCACCGGCCCCCAGGAGACCCAGACCCTGGCGCGCACGCTCAACCAGGCGGGCGAACGCCTGGACACGCTGATCGCCTCGCAGCGCATCTTCGTCGCCGACGCCTCCCATCAACTCCGTACGCCCCTGACGGCGTTGCGGCTGTCCCTGGACAACATCGCGGACGGCACGGACGACGAGTTCGTACGGGAGGACGTGGAGCAGGCCACCGCCGAGGTGGTCCGGATGAGCCGCCTGGTCAACGGCCTGCTGGTGCTGGCGCGGGCCGAGGCGAAGGTGACGGCGGCGGAACCGCTGTCCCTGCGGGAGGTCATCGGGGAACGTCTCGACGTGTGGAGGCCGGCCGCCGACGAGCGCGGAGTCACCATCACGCTCAGGGGGAGTGCCGACGGCCGGCTGCTCGTGCTGGCCAGTCCCGGTCATCTGGACCAGGTCCTGGACAACGTGCTGTCCAACGCCCTGGAGGTGTCACCGGACGGGGCGACCATCACGGTGTCGGTGGAGAGCCGGGGCGAGGAGGTGGTGCTGTCGGTGCTGGACGAGGGGCCCGGGATGTCGGACGCCGAGAAGTCCCGCGCCTTCGACCGCTTCTGGCGCGGTCAGGGCCTCACCGGGAAGTCCGGTTCGGGCCTCGGTCTCGCCGTCGTCAAGCAGCTCGTCACCGACGACAACGGGACCGTGGCCCTCAAGGACGCCCCCGGGGGCGGGCTGTGCGTCGCGCTCACGCTGCGCGCGGCGCGGCACGGGGGTGGCTGAGCCGGGGGGTGGAGGGCTCAGCCACGACCGGTGCCGGGGTGGAGGGATCAGCCCTCGGGCATCGCCGACGAGTGGTGGTTCACGATCTTCCACACGCCGTTCCGCTTCTCGTACTCGTACGTGTAGCGGGCGTCGACGCGCCTCTTGTCGCCGGTCTTCGGGTCGGTGAGGATGAAGTAGTACGAGCCGGTGTCGATGGCCGAGTTGCTGTCCAGGACGTTGATGATCGTCTTGGTCTTCTTGCCGACCGGCTTGTTCGCCAGGAAGTGGTCGAAGTAGTCGACGATGCCGGCGCGGTCGGTGCGGATCTTGTTGGAGACGGTCGGCAGGAGCACCGCGTCCTTCGCGTACCGGTCCGCCACCTTCTTCGAGCTACCGGTCTGCAGCGTCTTGTTCCAGCCGTCGAAGAGCGCCGCGATCTCCTTCTTGGAGGGCTTCTTCGGCGCGGCCTCGGCCCCGGCGGTGCTGACTCCGGCGGTGACCGTACCCGCGGTGACGAGTGCGGCGGCCGTGACGATGGCGGCGCGTATGCGGTTCTTCCTGGTCATCGCGATCTCCCGTGCGAGGTTGGGGGGTTACTGCCTCCGCTGTCTGCTGTGCGGTGGAAGTGACTCAAGATTCGCGTGACGCCGGTTAGGGGCCGTGCAGCGGACATACAGGCCCGGGGCAAGGTTCGTACAAGGTGTGCCGCTCGCCGTTCGGGGCCGTCCCTCGGGGTAGCAGTCAGCTCATGACAACCGAGAGGAACTCAGCCGTGGGCGACGTGCGACTGACCGAGAGCTTCCCCAGCACATCGGGCGCCGTCCGCTGGGGCGTCATCGGGGAGCCGGGCCGGGAGCCGGTGGTGCTGCTCCACGGCACTCCCTTCTCGTCGTACGTCTGGCGGGGCGTCGCCCGGGCGCTGGCCGACACCGACCGGTACCAGGTGTTCGTGTGGGACATGCCCGGTTACGGGGAGTCGGACAAGCACACCGGTCAGGATGTGTCCCTGGCCGCGCAGGGCCGGGTCTTCACCGAGCTGCTGGCGCACTGGGGGCTGGACGAACCCCTGGTGGTGGCCCATGACTTCGGTGGGGCCGTGTCGCTGCGGGCGCATCTGCTGCACGGGGCCCGCTACCGCGCCCTCGCCCTGGTCGACCCGGTGGCGGTGGCCCCCTGGGGTTCGTCCTCCTTCCGGCTGCTCGGCCGCCACGCCGAGGTCTTCGAACAGCTGCCGCCCGCGCTGCACCGAGCCCTGGTGCGGGAGTACGTCAGCTCCGCGAGCGGCCCCGGGCTGCACCCGACGGTGCTCGACCGGCTCGTACAGCCGTGGCTCGGCGAGGACGGCCAGCCGGCCTTCTACCGGCAGATCGCCCAGGCGGAGCAGGCCCACACCGACGAGATCCAGGGCCGGTACGGGGAGATCGCCATCCCGGTGCTGGTGTGCTGGGGCGAGGAGGACGGCTGGATCCCGCTGGCCAAGGGCCGCGAGTTCGCCGGCCTCGTCCCCGGCGCCCGCTTCGAGCCGATCTCCGGCGCCGGCCACCTCGTCCAGGAGGACGCACCCGCCGAACTCACGGCCCTGCTCCTGAACTTCCTCCGCGACCGGTCGGCCGGCTGAGGGGCCCACCGCCGCCGCGGCGGGCCCGTGGGTCGTCCCCGGACGGTCTCAGAGCGTCCCCAGCGCCGGTGCGAAGGCGATGAGGAGGGGGAGGAGGGCCAGGAGGGCGGCGGCGGTCGTGGTGGCCGCGCGGTGGGTGCGGTCCAGGCGGGGCGGGGGTTCCAGCAGACGTTCCACCCGGTCGCCCAGCAGGCGGCGGGTGTTGGAGCAGCTCAACACACCCCGGTGCTGGTTGAGTTCGATGAGGGCGAGGGCCGTGGTGAGGTGACCGCAGCGGCGCGACGCCGTGTCGTCGGCGGCGAGTTCGACCAGGCGGTGGGTCTGGTCGGCGAAGTGCGCGAAGAGGGGGACGCGCGGGAAGCCCGTGGCGAGGGCGGTGGAGAGGTGGAGCAGCCAGTCGTGGCGGGCGCGGGCGTGGCCCAGCTCATGGGCGAGCACGGCGTCCAGCTGACGGTCGCTCAGCTTGCCCAACGCACCGGTGGTGACGACCAGTTGGGGCGGGGCGCCCGGCATCAGCCAGGCGTCCGGGTACTCGTCCTCCAGCACCAGCAGCGGCCCCCTCGCCTGCGGCAGGCCCGCCGGGAGGTCGGGGGCGCGCTCCCGCAGGTGCTCACGGCGCAGATCGCGGCGGCGGCGGGCCTCGACCAGCTCCCGGGCCAGCATCGCCCCGCTCCACGCCGCCCCCAGGGCCAGCGCCAGCGTCAGTACGGCCGTCCAGGGCGGCGCGGCCGTGAGGTCGTACGCGGCGGTCACGGCCGGGGGCGCGGGCGCGAAGGCGTGCGTACGGACCGTCTCGAACACCGCCGCCGCCCCCAGCACGAGCGCCGCCAGACAGCTGAGCAGGGCGGCGGCCACCAGGCACTGCCACGCCCACAGCGCGACCACGGGTTCCCGCTCGGGCCATACCGCCTTCAGCAGGGCACGGGGGCCGAGCACCGCGGCGGTTAGGGCCACGGCGATGAGAAGGAGCAGGAGAACGGTCACGTCACTGGGTCCGGTTCCTGTCGGGGGGCGCGAGGGAAGTCGCACGACGAGTACGGCGGGTACGGCGGGTACGACGAGTACGGCGGGTACGACGAGTACGGCGGGTACGACGAGTACGGCGGGTACGACGAGTACGGCGGGTACGACGACGGCCTCTACGCTACCGCCGGTACCCGCCCTCGCAGGACCGCTCGCGGAACCACTTTCCGGCTCCTTCCGACTCCTTTCCGGCCCCTTTCCGGCTCATCTCCGGCTTCGCGGCATGGATCACACCGCGCGGTTCCGGGGGCCGTGACGCGGACGGGCCCCGTCCGGTGACGGACGGGGCCCGGTCCTCGATGCGAGGGGGGGCGGGGACGGCGAACGCCCCGCGCTCCGGCGGCTACTTCACCTTCCGCAGCCCCAGCGGGCCCGCGATCTCCTCCGCCATGACCTGGCCCGCCTCGAACTCCAGGGTCTCGTCGCCCATCAGTTCCTGGTCGGTGTCCAGGCCGTCGAGCTCGGCGAGCGGCTGGTTGAGACGGACATGGGCGACCAGGGACTGAAGGGCGCGCAGGGTCGCCGAGGCCGTGGAGCCCCAGTTGGAGAAGTAGGAGAACTGCCACCACCACAGGGCCTCGCTGGTGCGGCCCGCGCGGTAGTGGGCCATGCCGTGGCGGAGGTCGGCGATGACATCGGCGAGGTCGTCGGAGATACGGGCGGGGACCGGCGCCTTGCGGGGCTCGTAGGGGTCGAAGACCTCGGAGTAGACGTCGACCGGTTCGAGCATCACGGCCAGGCGTTCGCGCAGCTCGTCGACGTCCGGCTCGGGGCCCGGGTCGGGCTCGTACCGCTCGTCCGGCACGATGTCCTCGTGCGCGCCGAGACGGCCGCCGGCCAGGAGCAGCTGGGACACCTCCAGCAGGAGGAAGGGGACGGCCGAGTCCGGCTCGTCGCCCCTGGCCACCTCGGTGACGGCGACCAGGAAGCTCTCGATCTGGTCCGCGATCTGGACCGCGAAGTCGTCCGGGTTCAGGTCCGTCGCGTGCAGCGTGGCGTCAGACATCCAGCAATCGTCTCCCCTCGAAGGCGCGGCCGAGGGTCACCTCGTCCGCGTATTCCAGGTCGCCGCCCACCGGGAGGCCGCTGGCCAGGCGGGTGACCTTGAGGCCCATGGGTTTGATCATGCGGGCGAGGTACGTGGCCGTGGCCTCGCCCTCGAGATTCGGGTCCGTGGCCAGGATCAGCTCGGTGACCGTCCCGTCGGCCAGGCGGGTCAGCAGCTCCCGTATCCGCAGGTCGTCCGGGCCGACGCCCTCGATCGGGCTGATCGCGCCGCCGAGCACGTGGTACCGGCCCCGGAACTCACGGGTCCGCTCGATCGCGACGACGTCCTTCGGTTCCTCCACGACACAGATGACCGTGATGTCGCGGCGGGCGTCGCGGCAGATGCCGCACAGCTCCTCCTGGGCGACGTTCCCGCAGGTCGCGCAGAAGCGGACCTTCGCCTTCACTTCGAGGAGGGCGTGTGCGAGCCGCCGTACGTCCGTCGGCTCCGCCTGCAGGATGTGGAAGGCGATCCGCTGCGCGCTCTTGGGACCGACGCCGGGCAGCCGCCCCAGTTCGTCGATGAGGTCCTGGACCACGCCTTCGTACACGGACTGCCGTCCTTCCTGGTGTCTTTCCGTACGTACCGTAGTCGGCCGCCGCCGCTGCGAGGAAGGCGGTACGGGGCACGGATGGGCTCAGAGGGGGGTCGCGGAGGTGTTCAGAAGGGCAGCCCGGGAATGCCCGCGCCACCGCCGAGACCCTGGGCGAGGGGGCCCAGCTTCTGCTGCTGGAGGGTCTGGGCGTTCTCGTTGGCCGCCTGGACCGCCGCGACGACCAGGTCGGCGAGGGTCTCGGTGTCCTCCGGGTCCACCGCCTTGGGGTCGATCTTCAGGGCGCGCAGTTCGCCGGAGCCGGTGACGGTGGCCTTCACCAGGCCGCCGCCCGCCTGACCGTCGACCTCCGTGCGCGCGAGCTCCTCCTGGGCCCTCGCCAGGTCCTCCTGCATCTTCTGGGCCTGCTGGAGCAGCTGCTGCATGTTGGGCTGGCCACCACCGGGGATCACGTTCAGCTCCCTCGTACATACGACTACGGACGGACGTCACCGTTGCCGATGGACGTCACCGTTCACGTTCTTACGGTCGCCACGAGCCTACGTGGTCGGCCCACCCTGTGCCGCGCCACTCTTTCGAGTGAGTCTGCGGAGATTCGTATACCTGATCAAGGGCATCTTCCAGGGGATAAGCGGCTAAAACACCCTCTTCGCCACCCATTGGGCGGTAGGAAGGGTCCGGCCGCGTCAGGGTGGTGCGTGAGCGCCGTACGTACGTAGGGAGTGCCGGGTGAGCCAGCCGGAGATGCAGCCCGAGGGGGGACCCCAGGACGGGCGGGGTGAGGGGTCCGGGCTGTGGGCGGAGCCGTGGGCGTCGGCGACCGGGCCGTGGGTGGGTGATCTGGCCGGGCGGCCGTTCCCCCAGGGGGACTGGGGGGTGCCGGCGGAACGGCTGGAGGAGCTGTACCACTGGGTCGAGCGGGCGGCGCTGGAGACCGCCGCGTGGTATCTGGCGGACCGGGTGTGGAAACGGACGGCGGCGCGGGTGCTGCGGATCGGGGCGGCGACGGGGGCGCTCGCCGGGGCGGCGCTGCCGTTGCTCGACCTCACCGGGGCGGTGGGCGGGGTGGCGCCCTGGGGGTATCTCGCGCTGCTGTCCTGTGCGGCGTGCGTCGCGGTGGACCGGTTCTTCGGCGTGACCTCCGGATGGATGCGGGATGTCGCCACGGCCCAGGCCGTCCAGCGGCGCCTTCAGGTGCTGCGGTTCGACTGGGCGTCCGAGAGTGCGCGGGAGGTGTTGGGGCCGGCGGAGGGGACGGCCGGAGAGGCGGCCGAGCGGTGTCTCGGGGTGTTGCGGCGGTTCTCCGAGGACATCACGGAGTTGGTGCGGGCCGAGACGGCGGACTGGATGGTCGAGTTCCGGGCGGGGACGGCGCCGCTGGGTGTGCAGGCGGGGGTTTCCGGTTCCCGTCCGGAGGCGGGCACGAACGGACGGCTCCCGCTGCCCCCGGGCGCCCGCCCGAACATGCCCCGCCAACGGCCCCCGGAGGCCCGGTAGCCTCCGGGGGCTGCGCCCCCAGGCCCCCGGGTGAGTTTGTCGGCCGCGGGTGAGTGGGGGCTGGTCGCGCAGTTCCCCGCGCCCCTAAAGATTCAGGCCCCTGCGGGCCTGAAAGACGACGGGGCTGCGGGGCTGAAAAGCATGGGGCGCAGCCCCTGCTTTTCAGGGGCGCGGGGAACTGCGCGAGAAGCCCCACGCACCCGCACCCGCCGACGCACCCGCACCCCCGAGCCACTAGGCGCCCCTCGCATCGTCCCGAGCCCGCTCGTCGCACAACCGCGCCCCCGTCGCCGTCTCACAAGGCACGTGCCCGTGGTTGCGGATGACGCTCTGGGCCGTACCACGGCGGACGTGGGCGAGGAAGCTGTCGGCGAGGGAGTTGGCGGGTGGGCGGCGGTAGGTGTAGGCGTACTCGGCGCCGTAGTACGGGTAGGTGGCGTCGCCCCGCTCCAGGGTCTCGACGGAGGCCGCGCGGCCGTCGAGGGCGAGGCGGCGTAGCCCGGTGCGGCGGGCGGTGAGGTTGAGTTCGCTGTAGCCGATGGCACCGGGGAGTTCGGCGACCTTGGCGAGGACCTGCTCGCTGGAGTCGAGCTCGCAGCGGGTGACACGGGCGGTCGACAGGTCGTCCCGGCGGCAGTCGAGCGAGGTGCTGGCGACCTGTTCCCAGCCGCGCAGCACCGTGCGCTGGAAGACCTGCCGGGTGCCGGAGTCGGCGTCCCGGCTGACGAGGACGACGGGGATGTCGGGCAGGGACGCGTCGAGCTGTCTCCAGCGGGTGATCTCGCCCCGGTAGATACGCCGTACGTCGTCGGTCGTCAGGGTTCCGCCGCGCGGGCGTACGCCGTCGTTCACGACCAGGGTGAACACGGACAACGCGACCCGGTGGCCGACCAGTTCGGGATCGGCGCTCGTACCGGGCCCGTCGGAGAACGCGATGACCGCCGGGGAGCCCTTCTTCGACCCGGCGCCCAGCGTGGCGAGTTCGTTCACGCCCGCCGAACTGCCCCGCGCGTCCACCCGGATCTCGGCGTCCGCGCAGTCCTTCTCGTACTCCTCCGCGAGCCCCCGCAGCACCGGCGCGAACGCGGTGGACCCGGTCAGCGTCAGCTCGCCCGTGGCGCACTCGACGGGCGGCGGGGTGTCGTCCCGTACGACGACGATCGCGGCCAGGGCGATCACGCACAGCGTCAGCATCACGGTGATCAGCCGGGCCGCACGGCTGAACAGCGGCGGCTTCTCGTCGGGCGTGGCACTGCGGTTGGGGTGCACCTCGCCGTCGCGGATGCCGCCGATGAGCCGGATCGGACTGTCGACGTCGCCGCCGGAGAGGAGGACGAGCAGTTTGAAGTGGTCGCCCCGGTTGAGGGGGACGCGGGGGATGCGGAGCACGCCGTCGCGGTAGCCGAAGCCGGCGGCCGGGGTGAAGTGGTCCATCAGGTGGTCGGTGCCGGGCGGCTGGGTGACCGAGACGCCACGGATGACCCGACCGCTGAACACGGCGGTGAGGCCGTGCAGTTCGCGTCCCGTGTAGTCGTTGTCGGCGATGCTCTGGGAACCGTCGTTCTCGACGCGCAGCAGGACGAGGGTCGCGTCGGACATGTCCGGGCCCTCGTCGAAGAGACCGAGCCGGACGTTGGCCCGCCCCGAACGCACGTCGTGGCCTATCGGGTTGTCCATCTGCACGCGGTAGCCGATCCGCTTCCGCCTCGGCACCCGGCGCTCGTACCAGACCATCACGGCCGACGCCACGACACCGGCCACGGCGGTCGCCACCGCCACCACGTTCTCCGCGCTCAGCCACTCCTGCATCCGAGCCACTCCCCCGAGCCTCACGCTCCGCAGTCAAGCGGGGACACGGTACGGCGCGGGAGGGCGAGGGGGCGTGGACATTCCGGGTAAGACCCCTGAAGTTCAGCGGAAGTTCGCCGAGCGGGGCGACCGAAGGGGCTGCGGGGGGGGCCGAGGGCGTTCCTGCGGCCCGTTCAGCCTGCCTTCGTGTACGTCACCGACTTGCCCGCCGTGTCGACGCGCCGCAGTTGTCCGCCCGGCAGGAGGGTGACCGTGGTGGCGGCGCCCGGGGAGCAGGAGGCGGCCGGTTCGCCGGTGGTGACGGTGGAGGGTCCGATCCGCAGCGGGCCGTCGTCGTCCGGTTCGTCGGTCAGGGCCGCCTCGAACACGCAGTGGTACGTGCCGCCGCCTTCGAGCGGGCCGTCCGCCGTGAGGGAGAGCACGGTGTCGCCGACCTCGCCCTGCTGGATGACGAGTTGACGGGTGTCCGCGCCGCCGCCGCTGTCGAGGGTGGCGTTCCAGGTGCCGAGGAAGTCCTCCGGGATCGTGCCGGCGTCGGGCGACTCGGTGGTCGGGTCGGGCGAGGTCTCCGGGTCCGTCGGCCGGTCGGTCGTCGGCCCCGGCGTCTCGGGTGCGCTCTCCTTCGTCCCGCCCTTCGCGCCGTCCTCCTTGCCGCCGTCGTCCCCCTTCTTCATCAACGCGTACACCGAGCCGCCCGCGCCGAGCGCGACGATCAACGCGACGACGAGGAGAAGTACGGAGGCGCGCCGGTTCGGGCGCGGGGGCTCGGGCTGCCCGGCGGGGCCGCCCGCCCCGGGGCCGGGCCCGTAGATGGGGTTCGGTCCGTAGGGCGGGGTCGGGCCGAGGCCCCCACCCTGGGCGGTTCCAGGTCCCTGGCCGCCGCCGTACGGTGTCTGCCCGTACGCCCCGTACGCCCCCCCGTACGGGGCCTGCGGCGCGCTCTGCGGGTAGCCGTACCCGGGGGCGGCGCCGGGCTGCTGCCCGTATCCGGCGGCGGGCTGCTGGGTGTGCTGCTGCGGGAAGCCGTACCCGGGTGGCGGGGGCCCGGGCGGGACGCTCGGCGGGGGCGACTGCGAGCCCGCCCCCGCGATCCGCGTCGGCATCCGGTCCAGGGGCGCGGCCCCCGGGGCCCCCGGCGGCGGTACGGCACCCTCGGGCGCGACGGCCGGATGCTCGGGCGGGATCACGGGGGCACCGGCCGGGGCCCCCGAGCCGCCGTACGGGGTGTCGGGGGCGCCGAGCGGGTACACGGGCGGAGCCGAGGGCGGGGTCGCGGGGGCGGACGGCGGGGTCGCGGAAGCGGGCGCGGAAGCGGAAGCGGGCGCGGACGGAGTCACCGCAGTGGGACCGTCCGAAGCCGAGGAGGCCGGAGAAGCCGGGGAAGCCGAGGAAGCCGCAGCGGACGGCTGACCAGCGGCATCGGACGGCTGCCCGGCAGCATCGGAAGGCACCCCGGCGGCACCGGACGCCGCCGCACCCCCCACAACACCAGCACCAGCCCCGGCAGCACCAACAGCCCCCGGCGCAGCCGGCACCCCCTCCTCCGGATCCTCCGCCTCCAGCAACTGCACCGCGTGCCGCCCCAGTTGAGCCACGAGGGCGCTCGGCAGCCAAGGGTCGCGCGACCGCCCCGCGAAGACCGTGTCCTCGGCGCCCGTGCGCTGGAGGATCTGGGCGAGGGTCGGGCGGGCGGCCGGATCCTTGCGCAGGCAGTCGCGGACGATGTCGTACAGCCCCTCCGGCAGCCCCTCCAGATCCGGTTCCTCCTGGGCGATGCGGAACATCAGGGCGTGGACGCCGGAGTTGGCGGCGCCGAAGGGGAGGTTGCCGGTGGCGGCGTAGGAGAGGACGGAGCCGAGGCAGAAGACGTCGCAGGCGGGGGTGATGCGGTCGCCGCGCACCTGCTCGGGGGCCATGAAGCCCGGCGAGCCGACGAGCGCGCCGGTGCGTGTGAGCCCGCCGTCCGTGACGGTCTCCAGGGCCCGCGCGATACCGAAGTCGATGACGCGCGGCCCGTCGATGGTCACCAGCACATTGGACGGCTTGAGGTCCCGGTGGATGAGCCCGGCCGCGTGGATGTCCTCCAGCGCGTGGGCGAGCCCGGCCGCGAGGATGCGTACGGAGCGTTCGGGCAGCGCCCCGTGGTCCCGCCCGACCACGGCCTGCAGGGAGGGCCCGGCGACATAGCCGGTGGCGACCCAGGGGATCCCCGCCTCGGTGTCCGCGTCCAGCACCGGCGCGGTCCAGTACCCGCCCACCTGCCGCGCGGCCCGCACCTCCTGCCGGAACCGCGCCCGGAACTCCTCCTGCTCCGCCAGCTCCCGCCGGACCAGCTTCACGGCGACGGTACGGCCGCGCTCGGACCGGGCCAGATACACGTTCCCCATGCCGCCGGCCCCCAGCCGCGCGAGCAGCCGGTACGCCCCGATCCGCTGCGGATCCCCAGGCCCGAGCTTCTCCATGGCCAGTCCCCCGTCTTCCCCCGTACCGTCCCCGAAGCGTCGATGTACGCGTACGTACGGGTACGTCGTCTACGTCGCGTACGTGCGCGACGGACCGATCGTAGTGCGGCCGTACGGGGGAGGCGGAGGGAGCGGTGTCTACGGTTCCGTAACAGCGCCCGGTGCCGCGTCGGCCTCCGGTGCCGCCGCGAGGTGGTCCAGGGCGCCCGACAGCTGTTCGAGCACCCGTACGGCCTCCGCGAACCCCTCCTCCCCCAGTGCCTCGGCGAGACGGGCGGCCAGGGAGGCGTGGCCGGGCTCGATCTCGGCGATGGCGGCGCGGCCGGCGGGGGTCGCGGCGAGGAGCTTGGCGCGGCGGTGAGCGGGGTTGGGCACGTACTCGGCGAGCCCCTTGCCCACGAGGAGATCGGCGACCCGTTGCACGCTCTGCCGGGTGATGCCCATGACCCGGGCGACCCCGGCGACGGACAGCGGCTCGGGCAGCACCGCGCCCAGCACCTGCCACCAGGCGGCCGTCAGCCCGGCCGGGCGCGCCAACTCGTCGGCCACGGAAAGGAACTGCCCGTTCAGCCGGAAGACCCCGAGGGCGGCGCGGCTGAGGAGGTCCTGCTGCTCGCGGCTCACTGTCCCGCCGCCTCCAGCACGGCGTACGCCTCCGGGTCCGAGTCGTGGAAGAGGCGGTACCAGGCGTCGAGGACCTCGCCCTCGTAGACGCCGAGGAGGCGGAAGACCTCGCGGGCGAGGGCGACGGGTTCGGTGGGGCCGGCGGTGACGAGGCCGCCGTCGGTGACCGCGTCCGCGTCCACGTAGCGCTCGGCGCCGCGATAGCCGGTGGCGGCCAGGTAGAAGAGGGCCGCGCTGGTGTGCGCGCGGTCGTCGAGCAGGCCTTCTTTCGCGAGGCCTGCGGTCGCCCCGCAGATCGCGGCGACGGGGACGCCGGCCTCCAGGAACTCCCTCGCCTTGCGGGCGAACGGGGCGAGGTCGTCGCTCGTGTCCCACAGGTCCGCGCCGGTGAGGACGAGCAGCGAGCTGTCCTCCGGGCGCAGGGTGTCGAGGACTTCGTCCGGCTGGATACGGACGCCCGCGATGGTCCGTACGGCGGCGGGGGTCGGGCCGACGGTACGGATCTCGTAGCCGCCCCGGGCCAGCCACGCGGTGGTGTGGCCCGTCTCCCAGTCGGCGTAGGTGTCGTACACGGCGAGATGAACAGGCTTGTTTTCGCTCATGACAACATGCTGTCATTTAGACAGCTTGCTGTCAATAGGCGATTCGAGTGGTGCGCCGACTGCGGGCCGGTGGGGCTTCTCGCGCAGTTCCCCGCGCCCCTAAAAGATCCAGGCCCCTGCGGGCCTGAAAAGCACGGGGCGCAGCGCCTGCTTTTCAGGGGCCGCGGGGAACTGCGCGAGCAACCCCGACGCACCCGCACCCGCCGACGGACCGAACCCCCACCCCCTCCCGCGCCCCGAACCCGACACAACGTCGCGATCCACCCCCCGCCCACAGACACGTCGCCGATGTCCCCTCCCCCCAACCGCCCCCTAGCCTCGCCCCCATGACCCCTCAGCCGAAGCCGAACCCCCAGGCCGGCGCCGCGGTGAAGGCCGCGGACCGTGCGCACGTCTTCCACTCCTGGTCCGCGCAGGACCTCATCGACCCGCTCCCCATCGCCGCCGCGGAGGGCTCGTACTTCTGGGACTACGACGGCAACCGCTACCTCGACTTCACCAGCGGCCTCGTCTTCACGAACATCGGCTACCAGCACCCCAAGGTCGTCGCGGCCATCCAGAAACAGGCCGCGACCATGACGACCTTCGCCCCGGCGTTCGCGATCGAGGCCCGCTCCGAGGCCGCCCGGCTCATCGCCGAACGCACCCCCGGCGACCTGGACAAGATCTTCTTCACCAACGGCGGCGCCGACGCCGTCGAGCACGCCACCCGCATGGCCCGCCTGCACACCGGCCGCCCCAAGGTCCTCGCCGCGTACCGCTCGTACCACGGCGGCACCCAGCAGGCCGTGAACCTCACGGGCGACCCGCGCCGCTGGCCCTCGGACACCGGCACGGCGGGGGTCGTGCACTTCTGGGCGCCCTTCCTCTACCGGTCCCGTTTCCACGCGGAGACGGAGGCGCAGGAGTGCGCCCGCGCGCTGGAGCACCTGGAGACGACGATCACCTTCGAGGGGCCGTCGACGATCGCCGCGATCATCCTGGAGACCGTCCCGGGCACGGCCGGGATCATGGTCCCGCCGCCCGGCTATCTGGCCGGGGTCCGGGAGCTGTGCGACAAGTACGGGATCGTGTTCGTCCTGGACGAGGTCATGGCGGGCTTCGGCCGGACGGGCACCTGGTTCGCCGCCGACCTCTTCGACGTCGTCCCCGACCTGATGACCTTCGCCAAGGGTGTGAACTCCGGTTACGTCCCGCTCGGCGGCGTCGCCATCTCCCCCGCGATCGCCGAGACCTTCGCCCGGCGCCCCTACCCGGGCGGTCTCACCTACTCCGGCCACCCGCTGGCCTGCGCCGCCGCCGTCGCGACGATCAATGTCATGGCGGAGGAGGGGGTCGTCACCAACGCGGCCGACCTCGGCGCCTCCCTCATCGGCCCGGCGCTGCGCGAACTCGCCGACCGCCACCCCTGCGTGGGCGAGGTCCGAGGCACCGGCATGTTCTGGGCGCTGGAGCTGGTGCGGAACAAGGAGACCCGTGAGCCCCTCGTCCCCTACAACGCCGCCGGCGAGGCGAACGCCCCCATGCTCGCGTTCGGCGCCGCCGCCAAGGCCCAGGGCCTGTGGCCCTTCATCAACATGAACCGCACCCATGTCGTCCCCCCGTGCACCATCACGGAGGCCGAGGCGAAGGAGGGCCTCGCCGCCCTGGACGCGGCCCTGTCCGTGGCCGACGAGCACACCGTGTGAGGCCGTGACTCTCCCCCGTATGCCCCCCGTATGTCCCGCCGCTCTCCCCCGGTGCCGAGCGCAGTGTGAGCAAGAAGGGCGAAAACTCCTCCCCGGAACCCGAACGCGTAAGGTGACGTGCTCGTAAGAGAACTCAGAGAGCACGCACAGGACGCGTACGCGTACGCGGATGGGGGACCCAGACCACGATGCCCGGCACCGGCGGCGGCAATGGCGCCGTGACCCGTAGCACCCTGCGGCAGCAGCTCGCGGACGCGCTCCGTGACGAGGTGCTGGCCGGCAGACTCAAGCCGGGGCAGGAGTTCACGGTCAAGGAGATCGCCGAGCAGTACGGGGTGTCGGCGACGCCCGTGCGCGAGGCCCTGGTGGATCTGTCCGCGCAGGGGCTCCTTGACGCCGTGCAGCACCGGGGTTTCGAGGTCCACGAGTACTCGGTGGCCGACTACCGGAACATGGTCGAGGCCCGCATCCTGGTCACCGCCGGCATGTTCCGGCGGCTCGGCGACCGCGAGGTCGACCCCCGTACGGCCGCCGCGCTCGCCGGGGTCCGAAGGCGCGGCGAGGAGGCGCGGCGGGCCGCGACCGCCGGGGACGTGGACATCCTGATCGGCTACGACCTGCGGTTCTGGCGCGAGCTGAGCGCCCTGTTCGGCAACCCGTACCTCACCGACTTCCTGCACCGGCTGCGCGTCCAGGCCTGGGTGTGCGCGGTCCAGCACCTGCGCCAGACGGACGTCCGGCACCCGCGTCAGACGGATGTCCGGACGAACAACCAGCCCGGCAATCAGCCTGGTCATCATCTTGGCCACCAGCCGGACAACGACCGCGCGGACGATCTCAGGGACGATCTCAAGGGCCGGCTCTGGGCCGACCACACCGACCTCGTCGACGCCCTCTCCCGCCGGGACGCGCAGACCGCGCAGGAGATCATCGCCGGCTACGACGAGCAGTCCCTGACCCTGGTGGAACGCCTGGCGGACGGATGAGCGGCACGCCGAAGACGGGCGGCGGCGGGCAGCTGAGCATCGACCTCTCCGTCGTGGTCCCCGCCTACAACGAGGAGGCCCGCCTCGCCCCCTCGCTCGACGCGATCATCAGCCACCTCACGGCGACCGAGGCCGCCGCCCGCTGGGAGATCATCGTCGTCGACGACGGGTCGTCGGACGGCACGGCCGCCGTCGTGGCCGACGTCACCGCGCGCGACGCCCGGGTGCAGCTCGTCTCCGGCGGCCCCCGCAACCGGGGCAAGGGCCACGCCCTGCGGCTCGGGGTGCTCGCCTCGCACGGCCGCCGGGTCCTGCTCACGGACGCCGATCTCTCCGCGCCCATCGACGAGTTGGAGCGGCTCGACAAGGCGCTCTCCGACGGGCACACGGCCGCGATCGGCTCGCGCGAGGCACCCGGCGCGCACATCGAGCGCCATCAGCACCGGCTGCGCGAGACGCTCGGCCGGGCCGGGAACCTCCTCATACGCGGGGTCGCGGTGCCCGGCATCCGTGACACCCAGTGCGGTTTCAAGCTGTTCGACGGCGACCGCGCCCGTGAGGCCTTCGCCGCCTCCCGGCTCGACGGGTTCGGTATCGACGTGGAGATCCTGCGGTACTTCCGCCGCAGCGGCTGGCCCGTCGTCGAGGTCCCCGTCCGCTGGTCCCACCAGCCCGGTTCGAAGATCCGGCCCAGCGACTACGCCCGCGTCCTCGGTGAGATCGCCGTCCTGCGGGCCCGCTCGGTCCGCCGCGCCGACGTCCTCGCGGTCCTGGGCTTCCTCCTGATGGCGGTGACCCTCTACATCGGCCGCTGGATCGATCCGAACGGCCGCTACCTCCCCGACTCCCTCCAGGACCAGAACCAGTGGGAGTGGTTCTTCGCGGTCACGGCCGACAACCTCGTCCACTTCCGCAATCCGCTCTTCACCACGTTCCAGGGCTTCCCCGACGGCGTGAACCTGATGGCCAACACGGTCATGCTGGGCCTGTCGGTCCCCTTCGCGCCCGTCACGCTCCTCCTGGGCCCGGCGGTCTCCCTCGCCCTGGTGATGACGCTCGGCCTCGCCGCCACGGCCGCCGCCTGGTACTGGCTGATCGTCAAACGGGTCGTACGGCACCGGGGCGCGGCCTTCGCCGGAGCGGCCCTCGCCGCCTTCGCGCCGCCGATGGTCAGCCACGCCAACGCGCACCCGAACTTCGTCGTCCTGTTCATGATCCCGCTGATCGTCGACCGGGCCCTCAGGCTGTGCACGGGCGCCCGGACCCGGCACGACGGGATCGTCCTCGGCCTGATGGCGGCCTACCAGATCTTCCTCGGCGAGGAACCCCTCCTCCTCGCCGCGATGGGCATGCTCCTGTTCGCCGCCGCGTACGGCCTCGTGCGC
Organism: Streptomyces sp. NPDC001868; assembly: GCF_040297125.1. Classification (NCBI taxonomy): domain Bacteria; kingdom Bacillati; phylum Actinomycetota; class Actinomycetes; order Kitasatosporales; family Streptomycetaceae; genus Streptomyces; species Streptomyces sp. NPDC001868. The sequence continues at coordinate 120,746 of NZ_JBEOYO010000022.1, read as the reverse complement.
CGGGACGTGGCCCGTCACGCCTGGCGCCCGCTCCTGAAGGGCCTCGGCATCGCGGTCCTCGTCGTGCTCCCCCTGGTCGCCTTCCCCCTGGCCTGGCAGTTCTTCGGCCCGCAGAGCTACGGCAACATCGCGCACGGCGACAACTCCGGCAACAGCCCGCTCGCCCTGCTCTCCTTCGCCGAACGCTCCCTCCTCGCGGGCGACCGCGAGCGCGCGGACGCCCTCTCCCTCAACATCACCGAGCAGAACGCCTTCTACGGCTGGCCGTTGGTCCTCCTGGCCCTCGGCATCGTCGTACGGCTGTGGGAACGCCCCCTGGTGAAGGCGCTCGCCGCCACCGCGGTCGCCGCCGCCGTCCTCTCCCTCGGCCCGGAGTTCCGCCTCCCGCAGACGGACCTCGTGCTGCCCGGCCCGTGGGCGCTGCTCGCCGAGAAGCCGCTGTTCGAGTCGGTCATCGAGGGCCGGGTGGCGATGATCTGCGCCCCGGTCCTCGGCATGCTGCTGGCCATCGCCTGCGAACGCCTCGCCGCCGTACCGGCCCTCGGCACGCGCTACATCGGCTTCCTGGCCGTCACCCTCGCCCTCCTCCCGATCGTCCCGGCCCCGCTGCGATCCGTGGACCGCGCCGAGGTCCCGGCGTTCATCGCGGACGGCACCTGGAAGTCGTACGTCGACACCGGGGCCGGCGAGACGCTGGTGCCCGTGCCGCTGGCGGACCCGGGCAACGCGGAGGCGCTGCGCTGGCAGACCGCGGCGGACTTCGGGTTCCGGATGCCCGGCGGCTACTTCAACGGCCCGTTCGGCGAGGACCGCGTCGGCATCTACGGCGCCGTCCCCCGCCACACCTCCAACCTGCTGCGTGACGTCCGCTACTCCGGCAAGGTCCCGGTGATCGGCGTGAACTGGCAGGCGCAGGCGCAGAAGGACTTCGCGTACTGGCACGCGGGCGCCCTGGTCCTGCTCCCGCAGCCGTACGACGCGCAGTTGCGGGAGGCCGTGGAGAAGCTGGTCGGGCGACCCGGTAAGTGGGTGGGCGGTGTGTGGGTATGGGACCTGCACGAAGGGGACTGAAGACGCCTTCAGCGACTACGCTTCCCTGACCACTGTGTGCCGTACGCGAACGTATCCCTACCGTCCGTGTGCGTGCCGGATGACCGAGGAGTTCTCTTTTGGCCTGTGACCTCTGGTTGGTCCCGCTCGTCGACGTGCTGTGCCACACGCCCGACAACCCTTTCGCCGAGGAACTCGCGCTCTACAACAAGCTGCTGGGTGAGGCCGGACTGCCACCGGTGCCGGTGTACCAGTACATGCCGGGGCTGACCGGGGAGGTCGCCCCGGTCGCGGGGTTCGACTACGACGCGCTGCACTTCCTGCGGCGGGCCTATCTGCTCCAGGTGTGCGGTCTTGAAGTGACCCCGGTGGACGCGCTGGGCGGTGACTACGAGCAGTTGCTGGAGATGTTCGAGGCCACGGCCCAGCAGTCGCACCTGGTCTGGCACTACGACCACGCCGGCGCCTATGTCCCGGTCGACTTCCCGCAGCCCCTGTCCAGCGACGAACTCCTCGCCGGGGGCGGCCCGCTGGGCTCCGCCCAGGGTCTGCTGCGGGAACTGGAGTTCGTCGCCGGGGCCATCGGCATCGACCCGGCCAACCCTCCGGCGCCCCCCGAAGCACCGCGCGCGCCCACGGAACTGGAAGAACCGGCCGTCCCCGCCCCGTACGATCCCAGCCCCTTCGCCCGTGAACGGCACGTCTGGCTGGGCCTGCACGCGGCGGCGACCCGAAGTCTGGCGCAGGGTTCGATGATCGTCTTCAGCTGAGGCTCGGCGGTGGGAGGCTCAGCGGCGTGGGGCTCAGCGGCCCAGCGCCGAGAGCCCCTTCTGCAGGTCCTCGGGGTTCATGACCGGGGTGTAGGTGATATCCGCGCCCAGTTCCAGGAAGAACGGCTCGGCGATCGCCGGCATCTGGGAGCTGTCCTGCATGTCGAAGACCATGAAGCAGGTGCGGTGCCCGTGGTCGGTGGTGAAGTAGGCCGCCTCCGGCTTGACCTGCTCCATGGAGGACTGCATCAGCTTCCCCAGGGTGCCGTTGCGGATGGCCTCGTTGGACCTTTCCGTGTCCATCTCTGCCTTGAAGAGGACGCGCATCGCACTCACCTTCCTCTGATCGCCCGATATGCGTGCATCCGCGCACCCTTCCAGGATATGCCCGGTATCGACGCACTACTCGGTGGGCCGGACACGCCATCGCGTGCCCGGCCCACCGACGCGGGGACCGTGAGGACCGTCAAGGCCGCCCGTGGACTAGATGAACGAGTTGATCTCGATCGTCTCGTCGCGGCCCGGGCCGACACCGATCGCGGAGATCGGCGCCCCGGACATCTCCTCCAGCGCCTTCACGTACGCCTGGGCGTTCTTCGGGAGGTCGGAGAAGGACTTCGCCGAGGTGATGTCCTCGGACCAGCCCGGCAGGTTCTCGTAGATCGGCTTCGCGTGGTGGAAGTCGGACTGCGAGTACGGGAGTTCCTCGACGCGCTTGCCGTCGATCTCGTACGCGACACAGACGGGGATCTGCTCCCAGCCGGTGAGGACGTCGAGCTTGGTGAGGAAGAAGTCCGTCAGGCCGTTCACCCGGGTCGCGTAGCGGGCGATGACCGCGTCGAACCAGCCGCAGCGGCGGTCACGGCCGGTGGTCACGCCCCGCTCGCCGCCGATCCGGCGCAGCGCGTCGCCGTCCGCGTCGAACAGCTCGGTCGGGAACGGGCCCGCGCCGACACGTGTCGTGTACGCCTTGAGGATGCCGATGACCCGGCTGATCTTCGTCGGTCCGACGCCCGCGCCCGTGCAGGCGCCGCCCGCGGTGGGGTTGGAGGAGGTGACGAAGGGATAGGTGCCGTGGTCGATGTCGAGGAGCGTGCCCTGACCGCCCTCGAAGAGAACGACCTTGTTCGCCTCAAGGGCCTGGTTGAGGACCAGGACCGTGTCCGTGACGTACGGCGCGAGCTTGTCGGCGTAGACGAGCAGTTCCTCGACGACCTGGTCGACGGAGATGGCCCGGCGGTTGAAGAGCTTGGTGAGGACCTGGTTCTTGATGTCGAGGGCCGCCTCGACCTTCTGCGTCAGGATCGACTCGTCGTACAGGTCCTGGACGCGGATACCGACACGGTTGATCTTGTCCGCGTAGGTCGGGCCGATGCCCCGCCCCGTCGTACCGATCTTCCTCTTGCCGAGGAAGCGCTCGGTGACCTTGTCGAGGGTCACGTTGTACGGCGTGATGATGTGAGCGTTGCCGCTGATCAGGAGCTTGGACGTGTCGACGCCGCGCTCGTTCAGACCGCTCAGCTCGGAGAGCAGGACCGACGGGTCGACGACGACACCGTTACCGATGACCGGAGTGCACTCCGGAGTGAGGATCCCGGAAGGGAGAAGGTGGAGGGCGTACTTCTGGTCACCCACGACTACCGTGTGGCCGGCGTTGTTGCCGCCCTGGTAGCGCACCACATAGTCGACGGAACCGCCTAGCAGGTCCGTCGCCTTTCCCTTGCCTTCGTCACCCCACTGAGCACCGAGCAGCACAAGTGCGGGCACGCGCGTACACCCCTTCCGGGCGGGGCATGTCCAAGGTCGGGGGCGTACGCGGTGGCTCATTACCGCCGCGTGCACCGCGACCGCCGTTGGTCGCACCTGTGGACCCGGATGCCCCGGAATAGACGAAGCCCCTGGCGCAATCGCGCAAGGGGCTCTTGCACAAAGATGCTACCCGAGGAAGCGAGGCAGGACCGAGGTGGCGACTGACGACCAGCTCCTCGTGGTCATCGACCCCCTCGCCCGTCGCACGGACGGCGAGGCCGTACGGATCGCGAAAGACGTGCTCAGCGCGGGTGCGGCGAGTACGAAGGTGTGTCTTCCGGAGGGGCCCGAGGAATTCGCGCGGGCGCTCTCGCGGCGCGGTTCGCGACGCCCCGTGGTCGTCGGTGACGACCGCGCGCTGCTGCGGGCGGTGGCCATTTTGCATCGGCAGCGGGAGCTGGCGGCATGCGCCCTCTCCCTGATCCCCGTGGGCTCCGCCCTGGGCCTCACCCACTCCCTCGGCGTGCCCGCCGGCGCGGTCGCGGCGGCCCGAGCCGCCCTGGACGGCGTCGAACGGCGGCTGGATCTGCTCGTCGACGACAGCGACGGGGTGGTGCTGGGCACGCTGCGCATACCGGTCCTGCCGGGCGCGCCCCCGCCGGACGGGGCGGGCGGGGCGGAGACCGGCAGGGGCCGGGGGCGGGGGCCGCGCGGCGGCACGGGGACGGACGGGGAGCGCCGGGCCGGGGGCGCGTCGGCCTCCGACGGCCCTTCGCCCGGTCATCACTTCTGGCTGCGCGCCTGGCCGCAGTCCCTCGCCCGTACGCTGTCGACGCGCCCGGCGCGGCCCGACCGGCTGTCGCGTCCGCTGCGGCCCCGTATACGGGTCGCCGCCGGGGGCGGGGCCGGGCCCTCCCGGCTGCGGGTGGAGGTGGACGGGGTGATGCTGGTCGACCTCGACCAGCCCCTGGAGGCCGTGTCCATCACGCCCGGCGTCGACGGCGCCGACGTCGAGATCCGACCGATGTCGGTGGGCGCCGAGGCGACCCCGCTGCACGCGACCGGCCGGCGGGTGACCGTCTCCGGCGCGGATTTCCGCTACCGGGCGGACTCCCTGGTGTCGGGACCGGTACGGACGCGGACGTGGACGGTACGGGAAGGGGCGTGGGGGTTGACGCTGCCGGCCTGAGGGCGGACGGAGGACCGACCACCATAGGCCCGGCGGAACCTTTGGCAGCGCGCGACACGCCGTTGTCGATCATTTCCCGGGGCGGAATTCACGCGACGGGACGCAGCGGCAGAGCATCCCGTATTCACGCTGTATTCGTCGCGCCCTGAGGATTCTTGAGGAGTCGTCAGCTGCGCGGGACGAAAAGCGGCCTGACGGACGCTCAGAGCCGACCCCGCTCACCGCACGTCCAACAGGGTGACGACATGTCAGCGCGTTCCGAACAGACGCCCTCCCCGAATCAAAGTACCAGCTCATTGCCATATTTTGATGAGGCGTCAGGCGCGCCGATCGTCACTCTCCAGGGCGACGATTCATGCGGCCGTTCAGCCCTATTTTCACACTGCTCCGGGCCTCTTCGAAATGACAGCGGAAACGCCCGTCATTACGTTCGTTCTCGTCGGCAGGTCCTGTCGACGAGAACGAAGAGAAGGGGAAGTGCATTGCGCACTCGTAAAGCCACAGTGATCGCCGCCTCCGTCGGCGTTGCAGTCGCGGCCGCCACCGGTGTCACCTACGCCAGCTCCGCCCTGGAGTCCGCTCCCCGGTCCGCCTCGATCGCGCAGGACGCCGCCCCCTCCGTACCGCGCGGCGGGAACGGCACCGGCACGGAGGCCGGCTCGAACGCGGCCAACGCGCCGGCGGACGCCGGGGGAAAGGAAGGCTGGAGCGGTTCCAGGAAGGGCAGCGAAGGTCGGGGTGGCAACGGGGGGGAGAACCGGGAAGACTTCCGGGGTGAAAACCGGAGGAACCACCGGGACGAGGGCCTGATTCTCGTCGACGACCGCCAATACCCCGCCGAGCCGGGGTTCTGCATCACCGTCCTTAAGCCTGTAGCCGTCGTCAACCAACCCACCACTGCCAGCTTCAGAGTCGAAAACGAGAGTCGCAGGACCGTCGAGTTCTTTGGCACGCCCGACTGCAACGGAAAGGCCACCCCGGTCGGCGCTCACACCACCAACGCCGGGATCGATGTGACAATCCCGGCAGGAGCGCCGGCCGCGGCCAGCTTCCGCGTGGCCGACGGGTACAACGAGCACCACTGACGCGCCTCACTCCGAACACGGATAGGGGCAACCCTTCGCCACAGCATCGGAAACCCCGGCTCGCCGTAATCGAGCCGGGGTTCCGGCACGGGGGTATCCCTACGGGATGACCTTCTCCATGGTAGTCAGCGCGGGACGGCCGTTCCGGCGACGCCGCCGAGAAAAGCGTGCCATCCGGTGGGCGAGATGTGCAGGAGGGGGCCGTGAGGGTTCTTGCTGTCGCGGACAGCACGGCCGCCAGTGACAGTGGCAGCGACCTCGACGCAGTCACCCTGTCCTCCGGAGTACGAAGACTTCCGAAACGGGCCTATGAGCTCAGGAGTCACGACGCGTCGTCCTTGCTTCTCTGTAGTGCGCGCCGAATGAGCTGCGCGCTCGCATCCGGTGTCAACGCCACCGATCGTAGTTGGTCGAAGGCGAGCGTGTAAGCGGCGAGATCCTCTGGTGCTTCGAGGATCGACGTGCCCCGCAGGTTCTCCAGCGTCACCGCCTCCACCATGGCCGCCTCATCGAAACTGAACGAGGCGAACGCGGAGATTTCTCCGGCCAGCGTGCCCGCGCTCAACGGGAGGACCTGAACGGTCACGTTCTTCCTCTGCCCCACCTCAAGAATCTGTTCCAGCTGCTCCCGGTGGATTTCGGCGCGCACCAAGGGGTGGATGACCACGGGCTCCCAAATGATGGCCGTGTACGCCGCTCCGCCCTCCTCGATCTTCGCCTGCCGCGCCGCACGCACTTTGACCATCTGCCCGACGCGTTCCGGCGCGACATAACTGGGGCTGGCCGTGATGACGGCCTCCGCGTAGGCGGGCGTCTGCAGCAAGCCCGGCACCAGCGCCTGCGCCCACACCCGGATGTACGTCGCGTCGTCCTCAAGCGAGATGTGGTCGAGATAGTCCGGCCGCAGGTGAGCCGCGTGTTCGAGCCACCAGCCACGGTGCTTCGACCTCTTGGCCAAGTCCTCCAGCTTGTCCCGGACTTCGGGGTCATCCACGCCGTAGGCGGTCAGCAGCACTCGGATCTCGAGGATGCGGGCGGTCACGAGCCCGCTCTCGATGCGGCTGACGCGGGCCGGGTCCACGCCGAGCACCTCGGCCGCCTCCAACTGGTCGAGCTTGGCGGCCTGTCGGTACCGCTTGAGCGCGGCACCAAGTCGCCTACTGCGCACCGTCGGCCGTCCCCCTGCGGGCATCGCATCCCCTCTCGGTCTGAACCACCCCAACTCTAGGGGCCGCGCGACTCCCTCAGAAAGCAAAAACTGCATGCATGAGGTTGATTCAGTTGCAGAAAACTCAAATTGAGCCCTAGCCTCATCGTGCACGCACCGCTACTGGGCGTGAACTTGGCTGTATGTCAGGGGGTTTATTCGTCATGCCCGCACTCACCCCGCGTCGCGACTCCTTCCGCATCCCCAAGCGCAGAAGACACGTCCCCGAAGCCCGAGCCCACGTGCGGCGGATCCTCAAGGACTGGGCCCTTGACGCCGAACTCGCCCACGACATCGCCACCGTGGCGACGGAACTGGTCACCAACGCCGTCCGGCACTGCCGGGTGACGCTCGCCGAGGTCGAGGTGGTCGTGTCGGTCCGGGGCTGCGGCGTACTGGTGGAGGTGTCGGACCCGGACAAGGGGAAGGCGCCGGCGCTACGGCCGGACCCGGACCCCGAGCAGGGCGGCGGACGCGGCCTCGTGCTGGTGGCAGCCCTCGCCGAGCGGTGGGGCCATGAGTCGCGGCCGTTCACGAAGTGCGTGTGGGCCTACTTCGTCATTCCGGAGAGGCCGTGCTGAGCCCGTACCGGGGGCGATGGCGGCGTTGGGCGGCGCGGGCGGCACGGTACCGGGCCACGTACGGCCGGTGGTTGCCGTTCCCGCGCAGCGAACCCTGCTGGGAACCACCGCCGAAACCCGACCACGTAGACGACGAGGCGGCTGAGCGAGACCTCGTACGGGCGTACGTCACGGCGTACCTGGGTGAGAGGCGTACGGCGTGAGTGACGAACCGGGGCGGCCGGACGGCACCGTACCCCCCGACCCGGTCATGGCGACGTTCAGCGAGTGGCTGGACCATGCCGTGGCCTGCAAGGACGCCTGTCGCAGGGAGGGCGTTTCGTGCCTGCACTCGATGCGGCTGGCCAGACGGCACCGCGCGGCGAGGAAGGCGGCGGGCGCGGCACGGCGGAACCCCTCCGACTGAGCCGGGGACAGGGCCGCACGAGTTCCCGCGCGACCAGCACGGGCGGTGCGTAAGAGGCGCCCTGCTACGCGGTGGGGGCGTCGAGCTCGACGGGCGGGGCCTGGGCGGCGAGCGCCTTGAGGGGACCGCCGCTGAGCCGGCAGACCGTCCACTCCTCCAGGAGTTCCACCCCGAGCGACTTGTAGAAGTCGATCGTCGGCTCGTTCCAGGCAAGGACCCACCACTCGAAGCGCTCGTAACCGCTCCGCTCGCAGAGCGCGGCGAGGGCGGCGAGCAGGGCCTTGCCGTGTCCGGCGCCGCGCGCGTCCGGGCGTACGTAGAGGTCCTCCAGGTGCATGCCGCGCGTGCCGGTCCAGGTCGAGAACCGCGGGAACCACAGGGCGTAACCCACGGTCCCGGCCGTGTCGTCGTCCTCGGCGATCAGCGCGTACGCCGCCGGACGCTCACCGAACAGCGCTTCGCGAAGCTGCTCGTCTGTGGCTCGGGCCTGCTCGACGGCCTTCTCATAAGCGGCCAGTTCGCGGATCATCGCGCCGATCTCGGCGACGTCGTTCAGGGTGGCGGCACGGATCATGCGGGGATCATGTGACACCGCGCCGAGCCGTGTCCACCGAGAAAGTCCTTTGAGGGACCGCCCGGTGTCGGAGAGGCTTCGGGCATGGAGTTCTTCTGCTACCACCGAGACCGTCCCAACTCCCTTGCTTTGCGGGAGGAGTTGACGGAGGCGCACTGGTCGTACATGGACGGGTACGAGAAGGAGCTGATCGCGCGCGGCCCGGCCTTCGCGGAGGACGGCGAGACGCCCACCGGGAGCGTGCACATCGTCGACCTGCCGGACGCCACCGCGGCACGTGCCTTCGCCTTCGACGAGCCCAACTACCAGGCCGGCGCGTTCCGGGACGTCCTGCTGCGCCGGTGGCGCAATCTGCTGGGCCGCACGATGTGGGAGTTCCCGGGCGGGCGGAGCGGCGACCCCCGCTATCTGGTGCTCGGCCTGGCCCCCGACACGGGCGCGGGTACGGGGGACGCCGCCGACCTCGTCGTACCGGCCGCCTGGCGGGACGAGCTGATCGCGTACGGCCCGCTGCTGTCCGACGACGGCACGGCCTGGCTGGGCACGGCGGCCCTGCTCCGCGCCCCGGACCGGGCCACGGCCCGCACCGTACTGGCCGCGCACCGGTACGCCGATGTCGAGGTGCACGAATGGGAGTTCGGCGGGCGGCGGTGACACGGGGAGGGCGAGACGCCCCCACCCGACATCAAGTCGCCCATGAACCAAATAATCCGTTGACAACAAAGTGTTTGCATCACACGATGAACGTATGACGTCACCCACGGACCCCTTCACACCCCCGAGCGCGGACGAGGCGCGGGCACAACGCGTCTACACGTCCCTGTTCCGCATCGCCGAGCGGCACGCGGCCACGGACGGGCAGCGTCGCCGCCAGGTCCACCCCCATGTCCTCGGCCCGCACGAGGCGATCAGGCTGGTCTCGTTCCTGCTCAGCGGCGCCGCCCTCCTCGACGACGGTGAAGCCGAGGTCGACCGCGCCGACATCACCGCCGCCCTGACCCTGATCCCCCTCGCGCGCGGCGAGATGGACGAACTGGAGCTCGGCCTCCTCGACATGGCCCGGGGCCGCGGCATGACCTGGCCGGAGATCGCCTTCGGCCTCGGCCTCCAGACCCCCCAGGCGGCACGGCAGCGCCACGAACGCCTGACGAGCCGGACGGAGAGAACGGACGGGCAGTAGCGTCGCCTTCGGGGTCGGCCACAGCACCAGGAAGAAACGCCTATTCACGAAAGGGAAACCTGACCCAGCCCTTCCGCCGGCGATATCTCCTTTAAAGAGGGCCCGGCCTGCCGTTGGCGACGGTCTCGGTCTCGGCCTTGTCAGCGCTGGTGAGCGGGGCCACCGCGAGCACGACCGCCAGTGCCACGAACAAGCCGAATACGACCTTACGCATGTGCTTCTCCTTGCCGAAAGGGAACATTGGCCAGACCGGCCACCACCCCTGCTCCGATCTTCCGAACCGAGGTGACGTCGGACTGATCAAGTGACGTCGTCAACTATCACATGACAGAACAGAGCTGTCGTCGAATCAGGAATACATGACGCCTGCCGATCGATAACCCGTTTTCTATGGCAGCAGGTTGGAGAGCGAAAGGGAGGCTGTCCGTGGGCAGGGCTCCGGCGCAGTCGCGTGATGTCCGGTTCGACGGGCCGTCACTCTGCCGGGGCCGAGCGAGGATCAGAGCCAGATGCGGACGGCTTCCAGGTTGCGGGTCTCACCTGTGGTACCCAGGGTGATGATGGCATCGGATTGCGGGGCCAACCAGCCGATGTTCTGGACGTGGGCCCGACCCTTCACCGCTCCGGAGCTCACGCCGATCATCATGGCTTCCATGGGGCGGGCCTGGCCCACGGTTCCCACCCGGACCGCGCCGCCGTCGTTCGCGCAGTCCGCCTCGGCCTGCCAGCCGACATTGCGCAGATGGGCGTTGACGCAGAACCCGCCCGCTCCGCCCACCGCCACGTCCAGGGCTTCTATCGCCCTGTTCTGCCCCTCCGTCCCTGCCACACCTCCGTTGCAGACCACTGCCTGCCAGCCGAGACCGGCCACGTGAGCGCTGTAGCACACCGAGCGAGCGGCGGCCGTCGTCTTCCCTCGCTTGGCCATCTCGGCCTTGAGGGCTTCGGCCAGTGACACGTCCTTGCCATACCTCGTGGACCCGTCTGCCTGCTGTTCGCCGTCGGGCACGGCTCGGGTGATCGTCGTGGTTCCCGTCTGTGTGGGCTCGGCGGCCTGAGCCATGGGCGCGGTGAACGCGGCGGCCGTCAGGGCAGCCGCGCCGGCCAGTGATGCGAGCTTGTACACGTCCTGTTCCCCTCGTTGTCTTCCATCGGATCGACCAATCGCGGCGGACGACGCCCCGGATACGGTCGAGCGCCCGGTGCTCCAGTAGTGCGTCGCTCGATTCCGGCGGGAACCGGTGCTGCGGAAACCGTCTCTGACTTTCTGACGGAGGCGCTGTTTTCGGTGGGCCATCGGACTGATCACCTGGCCGCCCGTCGACTATCACACGGTCGACTCAGGAATGTCATCGAATCCGGAGCGCATGATGCCTGGTGATCGATAAGGCGCCTGTTATGGCAGCGAGTTGGAGAGTGAAAGGGAGGCTTCTCCGTGGGGGCATCCATATCGAAGGAACCGAGCATTCATCAGCTTCGGCTCTATCTCACGCTGAGTGAGGAACTCCATTTCGGGCGTGCTGCCGCGCGCCTGTTCATCACGCAGCCGGCGCTGAGTCAGCAGATCAGAGAGCTGGAGAAACGTTTGGGGGTGCGCGTGGTGGAGCGCACGAGCCGGACGATCACTCTCACCGAGGCAGGGCAGGCGTTGCTCTGCGAAGCCCGGGCGGCGGTCGCGGCCGTCGACCGGCTGCGGCGCGTCGCCGACGCACAGCTGCGGCAGACATCAGGACGGCTCGTCGTGGGAACCATGGGAGCCGAGGCGTCCATGGCGCACACCCGTGCCGTACTCGGCCTGCTGCGAGACCGTCACCCCGGGACGACCGTGCGACTGGTCAACCTCGGCTTCGTCGATCACATGGCCGCGCTGGCCCAGCAGGAGGCCGACGTGGTCTTCCTCCGCCCTCCGGTGACGGACGACATCGAACTGCACCACCTGGCCACCGAGCCACGAGTGGCCTGCCTCTCCGCCGGGCATCCCCTGGCGGCCCTGCCGCGGCTCACGCTGGCTCAGCTCTCCGGCGTCCCCGTGGTCGACATGCCCGAGCAGGTTCCGCGGCTGTGGTGGGACTTCTGGGCGGTCGTTCCCCGCCCCGACGGCAGCCGCGTTCGCTACGGGCCGGTCGTCACCGACATGGAATCACTGCTGCACACGGTGGCCGCCGGGGAAGCGATGTGCTTCCTGCCGGCAGCCGCCCGCGAGTACTTTCCACGACCGGGCATCAGATACATCGACGTCGTCGATCTCGTCCCCTCCACCTCCGCCCTCGCCTGGTTGCGGCGAAGACGTTCCGAATTCACCATCAGAGCCATTCGGCAAGCCGCGCAAGAAGCCACGAGCCGCGGTTTCGTCGAAGCCGTATGACGTCGGTCGACGCCATATGACGCGAGGGAGGCGGACGTACCGCCTCGCCGCGTATGTGGCAGTGTCCGGAGTGCGGTCATGGCCGCGGGGAAGCCCCAGGCGCTCCGGAAGGTTCCTGTCCCTTCCCGACCCGGAAGGCAACCGGTCCTGCGTCGAGGGGCAACGGGCCGCGTCGGGACCGCCGTAGAGAGCCCCGCGTCCCTCAAGGTGGAGCTTGGCAACGGCCGGCGACCGCCGTCGCTCCCACGGGGCGACCGGAGATCACCTTGAGTCTCGGCCGAACATCTCGTCGCGGTGGACGCGCCAGCGGCCCATCATCGCCTCGACCTCGGACTCGATGAACTCGAAGAAGGCGAGGGTCTCGGAGAGGCGGCGCCCCGCCGGGGTGTCGGCGCCCAGGCTGGTGACGCCCTCGCGCAGCGCCTCCTCCCAACGCTTGATGATGGCCTCGCGGTTGGTGAGGGCCTCGTACCACTGGTCGCTGTGGACGCGGTAGCGCTCGCGGCGCGAACCGGGCTCGCGTTCGCGTGACACCAGGTGCACCTGGGCGAGATAGCGGACCGCGCCGGAGACGGCCGCGGGGCTGATCCGCAGCTGTTCGCCCAGCTCGACGGAGGTCAGCGCGCCGGTGTCGGAGGCCAGCAGCGCGGCGAAGACCCGGGCCGGCATACGCGGCACCCCGGCCTCCACGAGCTGCGCCGCGAAGCCCTCGACGAAACGGGAGACCGACTCGGGGTCACGCCCCACGGCTTCCGCCCCGGCCTTCGCTGCGGCTTCCGCTCCGGCCGCCGTCGCGGCTTCCGCTTCGGCCTTCGAATCCGCCATCCCTGGTCAGCTCCCTCGCCATCCCCTTGATAGTCCCTGGTCAGACACCACTGGCCAGCCTACCCGCGATTCACACCCTTCCTTAACTTCACAAATTTCTGAAGTAAGCGTACGTTCGGAAACATGACGAAGGCCATCACCGTCTCCGGGCTGCACAAGTCCTTCGGACGGACCCATGCGCTGGACGGCCTCGACCTGACCGTCGAGACCGGCGAGGTCCACGGCTTCCTCGGCCCCAACGGCGCCGGGAAGTCCACCACCATCCGCGTCCTGCTCGGCCTGCTGCGCGCCGACTCGGGTGCCGCGCAGGTGCTGGGCCGCGACCCGTGGACGGACGCGGTGGAGGTGCACCGCCGGATCGCGTACGTCCCCGGCGACGTGACCCTGTGGCGGAACCTGTCCGGCGGCGAGGTCATCGACCTCTACGGACGGCTGCGGGGCGGGCTGGACACCGGGCGCCGCGCGGAGTTGATCGAGCGCTTCGAACTTGACCCCACCAAGAAGGGCCGCACCTACTCGAAGGGCAACCGCCAGAAGGTCGCCCTCGTCGCCGCCTTCGCCTCCGACGTGGACCTCCTCATCCTGGACGAACCGACCTCGGGCCTGGACCCGCTCATGGAGGAGGTCTTCCAGCGCTGCGTACGGGAGGAGCGCGACCGGGGCCGTACGGTGCTGCTGTCGTCCCACATCCTCAGCGAGGTCGAGGAGCTGTGCGACCGGGTGAGCATCATCCGCAAGGGTGTCACCGTCGAGAGCGGCTCCCTCGCCGACCTGCGCCATCTGACCCGGACCACCGTCACCGCCGAACTCGCCGGCCCGCCGAACGGTCTCACCCGTCTCCCCGGCGTCCACGACCTCGACGTCCAGGGCCACCGCGTCCACCTCCAGGTCGACACCGACAAACTCAACGCCGTACTCCGCTCCCTGACCGAGTCCGGCGTACGGTCCCTGACGTCGACGCCGCCGACGCTGGAGGAACTGTTCCTGCGGCACTACCAGGCGGAGAAGGCAGGAGAGGCAGGGGACGCGGGAGAGGCAGCTGGGGTGGTCGCGCGATGACCGCCGGGACGGCCGCCGAGACGGTCGACCCGTTCGCCGTACGGTCCGGTGGGGCGCGTCAACTGGCCGGTACGGGAACGCTGTTGAGGTTCGCCCTGCGCCGCGACCGGGTGATGGTGCCGGTCTGGGTCGCGGTGACCGGGCTGATGGTCCTCTCCATGCCGAACAGCCTGAAGAGCCTGTACGGCACCGCCGCCGAACGCGCCGACCTCATGCGCCAGATGACCACCAACTCGTCCCTGCGCGCCCTGGTCGGCCCCGTCTTCGACGACTCCCTCGGCGCCCTGACCGCCTGGCGCGTCGGCGTCTACGCCGGTCTCCTCGCCGCCGTCATGAGCCTCCTCGTCGTCATCCGCCACACCCGCGACGAGGAGGAGAGCGGCCGGCAGGAACTGGTCGCGTCGGGGATGGTGGGGCGCCGGGCGTCCTTGACCGCCGCCCTGCTCACGGCGGCCGTCGCGAACGGCGGACTGGCGCTCCTCGTCGCCCTCGGGCTGGCCGGGCAGGGGGCGGCGGGCGCGCTGGCCTTCGGGCTGGGGATCGCGGGCGTCGGGATGGTGTTCGCGACGATGGCGGCTGTCGTGGCGCAACTGACGGAGAGCGCGCGGCTGGCGCGGGGGCTGACTGCGGGGGTGCTGGGCGGGGCGTTCGTGCTGCGGGCGGCGGGTGACGCTTCCGCGAACGAAGGTTCGTCTTTTTTGACGTGGGTGTCGCCGCTGGGGTGGCTGGAAAACGAGCGTTCGTTCGCGGATGAGCGGTGGTGGGTGCTGCTGCTGTTCGTGGCGGCGACGGCCCTTCAGGGCGCGGTGGCCTACGCACTCGCCGGGCGGCGGGACGTCGGCATGAGCTTCCTGCCGACCCGGCCGGGACCGGCGGCCGGACGGCTGGCCACGGCCGGTGCGCTGGCCTGGCGGTTGCAACGCGGCGGTGTCCTCGGCTGGAGCATCGGCTTCTTCCTCACCGGGCTCGTCTACGGCGGACTGACCGAGGGCACGGCCGAGTTCGTCGGCGACAACGAGGGCGCCCGGGAGATCTTCGAACGCATGGGAGGCCAGTCCGGTCTGACCAACGCCTTCCTCGCCTCCATGATCGGCATGCTCGGTCTGATCGCCGCGCTGTACATCGTCGGCTCGGTGCTGCGCCTGCACGGCGAGGAGACCTCCGGGCGCGCCGAACCCCTCCTCGCCAACGCGGTGGGCCGACTGCGCTGGGCCGCCGGACACCTGGCCGTCGCCTTCGGCGGAACCGTATGGATCATGCTCCTCGCCGGCCTCGGTTTCGCCCTCGGCTACGGCAAGGAGGCCGGTCCCATCCTGGGCGCCTGTCTCGTCCAGGTCGCCGGGGTGTGGGTGATCGGCGGCGCCGCCGTCCTGCTCCACGGGTTCGCGCCCCGAGCGGCACCGGCGGCCTGGGGCCTCGCCGGCGCCGTCCTCCTCATCGGCTGGATCGGGCCCGCCCTCGACGCCCCTCAGGCCTTCCTCGACCTCTCCCCCTTCGGCCACCTCCCGAAGCTGCCGGGCGGCGAGATGGAGTGGACACCGGTGCTGGTACTGGCCGGGCTCGCGGTGGTGCTCGTGGCGGGAGGTCTGGCGGGGCTGCGGCGGCGGGATCTGAGCAGCTGAGGGCCGGGCGCCCGGGAGAACCACGGCCGACCGGGGCGCGTCCCTTCTCTCATGTCCGCCATGGATCAACCGGAGCAGCCCGAAGCAGCGGGGCGAGCGGGACAATCGGCGCCAGGGGAACTGGGGACGCGAGGGGGCCGGGGGGTGAATCGGCAGAGTGCCTTGGGATGTGGGGGATGTGCGCTGTCCGCGGTGGGCATGCTGGCCGCGACACTCGCCTGGAGCACCTCGGACCGCACGCGCCGCCATCTACGGGGCGGCTTCGAGGGCGAGGACATGGACTACACCGTCCTCGCCACCGAACTCCCCTTCGTCGCCCTGGCCGGAGCCGCCCTCCCGGCCGCCGTCTGCCTGGTGATCGCACTGCTGGCCCGGCGACGGAGGTCAGGATCAGGATCGGGATCGGGCGGTGGGGGCTTCTCAGATCTCGACGGATAGGCCGTCCAGGCCCCGGATCACGAAGTTGGGCTTCCGGGTCGGCTCGGTGGTGAGGGCGAGGGTCGGGGCCTTCTCCAGGAGGGCCGTCATCGAGGCCGCCAGTTCGATACGGGCGAGGGGCGCGCCGATGCAGTAGTGGATGCCCGCGCTGAAGGAGATGTGCGGGTTCTCCTTGCGGGTGAGGTCCAGCTTTCCGGGGTCGGTGAACACGGCCGGGTCATGGTTCGCCGAGCCGAACAGCATCGCGATCTCCGCGCCCCGGGGAACCGTCGTCCCGTCGATCTCGATGTCGTCCAGCACCCACCGCTCGAACAGCTGCAACGGTGTGTCGTACCGCATCAGCTCCTCCACCGCCCCCGGCACCAGCGAGTGGTCCGCACGCAGGGCCGCCAGCTGGTCCGGGTTCCGGAACAGCGCCCACCAGCCGTTCACCGTGGCGTTCACCGTCGCCTCGTGGCCCGCGTTCAGCAGGAGCACACAGGTCGAGATCATCTCCTGCTCGGTGAGACGGTCGCCCTCGTCGTACGCGGCGATCAGGCCCGAGATCAGGTCCTCGCCCGGCTCCGCCCTACGGTGCGCGATCAGACCCCGGAGATACTCCGAGAACTCCACCGACGCCCGCACCGCCCGCTTCGCCGTCTCCTCCGACGGGCTCAGCTCGTACATCCCGCAGATGTCCGCCGACCAGGGCCTCAGCTGCGCCCGGTCCGACTCGGGGACACCCAGCATCTCGGCGATCACCGCCACCGGCAGCGGCTCCGCGACATCCGTCAGCAGGTCACCGCCGCCGGCCTCGACCAGCCCGCCCACCAGCTCTCCGGCCAGCTCCTCCACATACGGCTTCAACCGCTCCACCGTGCGCGGCGTGAACGCCTTCGACACCAGCCGCCGGATCCGCGTGTGGTCCGGGGGCTCCAGGTCGAGCATCCCGTGGTCGTTCAGCGTGTGGAACGGCTCGTGCTCCGCCGGCGGCGCCCCGCGACCGAAGTCCTCGTGCGTGAACCTGTGCTGGTACGTCCGCCCGAGCCGCCGGTCCCGCAGCAACGCCGAGACGTCCGCGTGGTGCGCGACGAGCCACTGGTTCGTCGGCTCGAAGTACCGCACCCTGCCCTTGGCCCGCAGCTCCGCGTACGCCGGGTACGGGTCGGCCACGAAGTCGGGGTCCCACGGGTCGAAAGCGAGGTCGGAAGCAGCTGCCATGACCGGACGCTAACCCGCGGGAGGGTCGGCTGACCAGGGGGATCACCCTATGACCGGCCTCGTCAGCCCGGCGTCACCAGTCTCGCCTCGTAGGCGAACACCGCCGCCTGGGTGCGGTCGCGCAGGCCCAGCTTGACCAGGACCCGGCTCACATGGGTCTTGATCGTGGACTCGGCCACCACCAGACGCCCGGCTATCTCCGAGTTCGACAGGCCCTGGGCGATGAGGACCAGGACCTCCGTCTCACGGTCGGTGAGTTCGCCGTATGCCAGCTGGGTGGCCGCCGAGGGGCGGGGGGACTGGGCCAGCTTGGAGAACTCCGTGATCAGCCGCTTGGTGACGGACGGGGCGAGCAGTGCCTCTCCGGCGGCCACCACCCTTACCCCGTCGGCCAGTTGGCGGGCGGAGGCGTCCTTGAGGAGGAACCCGGAGGCTCCGGCGCGCAGCGCCTGGTACACATACTCGTCCAGGTCGAACGTGGTCAGCACCAGCACCTTCGCCCCGCCGTCCGACGCCACGATCTCCCGGGTGGCCTCGATGCCGTTCAGCTCGGGCATCCGGATGTCCATCAGGACGACGTCCGGCGACAGCTCCCGGACCCGGTCGACCGCGTCCCGGCCGTTCACCGCCTCGCCGACCACCTCGATGTCCGGCATCGCGCCGAGCAGTACGGAGAAGCCCTCGCGGACCATCATCTGGTCGTCGGCGATCAGCACACGGATCGTCATGCGTCGGCCTCGCTCGCGCCGGCCACCGGCAGGAACACCGTCACCTCGTAGCCTCCGTCCTCCGTCTCGCCCGTCGTCATCTCGCCGTTCAGCATCGTGACCCGCTCGCGCATGCCGGTGAGGCCGTGGCCCGTGCCGTGGGTGGACTTCACCAGGCTGATCTCCGGCGAGGGGCCGTTGACTATGCGCAGGCCCAGCCCGCCCAGGACATAGCCGATCTCCACGCGGGCCGTCGCGCCCGGAGCATGCCGCAGGGTGTTGCTGAGGGCCTCCTGCACGATGCGGTACGCCGACAGCTCCACTCCCTGCGGGAGTTCACGGACCGCTCCGGTGACCACCTTGTCGACCGTGAGGCCCGCCTCCCGCACATTGGCGAGCAGACCGTCGAGGTCGGCGAGGGTGGGCTGCGGGGCGTCCGGGGCCTCGTAGTCCTCGGCGCGGACCACGCCGAGGACGCGGCGCAGCTCGGTGAGCGCGGCCACCGCGTTCTCCCGGATCGTGGCGAAGGCCTGCTCCAGCTCCGGCGGCGTGTTCTCCACGCGGTAGGGCGCGGCCTCGGCCTGGATGGCGACCACCGACATGTGGTGGGCGACCACGTCGTGCAGCTCACGGGCGATCGTGGTGCGCTCCTCCAGGAGGGTGCGCTTGGAACGCTCGTGGGCCGTCACCGTCTGCTGGGCGGTCACCTCGCGCTGGGCCGTGCGGCGTATGGTCAGGGCGGAGACGGCCAGCAAGGACATGGCGGAGACGACGAGCAGCGGGACCGTGTTGTTCGCCGCGTAGTGGTTGTTGCCGAGGGTGCCCTCCAGGAACGCCCCGTACACCGCGGTCAGGCCCCACATCCAGGCGGCTATGCGCGGCCGCGTGCGCAGGGCCACGACCGTCATCACCACGAGGTGGGCCGCGAAGCTGCCGGCCGTCCACGGCCAGTCCTCCCACAGACCGCTGCCCATCGCGGTCAACGGAGCCGCGATCATGGACACCCAGAAGGCCGCCACGGGTCTGATCATGGTCAGCAGGACCGGAATCAGTGCGAAGGCGGCAGCCACCAGCGCGGTGAGCCCGCTTCCGTCGCTGGCGGAGGCGGCGATGGCCATCGAGAGCAGGCCGGCCGCCACCACGGCCGCGTGCGGCGCCCAGGCCACGTACTCGCGCCGGCGACCGGAGAGCCTGCTGGTGAACGGGCCGTCCATCTTCATCGGCGCCATCGGCCGGTAGGCGAACCCGTCGTGGAACAGGTCCTGGCGCAGCCTGTGCCATGCGTCCATCGCCACGCGGAACTCCGGGCTGCTCGGCTTGCCCCCGCCGCGCAAGGGCATCGTCTGGGTCTGGGTCGTCTCGGTCACGTTGAAAACGGTAGGCGGAGGGCGAGCTCGACGTCGTCACCAGTGAGGAGGGTCTGTCCGGGTCCGTCTCAGGTACTACGGGTACGAGTGCGGGTAGTGCCTGGTCTGCGTCCGTGCCTGTGCCTGTGGCTGTGCCTGTGCTTGTGGCCGTGGCCTTCGGCGGCGGCCGTTCAGTAACCCGTGGGGCGGACCAGGCCCGATTCGTAGGCGAAGACGGCCGCCTGGGTGCGGTCGCGCAGGCCCAGTTTGACCAGGATGCGGCCCACATGGGTCTTCACGGTCTGTTCGGCGACGACGAGGCGTTGGGCGATCTCGGCGTTGGACAGGCCCTGGGCGATCAGGGTGAGGACCTCGGTCTCCCGCTCGGTCAGGTCACCGACGCGGTCCTTGAGAGGGGCGCGGGGTGTGGTGCCGAGGCGGGAGAACTCGGCGATGAGACGGCGGGTGATACCGGGCGCCAGCAGGGCGTCGCCCGCCGCGACGACCCGTACCGCCTCGGCGAGTTGGTCGGCGGAGGCGTCCTTGAGGAGGAACCCGGACGCGCCGGCGCGCAGCGCCTCGTACACGTACTCGTCGAGATCGAAGGTGGTGAGGACGAGGACTCTGATGTGGGGGTGCTCGGTGGTGATGCGCCGGGTGGCCTCGATGCCGCCCAGCTCGGGCATGCGGATGTCCATCAGGACGACGTCCGGGGCGAGTTCGGTGACCTTGTCGATGGCGTCGAGGCCGTGCACCGCCTGGGCGACGACGTCGATGTCGGGCTGGGTGTTGAGCAGCACCGAGAAGCCCTGGCGGACCATCTGCTGGTCGTCGGCGATCAGTACGCGGATGGTGCTGCTCGTCATGGAGTCGTTTCTCCTGTCGTGTCCGGTGCGAGCGCCGAGGGCTCGCCGCCGGGGTCGCCGTCGCGGGGAAGGAAGGCCACGACGGCGAAGCCGCCGTGGGAGGTCTCGGTCGCCATGAGGGTGCCACCGAGCATCGCGGCGCGCTCACGCATACCGAGGAGACCATGGCCGGCGCCGGGGGACGGTGGGGCCCGGTGGGCGGGGCGGGAGTTGATCACCCGTACCTGCAGGCCGCGTGGGAAATGGGTCAGCTCCACCCGAACGGTCGACCCGGGCGCGTGCCGCAGGGCGTTGCTGAGGGCCTCCTGCACTATCCGGTACGCCGACAGCTCCACGCCCGGTGGCAGCGGGGTCGCCTCGCCGTGGATCTCGGTGACGACCGCCAGGCCGGCCGCGCGGGTGTTGTCGATGAGCGCGTCGAGCCGGTCCAGGGTGGGCTGCGGCGCGTGCGGGGCAGTGCCCTCGGCGACGGCCGCCATGCCGTGCGGGTCGTCGGGGCCGCCGTCCGGTGGGTTCTCCGAGCGCAGGACGCCGAGGACGCGGCGGAGTTCGGTGAGGGCCTCCAGCGCGTTCTGCCGGATGCCGTGGAGGTTCTCCTTCAGCTCCTCGGAGGGGTTCTCCACCAGGTGCGGGGCGACCTGGGCCTGGATCGAGATCACCGACATGTGGTGCGCGACCACGTCGTGCAGTTCGCGCGCGATACGGCTGCGCTCCTCCAGGAGGGTGCGGCGGGCGCGCTCCTCGGCGGTGATGCTGGTCTGCTCGACGAGTTGGGTACGGGCCTCGCGGCGCCCGCGCATGGCACTGCCGAGGAGAACGGCACCGACGAACAGGGCGAGGGCCAGCGGGGTCGTCGACGCGTACTCGTGGGAGCCGGCGAGGCCCTGGAGGGCGAAGGTGCCCAACGTGGTCAGCACCAGCACCTCGATCACCACGCGGTTGGGCAGGCGCAACGCGAGGAGGAAGAGGATGATCGCGTGGGCCACCAGCCCCATCGGGCTCCAGGGCCACGGCACGTCGTTGTCGATCGTGCCGTGGGGAAGCGGGGTGCCGAGGCCGGCCGTGACGTCGGTGGCGTCCAAGCGCTGGGAACGGGAGCCGGCATCGGTCTGCTCGGTGAAGAGCTGGGCCCGGACGCCGAGGGCCACCACGGTGGTGACGACCATGGAGCCCCACCACGCCGGTACCGGCCACCAGAGAGCGAGCGCCACGGCCGCCGCCTGCGCGAGCGAGCACAACAGCGTGTACTCCCCGCCCAGTTGATAGCGGTCGTCCATCTGGTCGATGTTGCCGAGCATGGTGACGAACGCGAGGACGACCACCAGGCCGTGCGGAAGTCGGCGCAGCCGGGCGGAGGGTGGCAACGGGTGGGCCTTGGCGCTCCACAGGTCCTCGCGCAGCAGCCGTAGCCCGCCGGTCAGCCGCTTCTCCACCGCACTCATCCGCAACACCCTAGGCATGGCGCACCGCTTGGGCCGGGGTGTTCCGCGGTTGGGGGGGTGGTTCGGGGCTGTCCCGCCCGGGAGGTCCCGCGCGGGCGGCGGTTCTCGTAGCCGTGGAACGCCGAGCGGCAGAGCAGGAGGGCGAGAGTGAAGACCGGGAGCCAGGCGAGGCGGGCCGCCACCCAGGTCAGGTTGTCGGGGAGGGTGTGCAGGCCGGGGAGGCGGCCCGCCGTCAGGCCGGTGGCGGTCGTCGCCATCATCGCCGTCTGGTGCCACAGGAACACGGTCATCGCCGAGAGGTTGACGACGGCCACCGCCGCCCAGGCCAGGGGCCGACGGCGCAAAGCGCGGCGGAGGGGGGCGCGCAGCAGGAGGGCCAGGCCGCACTGGGCCAGGCCGAAGGTGACGGCGGCCAGGGTGGGTGGGTTCAGGTTGGAGACCTGGGCGCCGGGAACGCCGACCATCGACGCCGGGTAGCCGGCCCAGAGGATCAGGGCCGCCGTGGCCGCCGTGCCGGACACCAGCAGGGTCCAGCCCGCGCGCGGGCGTTCCAGTTCGCCTCGGGTCCAGGCCGCGCCCAGGGTGTACGGGACCAGCCAGCCCGCCGCCAGGTTGATCCAGCCGAGGCTCTGGGGGCCGCCGAGGCCGAAGCGGATGAGGTCCACGTGGAGGACCACGGCCAGGGACCAGAGCGGGTTGAGGCGGGTCAGCAGGGGTGTGGCCGCCGTCAGGGCCGCGAAGACCAGGAGGAACCACAGCGGGGACAGGGCCAGTTTCAGCAGGGTGTGGACCGTGTCCACGCGGGTGCCGGTGGCCAGGAGGGTGAGCGTGATCGCCGTCCAGAGGGTCAGGAGGGCGGCGACCGGGAGGAACAGGCGGGTCAGGCGGGTGCGGAGCCAGTGGGTGTACGGGGTGCCGTGGGCCTGGGCCGAGGTGTGGCTCTTCGTGGCCACGTGGCCGCCGACCAGGAAGAAGACGGCGAGGGTCTGGAAGAGCCAGGAGATGGGGGCCAGGTGGGGCATGTACTGGAGGGGGCTGGTGGTGTGGAGGGTGTTGCCGTCCGCGACGAGGGCGGTGACCAGCCAGTGGCCCAGGATTATGCCGAGTATGGCGAGGGCGCGGAGGGCGTCCACGGCGCGGTCCCGGTGGGGTGGGGTGGCGGTGTGGATGTGGTGGGCGGCTTGGCGGATGGCTTGCAGGGGCGTTCGGAGGGGCCTTCGGGGGGCGGTGGCTAGAGGGGATCGGGGGCGGTCGGGTGGTGTGGGGCGTGCGGGTCGTCGGGGTGGTGTGAGTGGTGCGGGTGGTGTGAGTGGTGCGGGTGCGTTGGGGTGCGCCCCGCCTTCGGCCGGGTTTGGGTTCCCGCCCGCACCGCCCGTGCGGGAATCGTTGTCGGGTGCGGGTGGCCCCTTTGGGGGTTGAGCGCCGTCGGCGGCTGCGGCTTCTACTCCGTTGACCGCTGCGGGTCGTGGGCAGCCAGTGGCCGTCGGCGTCGGTACGCCGTGGTCACGCATGGGTTACCTCCAGCGGGGTGCCTTCGGCTATGTGGGCCAGGTTTTTGAGGGAGGTGGAGTGGGGGGTGAAGTAGTCGCTGTGGCCGGCGGGGCCCGCGGTGAAGACGTGGGCGCCGAAGGAGGGGGATGTGGGGTCGGGGCCGAAGCCGAGGGTGGCGCCGAAGAGGTCGGCCCGGGTGTGGGGGACCATGCCGATCCAGTCGTCCGTGCCCCGGGCCGCCCATACGCGTGCCGAGGTGTGCAGGGCGGCCGCGCTGTCCGCGCCTGTGCCCGGGCTGCCGATCAGGGCCAGGTCGTCGATGTCGTCGAGATCTGTGGCGGCGCGGGCGCAGACGACCGAGCCGTAGGAGTGGCAGAGGAGCGCGATGCCGGTGGAGTCGCCCACCAGGCCCCGTAGTTCACGGATGAACCCGCGCAGGTGCGGGGCCGCCCTGTCGGCTCGGGTGGGGGTGAGGACCGTCGTGCTGACGGTGCCGGGCGTTTCGTAGCCGAGCCAGGCGATCACCGCTGTGTCCGGGCCCGTGCGGTCGTACAGGGCCTGCGCGGCTCTGTGGAAGCGGTCGTAGGTGTCCAGGCTGGTGTCCGAGCCCGGGACCAGAACCGCTATGTGGTCGGCCTTCAGCAGATCGCCCAGCACTTCCACGGCCCGGCCGGGGCCTCGGCCGTCGAACGTCAGGAGCTGCCGGGCGGGCGCCGCCAGCCGACGGTCGGTCGCGGCTCGGCTCCGGTCGCCGTGGGCCTCCGCCATACGGGCCGCCTCCGCGGCGTTCGCCCGGTTGGCCTCGTAAGTCGACCGGAGTGTCGTCGGGGTCGGCGGGGCGAGCGATGCCGGGGACGGAGCCGGGATCCGGGGCCTGGCCGCGGCGGAGAGGGGGGCTATCAGTGCCGTCGCCACCAGGAGGGCGAGGAGTGTGCGGCGCAGGCGGGACGGCCAGAGGGTTCGGAACGAGGAGGTTCGGAACGGAGAGGTGCGGAACCGGGAGGTTCGGACCCCTGTGGTGGGGGTGCGGGAGGGGCGGGGTTCCGTGGGTGGGCGGAGGTCTGCCTCCGGCCATGTCGTGACCCCCATGTCATCCGCCCCTTCCCATTCGGGCCGCCCGTCCATCGGGCCGCGCTGGGAAGGAAGTTATGGATCGGGGGGCCTCGTCGGCGTCCCGCCAGGGAGCTCACCTGGGAGGTAGCTCTCAGGTACTACGGGTATCAGCGGGGGCGTGAAGGAGGGAGTGCGAGAGGGAGGGATGAGAGGGAGGGGGTGGGGCCAGGTCTTGGCCCCGGTGAGCCCCGTTCCGCTCCGTTCACCAGGCCAGTTGCGCGATTTCCTCTACCACCACCGCGCACGCGTCCGCCGCCGGGTCGATGAGGGGGAAGTGGCCCACGTCCTCCAGCAGGGTCAGGCCCACGACCTCGCCCGCCTTGGCCGCGGCGTCGGCGTACGCCTCGGCGACGGCCTGGGGGACGACGATGTCGGAGCGGCCCTGTACGAGGGTGGTGGCGATGCCGGTCGGGAGGAGGAGCGCGGGGTCCGCGTACGGGCGGCGGTCGGTGAACTTGTCCTGGCCGCCCAGGAGTTGGGTGGTCGCGCCGCCGCAGACGTCCAGTTTCTCGGCCACGGCGAAGTCGGCGATGGGGGCCAGGGCGACGACGCCTCGCAGGGGGGCGGGGCGGGGGGTGCGCCACGGGGTGTCGGGCGGGAGTACGTGGCGGGCTGCGGCCCACAGCGCGAGGTGGCCGCCGGCGGAGTGGCCGGTGAGGACCGTGCGGCGGGGGTCGGCCTGGGGCAGGGCCCGGCGTACGAGGTCCGGCAGGGCGTCGAGGGCGGCGGCGATGTCGTCGAACGTCTCCGGCCAGCGGCCCGCGGTCGGGGTGGGGGTGCCGGTGGGGCCGGTCTGGGCGGGGAGGGAGCTTCCCCTTCGGTACTCGACGTTGGCCACCGCGAAGCCGTGGCGGGTGAGGAAGTCGGCGAAGGGGGTGATGTGGTGGCGGTCGTACGGGGCTCGCCAGGCGCCGCCGTGCAGGACTACGACCAAGGGGGCGGTGGCTGTGGCCGTGTCGGGCTCGGGTGCGGCTGCGGGCGTGCCTGTGGCTGTGGCTGTGCCCGCGTCTTCGTTCGCCTCGGGGGTGCGGGGGGCGTAGAAGTCGATCACCTGGTCGGGGTGGTCGCCGTACGCGGCCGTGGTGTGGGGGGCGACCGGCGGGTGTGAGAAGGCGGATGCCTCTTCGGCGGCATCGCGGGCTGCGGCGTCGTCGTCCGGCATGCGGCAACCTCTCGGGTGAAACGGATTTGGAAGGGTTTGGGTGGGCGGGTGCCTGGGAATAGGGCGCCTGCCGTTGGCGGGGACGGTATCAGGCCGGTGACGTGCGGCGACACGCGGATGTGACGCCGGGTCAGGGGGTGGGCCGGGTAGCGGGGTGGGGTGGCTGGGTGGGGGTGGGGCGGGGTGGACGTGGAGCCGTCCGCTGGGGCTGGGCGAGGTGGAAGCGGAGCCGTCCGCTGGGGCTGGGCTCGGGCGGAGTTTCGCTCACCGGCGCTTGCCGGGTGCCGCCTGCGCCCACCCGTGCCGCCCCAGCGGCACGATTGCCCGCAGTTGGGGCGGAAGGGGGGTGGGCAGTCGCCCGGCAGCGCGGTTGCCCGCAGCTGGGGTGAGGGGGGCAGCCGTCCGGCAGTGCGGTTGCCCTCGACTGTCGAGGGCGGCCCATGGATGTGTCGGGGCGCCGTAGGCGTCGTACGGCGCCCCGTTCGCCGGTGCGGCTGTCCGTGGGGGGCGGGGGCCTTTCCGGCAGGGTCTAACCCAGTGCCCCCACCGTCTCCCCCAGTACCCGGGCCGCTCGTTCCGCGTCCGTGAAGCTGACGTAGAGGGGGGTGAAGCCGAAGCGGAGGACGTCGGGGTGGCGGAAGTCGCCTATGACGCCCTGGTGGATGAGGCGTTTCATGATGTCGCCGGCGTCGTCGCAGCGCAGGGCGACCTGGCTGCCGCGTTCGGCGTGGGCGGTCGGGGTGAGGGACTCGACGCGGCCTTCGGGGACGTACGCCGCTACGCAGCGCAGGAAGAAGTCCGTCAGGGCGAGGGACTTGGCGCGGACCGACTCGATCGTCACCCCGACCCCGGACCCGACCCGGGCCCCGGCTTCCTCGGCGGTGCCGCCTCCCCTCCCCCCGTGCCATACGTCGAGTGCCGCCTCCAGGGCCAGCATCGACAGGATGTCGGGGGTGCCGACTCGGCCGCGTGGTGCGCCTGTGGCCGGTTCGTACGACGGGTCCATGGCGAAGGGGGTGGCGTGGGAGGTCCAGCCGGGGAGGGGGGAGTCGAAGCGGGGCTGGAGGTCTTGGCGGACGTAGAGGTAGGCCGGGGAGCCCGGGCCGCCGTTGAGGTACTTGTACGTGCAGCCGACCGCCAGGTCCACGCCGTGTGCGTCGAGGCCGACCGGGAGGGCGCCCGCGCTGTGGCAGAGGTCCCAGACGGCGTAGGCGCCGGCCTCGTGGATCGCCGCCGTCAGGGCCGGGAGGTCGTGGAGGCGGCCGGTGCGGTAGTCGACGTGGTTGAGGAGCACGGCGGCCGTACGGTCGCCGAGGGCGGCCGGGACCTCCGCCGGGGTCACCGGACGCAGGGTGCGGCCGGTCATACGGGCCGCCGACTCGGCGATGTAGCCGTCCGTGGGGAACGTCGTCGCGTCGACCAGGATCTCGTCGCGGCGGCCGCCACCGTCGCCGTCCGCCATGCGTACCGCCGCCACGACCGCCTTGAAGACGTTGACGCTCGTGGAGTCCCCGACGACGATCTGGCCGGGCGCCGCGCCCACCAGCGGGGCGATGCGGTCGCCGATCCGCTCGGGCGCGGTCCACCAGCCGCTCTCGTCCCAGGAACGGATGCGCAGCTCGCCCCACTCGCGGTACACGACGTCCGCGAGCCGGCCGGGGACCGACACCGGGAGGGCGCCGAGCGAGTTGCCGTCGAGGTACACGGCGTCGTCGAGGACGAAGCGGGCGCGCAGGCCTGACAGTTCGTCGGCCGCGTCCAACTCCCTTGCCAGGGAGGTCAGTTCAGTGCCGAGTGCGGTGGGTTCAGACATGGGAGCGCGCCGTCCACAGTTCGGGGAAGACGTTCTTGCGGGCGCGCTTCTCCAGCCAGGCCACACCGGCGGAGCCGCCCGTGCCGGCCTTGGAGCCCATCGCGCGGCGGGTGGCGACAAGGTGGTCGTTGCGCCAGCGCCAGACGAGTTCGGCGACGTCGGTCAACGCCTCGCCGAGGCGGGCGAGTTCGTGGTCCGGGTCGCCGGAGTACAGCTCGGTCCACACCTGCTCGACCTCGGGGGACGGCTCGTAGCGCTGGGAGACGTCACGCTCGACGACGGAGTCGGGGATCGCGTGGCCGCGGCGGGCCAGGAGCCTCAGCACCTCGTCGTAGAGGCTCGGCTCGTGCAGCGCCTTCTCCAGTTCGGCGTGGACGCGGGGGGCGCCCCGGTGCGGGACGAGCATGGAGGCGGACTTCTCGCCGAGCAGGAACTCCATCCGCCGGTACATCGCCGACTGGAAGCCGGAGCCCTCGCCGAGGGCGGCCCGGTAGGAGTTGAACTGGCCGGGAGTGAGCTGGCCGAGGGGCTTCCAGGAGGCGTTCAGCGCCTCCAGTTCGCGTACGGAACGCTTCAGCGCGTCCTTCGCGGTCGCCACGTCGTCGCCTCGGACCGCGTTGGTCGCGGTCTCCCACTCGTGCACGATGACGGTGAACCACAGCTCCATGACCTGGGTCGTCACCAGGAAGACCATCTCTCCGGGGTCGTCGGAGAGGGGGTGCTGGAGGTGGGTGAGGACGTCCGCCTGGACGTAGTCCTCGTACGGGGTCGTTCCCTGGAAGTCGAGATGCGGGGTCTCGGGCTCCGAAGCCTCGTGGGGCTGAGCCGGATGGGACATCGCTGTCTCCTGCTGTGTACTCCGGGTAGCGGTCCGCCCCTGCCGATTCCGACACGGGGGCCCCGGTCCCCACCCGCATGTTCGGCCATACCCTCCGGTATCGCAAGGTCCGCCTGGTCACACCGGCGGCGCACCGAGTGGTCGCACCGGCTGGTAGCACCAGACGGACCTGTACGAACGTCCCTTCGATCAGCTGAGCGTCTGCGCCGCCGTCGGGGAGGAGTCCTTCAGGAACTGGGAGCAGCGCTCGTACTCCTCCTGCTCGCCGATGTCTCCCGCGGCGCGGGCGAGGGCGTGCAGGGCGCGCAGGAAGCCGCGGTTCGGCTCGTGCTCCCAGGGGACCGGGCCGTGGCCCTTCCAGCCGTTGCGGCGCAGGGAGTCCAGGCCGCGGTGGTAGCCCGTGCGGGCGTAGGCGTACGACTCCACGACGCTGCCTCGCTCGTAGGCCTCGTCGGCGAGTTGGGCCCAGGCGAGGGAGGAGGTGGGGTACTTGGCGGCGACGTCGGTGGGGGCGGTGCCGTTCGCGAGGAGTTCGCGGGGTTCCGGGTCGTCGGGGAGGTGTGTCGGGGGTGGGCCGCCGAGGAGGTTCTCGTGAATCGTCATGGGTTCCAGTCTGGCCCATGTGGGGGGTTGGGGCGGTCGGGTGGGGTGGGGATTCGTGGGGGCGGGGGTTGACGGGCTTTTTTCGCCCCCGCCGCCCCTACCCGTCCCATCCACCAGGGGCTGCGCCCCTTCGACCCCCTGGGTGGGGAGGGGTGGGTGGGTCAGTGCGGGTTCGGTGGGGGCTTGTCGCGCAGTTCCCCGCGCCCCTGAAAGATTCAGGCCCCTGCGGGCCTGAAATGCGCGGGGCGCAGCCCCGGCATTTCAGGGGCGCGGGGAACTGCGCGAGAAGCCCCACCGGACCCGCACCCGCCAACGCACCCTGCTACTCCCTCGCCGTCTCCCCCTCCAGCGGCGGAGCCGTCACGCAGGCGTGGGTGCGGCATTCGGGGTGGAGGCAGTCGGGGGCGGGGCGGCGGACCGTGGTGTAGGCGAGAGCGGAGGCGGCGAGGAGGGCGAGGGCGCAGGCGAGCATGGCGGTGTCGAAGGCGCTGTCGAACTGGGTGGGCGAGCGGTACGCCTCGGGGCCCATCCCCGCGATGAGCGGCAGCGCCGCCACGGCCAGGAGGCCCGCCGCTCGGGCGGCGGCGTTGTTGATGCCGCTGGCCAGGCCCGCGTGGTCGGTGGTGACGGAGGCGAGGACCGTGGCGGTCAGGGGTGCCACGAGGGTGACCATGCCCAGGCCCATGACCAGGAGGGCCGGGAGCACATCGGTGACGTACGAGGCGTCGGGGCCCACGCGGAGCATCAGCAGAACGCCCCCGGTGCACAGCAGGGGGCCGACGGTCAGGGGGACGCGGGGGCCGATGCGTTCGCCGAGGGCGCCCGCGCGGGCCGAGAGGAGCAGCATCAGCGCCGTGATGGGGAGGAGGGCCGTACCGGCGCCGAGGGCCGAGTAGCCGGAGACCACCTGGAGCTGGAGGGCGGCCAGGAAGAAGAAGCCGCTGAAGGCCGCGTACACGAACAGGGTGACGATGTTGACCGCCGTGAACTGGCGGGACGCGAAGATCCCCGGCGGCATCATGGGGTCGGGGCGGTGGCGCTCGACCTGGACGAAGGCGACGGCCGTCGCCACGCCGGCGATCGCGGTGACGACCACCGCGACCGTGCCCGCTCTGGCCTCGATCAGCGCGTACGTGATGAACGCGAGGGACGCGGCGCCGAGCACCGCGCCCAGGATGTCGAAGCCCCGGTCGTGGCTGCGGCCGTCCGCCGACTCAGGTACGTGGCGGGCGGCGATGGGGACGCAGAGAAGGGCCAGGGGGACGTTCAGGAGGAAGACCCAGCGCCAGCCGGGGCCGTCGACCAGCCAGCCGCCGAGGAAGGGGCCGACGGCCGCTCCTACGCCGCCGAAGCCGGACCAGAGGCCCACCGCCCTCGCCCGGTCGTCGGGGTGGAACGACGCCTGGATCAGGGCGAGGGAGCCGGGGGTGAGGAGGGCGCCGCCGACGCCCTGCAGGGCTCGGGCGGCGATCAGTACGCCACCGTTCGGGGCAATGCCGCACAGGAGTGAGGCCGCGGCGAACCACACCACGCCCACGACGAACACCTTGCGGCGGCCGAAGCGGTCGCCCAGGGCGCCGCCGAGGAGGATCAGGCCGGCGAGGGTGAGGGTGTAGGCGTTGACGATCCACTGGAGGCTCGCGAGGTCGGCGTCGAGGTCCAGGCCGATGCGGGGGAGGGCGACGTTGACGACCGTCGAGTCCAGCATCGCCATGCTGGAGCCGAGCACCGTGGTGAGCAGGATCCACTTGCCCTGGGGCGAGGCGAGGCGTACGTCGGCCATGGACGGATCATCCCGCGCCGGGGGCGATCGGGCCAGGTGTGCGGAGTACTGATGACCGTGGGGCGCGTGGGGCCGCCCCGACGCGCTCGGCGAGCCCGAGGCCGCAGGCGTCCCAGCGCAGTCGCGCGACCCGGCGCTTACGGGGTGCCGCCCGCGCCCACCCGTGCCGCCCCTAGCGACACGACTGCCCGCAGTCGAGTGGGGACAGGGGCAGCGCGCCCACAGACACGACTGCCCGCAGTCACGACTGCCCGCAGCCGAACAGTGGCGGCTGCGGGCAGTTGCGGTGGTGCGGCCAAGCCGACCAGGTCGGCAGGGCCGGCCGGGACGGCCGGGGCGGTTACTTGATCTTCGTGCCCGCCGAGCGGAGGTTGCCGCAGGCCTCGACGACGCGGGCGGCCATGGAGGCCTCCGCGAGCTTGCCCCAGGTGCGGGGGTCGTAGGTCTTCTTGTTGCCGACCTCGCCGTCGACCTTCAGGACGCCGTCGTAGTTCTGGAACATGTGGGCGGCGACGGGGCGCGTGAAGGCGTACTGGGTGTCGGTGTCGATGTTCATCTTGACGACGCCGTTCTCCAGGGCCGTGCGGATCTCGTCCTCCGTCGAACCCGAGCCGCCGTGGAAGACGAAGTCGAACGGGGACTCCTTGCCGAAGCGGGCGGCGACGCCCTCGTTCAGCTGCTTCAGGAGGTCGGGGCGCAGGACGACGTTGCCCGGCTTGTACACACCGTGGACGTTGCCGAAGGACGCGGCCAGCAGGTAGCGGCCCTTCTCGCCCAGGCCCAGCGCCTCGGCGGTGCGGATCGCGTCGTCGACCGTCGTGTAGAGGGAGTCGTTGATCTCGTGGGAGACGCCGTCCTCCTCGCCACCGGTCGGGGTGATCTCGACCTCCAGGATGATCTTCGCGGCGGCGGCGCGGGCGAGGAGTTCCTGGGCGATGGAGAGGTTGTCGGCGAGGGTCTCGGCCGAGCCGTCCCACATGTGGGACTGGAAGAGCGGGTTCCGGCCGGCCTTGACGCGCTCCTCGGAGACCGCGATCAGCGGACGTACGTAGCCGTCCAGCTTGTCCTTCGGGCAGTGGTCCGTGTGGAGGGCGACCGTGACGGGGTACTTCTCGGCCACGATGTGCGCGAACTCGGCCAGGGCGACGGAGCCCGTCACCATGTCCTTGCTGTACTGGCCGCCCAGGAACTCGGCACCGCCGGTCGAGATCTGGACGATGCCGTCGCTCTCCGCCTCCGCGAAGCCCCGCAGCGCGGCGTGCAGCGTCTGGGTCGAGGTCACATTGATGGCCGGGTAGGCGAACTTGCCTGCCTTCGCCCGGTCGAGCATCTCGTTGTAGACCTCGGGGGTTGCGATGGGCATGGTCCGCTCCTTGTATGTGCGGGTGGCGTTGTGCTTACGAGCCCTGACCTAGGGTTGCGACATCATCGTCGGCCCCATCCTTCCAGACGGGACCCGATGCTCCGGCCAGGGTGTCCGGAACTGTTCGGTAACCCCTGACCTTGGTGTTTCCGCCCGGCGAGTCGACCTCAGTCGAGGCCCAGCTCGTCCTTCGAGAACGCGAAGCGGTACGGGACCCCGGCGCCCTGCTCGATCTTCTCGGCGGCGCCGGTCGCCCGGTCGACGATGGTGACGACGGCGACGACCTCGGCCCCGGCCTCGCGCACGGCCTCGACGGCGGTCAGCGGGGAGCCGCCGGTGGTGGACGTGTCCTCGACGACGAGGACCCGGCGGCCCGCGATCTCCGGCCCCTCGACCCGACGCTGCATCCCGTGCGCCTTGGCCGCCTTGCGGACGACGAACGCGTCCAGGCGGCGGCCCCGCGCGGCGGCGGCGTGCAGCATCGCGCCGGCGACCGGGTCGGCGCCCATCGTGAGACCGCCGACCGCGTCGAAGTCGAGGTCGGCGGTCAGGTCGAGCAGTACCTGCCCGACGAGCGGGGCGGCCTCGCCGTCGAGGGTGACGCGGCGCAGGTCGACGTAGTAGTCCGCCTCCAGACCCGACGACAGGGTCACCTTGCCGTGCACCACGGCCTTGTCCTTGATCTGCCGCAGCAGAGATCCACGTACGTCCACGTCAGTCATGGCAGCCAGCTTAAGGGGGCCCTTATGTCCGCTTACAGGCGACGCCAGCTCCAGGTCGTGGTCGCCTCCAGCGGGTCGATGGGGGTGACGAGGCGGGGGTGGGTGTTGAGGCCGTTGGGCGGCCCGGTCTGCGGCTCCACGCACACGGCCTCGGCCTGCTCGTCGTAGATCACGACCCACTCCTCCCGCGAGGCCACCTTCAGCTCCAGCCGTTCCGGCCAGGTGAGGGTGACGTCGACACCGTCGGGCATGCCGAAGCAGTCGTCCCAGGGGCCGGGCCCGGGGTTGAGGCGCTTGCCGGTGGGGAGATGGTCCGCGCCGCGCTCCTCCTGCCAGACGGGCGTGAAGTCGATCCGTACGTCCTCGCTGTCACCGTCACCGTCGCCGACGCCGACGCCCGCCAGCTTCCGGTTGAACCAGGGGTGCCAGCCGATCTGGGCCGGGAAGGAGGAGTCGTACGCCTCCACGGACATGGTGAGGGTGAGGGTGTCCGGGGTGAGGGTGACGACCTGGGTGACGCGGCCGGGGTAGGGCCAGGGCTCGACGAGGTCGTACGTGAGGACGGCCTCGGTGGCGCTGTGGCTCGCGACGCGCCAGGCTCCCTCGCGGGCCGTGCCGTGGATGGCGTTGGGCGGGGCGTTGAGGGGCATCTGCTGTACGGCGAGGCCGCTGAGGAAGCGGCCGTCGCGGATGCGGCCGCACCACGGCACCATCGGGAAGCAGCCGAAGCGCTCGCCCTGCCGCAGCAGTTCGACCCCACCGACCCGCAGGCCCGCCACCCGGCCGCCGTTCCCCGGCGCCAGCGCCACCTCCGCGTCACCCGCGGCCAACGTGATCTCTTCGCTACTCACCCCTCGACCCTACTGGGCCCACGGATCGGGGAGTTGCCGCCCCGCGCCTCGGGGCCGGCGCCCGCGGCGCGGTGCCGTCAGCGGCGTTTGCGCAGGGCGCGGCTCACGATGATGGCGGAGGCGACGGCGAGGGCCGCCGCCGGGGCCGCCCAGCGCAGGGCGGCGCTCGCGGAGACTGCCTCGGGGGCGGGGACGGGGGCGTACCGGCCGCGTGGCGGCGCGTGGTCGACCTCCTCCGCGCTACGGCCGATCATCGTCCGCCGCGCGTGCGCGGCCTCCGCCGGCGGCTCCCCTCCGGCCACGAAGTCCCCCTCGGTGAAGGGGTCCAGCGCGGAGGGCGGGACGTCGGTGTCGAAGACGGGGGTGGGGGGTTCGTCCTCGATGGGGGCGGCGGGCTCGGCATCGGCGGGGGTGGGCGGCTCGTCCTCGGCGGGGGCGGCTTCGGAAACCTCGGTCTCGGAAACCTCGGCCTCGGAAACCTTGGCTGCGGAGCCTTCACGCTCCGGCTCCGGCTCGGACTCCGATTCCGATTCCGGTTCCGGCGTCGCCCCCAGGTTCTCCGCGAACTTCCCCAGCAGTCGTGTCACCGCCGAGGAGACCGAGTCGGCCGGGAGTTCGGTGATGCGGCCGTCGGCGGTGGCGGTGCCGGCGCAGGTGAGGGTGGTGCCCTCCGTGGCCGGGGTGAGGCGGAGGGCGAGACCGAGTTTCACGGTGCCGGTGCCCCGGACCTCGGCGGCGTCGCCCTCGACGGTGTACGAACCGTCGTCCTGGGCGGTGACGCGGAGGGTGCCGCGGTAGGTGATGGTGTGGCCGGCGACGCGTACCTTCAGCCGGCCGGCGACGGGTGGGGTGCCCGCGTCCTGCTGGAGCCCGGGGACCGCTCGGGCCACCCGCTCGGGGTCGGACAGCGCCTCCCGGAGGCGGCCGACGGGAACCGGAACGAACACCTCATGCTCCATGGAAACCGAGCCTACCCAGGTGGCAGCGCCCCGCACCCGTACATACGCGATATCGCTCGTATTCCGCCCCACGCGGTCCCACGCGCCTCAGCCGCCTCACCCACCTCACCCCCTCACCCGCCCCCGGCGGCTCAGTCGGTGTATCTCGGGTGCACCAGTGTCGACGGTCGCAGGCCCGGTACGCGGTCGGTGGCGTCGAGGCGGGCGGCGTCGGTGCCGAGGTCCGGGGGAGGGCGTCGGCCGGCGTCGGGGCGGGTCGCGAGGACGAAGCCCCAGTCGTGGGGGGCGCGGGAGGTGTGGGCCGTGCGGTCGGGGCCGGTGACGAAGCCGGGGTCGGCGGCGGCGACCCGGTAGGGCGTGGTGCGCAGGCCGGTGGCGCGGACGGTGGCGTCGACCGTCCAGAAGACCTGCCGCCGGGACGCCACCGGGCCCGCGTGCACGACGATGCGGCCGTCGCGGGCCAGGACCGCGCGGGCCAGGCCGTAGAACTCCTGCGAGTAGAGCTTGGTGCTCGCCGTGATGCCGGGGTCGGGGAGGTCCGAGATCACGACGTCGTACGTACGGGCCGGGCGCGCGCCGCGCAGCCAGGCGAAGGAGTCCTCCGTGAAGACGCGGACGCGGTCGTCGTCGTGGGCGTGGCCGTTGAGGGCGGAGAGGGCGGGGTCCGTGCGGGCCAGCCGCACCACGCCCGGGTCGATCTCGACGATGTCCACCGCGCGTACGCCGTCGTGGCGGAGCACTTCGCGGGCGGCGAGGCCGTCGCCGCCGCCGAGGACGAGGACGCGGGCGTGCGGGCCGGCGTCCATGGCGGGGTGGACGAGGGCACGGTGGTAGCGGTGTTCGTCGGGGCCGCTGATGCGCAGGCGGCCGTCGAGGTAGAGGGAGAGCGGGCTGCCGTCCCGGCCACCGGTGAGGACGACCTCCTGGACACCGGTCTGCATCGCGACCCGTACGTCCTTGCCGTAGACCGCGCGCCGGGCGGCGCGTTCGAAGTCGTCGACGTGTACGGCGGCGGTGGCGAGGAGGCCGAGGACGCCGAGGTTGGTGATCACCAGCAGCCGGCGGGCGCGGCGGCTGAGGTCGTGGCGGAACAGGCCGAGGACGAGGGCGCCGCCGACGAGGGCGTTGACCGTGCCGGTGAGCAGGGCGCCGGTCAACTGGCCGAGCCAGGGCAGCAGGAGGAAGGGGAAGGCGAGGCCGCCGACCAGGGCGCCCACGTAGTCGGCGGCGAACAGGTCGGCGACCGCGCCGCCCGCGTCCTGGCGGCGGATGCGCTGGATCAGCTCCATCAGCAGGGGGACCTCGGCGCCGATGAGCAGGCCGATGGCCAGGGAGAACGCGACGAGGAGGTAGCGGGAGCCGTTCGCCCACATGCCGCCCCAGTCGCCGGTCCAGGCGAACGCCGCGTACAGCGCGAGGGCGCTACTGCCGCCGACCAGGGCGAGGGCGGCCTCGATGGCGCCGAAGCCGAGGGCGGCGTGGGGGCGGAGGCGTTTGGCGGCGAGGGAGCCGAGGCCCATGGCGAAGACCATGACGGAGAGGACGACCGAGGCCTGGGTGACGGAGTCGCCGATCAAGTACGCGGCGAGGGCGACGAGTTCGAGTTCGTACACGAGTCCGCAGGCGGCGCAGACGAAGACGCCGGCGAGGACGAGGAAGCGGCCGATTCCCGGGCGGACCGGTAACCACGCCTGGGCGCCCGGGCTTCCGGGGCCGCGCCAGGGGGGAGGGGCGCCGGGGGGTGCGGGGGCGTGCGGTTCGATCACTCCTCGCACGCTACCGTCACGGTCGCGCTCCGCTGGGTCACCCACACGGGTGGTCTGCGACGCTGGGCCGGGTGCCTAATAGCTCGGGAGTTCGGGTGCGTTGGCGGGTGCGGGTGCGTCGTGGTTGCTCGCGCAGTTCCCCGCGCCCCTGAAAAGCAGGGGCTGCGCCCCGTGCTTTTCACCCCGCAGCCCCGCCGCCCTTCAGGCCCGCGGGGCCGTGGTCCTTCAGGCCCGCAGGGGCCTGAATCCTTTAGGGGCGCGGGGAACTGCGCGAGAAGCCCCACGCACCCGCACCCGCCGAACCACCCGAACCCCCGAGCTACTAGGCGCTCTTCACAACGTCACCGACACTCTGACCCCAACCCTCGTTCTCGTGGCGACCAGTTGCCCGTCCTGGGGGTACGCGTGCCAGGTGCGCCAATGCACTTGGCCCTCGTGCCGCTGCGCGAGCATCGCCGTGAAGGCGTGGGGGCTGCCGGGGAAGACGCCGGCGAGACCCTGCGGGTGGTCGGAGACGAGGGCGAGGAGTTCCTGGGCGCGGCCGGCGAAGGACCCGGGGGACAGCACCTCGACGCGGGCGGCGAATTCGTACTCCCAGTCGCCCACACGTTTGGCCACGCCGAGGGGAAGGGGCGTGCTGGACCCCGGGATGCACGCGACCGTCTCCGAACAGTGGCTGCCCCGCTCCTCCTCAAGGAGCACCTGGTGGGACGCGCCGAGCAGTCTCAACTGCAGTTTCGCCCCGGTGAGTTCGAGGTCGAGCGTGGCGAGCGCGGGCAGCGGTTCGCGCCCCAGGGCCCAGGCGAGGTCTGCCGCGCGCGTGTCGGTGTAGGCGGTGTTCAGGGTCGTGAGCATGGGTCGGCTCCGCAGCGACGCAACGAGAAGAGGAGTGGGTCCGGCGCGCACCCCGGTCGGCACCGGGAGATGGGTCCGGTCAGCCAGGTCGGGTGAGGACGACGTCCCAGTCGGTCCGGTCAGCCGTGTCAGGCCTGCCGGGAGGGACGTCCGGGGGCTGCGTTGGCGATTTATAGGGAATCATGAACTGTGGCGCCACCACAGCGTTTTTACCCAACTTGACGTGCTTTCCATCCCCCCGAGGGCAGCCCAGCTCAACTGTTCAACCAGGCGTACGCCCCATCGGCCGACGCGCTCCCCGCGCGCCCACCGGCCCGGGCGCGCGAACCCCCGGGAGCGCCCACCGGACAACCGGGCCCACCCGGCGTACTCAGGCGTGAACAGCAACCCCACCCATGCGCTCGCCCATTCGTGGAGCGGACGTGCGACGGACAGGGTGCGGGCCGTGGCATGTCCGTGGCGCGGGCCCGCTCCTTCGGGCCATCGAGGCGCCTGCCCCGTCCGCGCGGCCCTACACACACCGCACACGCGAGCGCCCGCCGGGAGGTTCGTCCCGGCGGGCGCTCGTGTCGTGGAGCTCGGCTGCCCCGTGTCAGCTGCCTCCACCGCATCCGCCCCCGCCACCGCAGGAGGACCCGCCGCCGCACGACGAGCTGCTGCTGCCGCACGACGACGAGCTGCCGCTGCCGCAGGACGAGCCACCGCCCCCGGACGACGAGCCCCGGTCGTCGTTCGACGAGGAGTGCGACGACCCCGTGTCGCCGACGCCCGCCGCTCCGAGCACCCACCAGCTGTTGTCGGAGCCGCTGTTGTCGGAGTTGCTGCCGCCCCGGGTGCTCCGGTGCGCGCTGCCGCCCCGGCCGGACGACTGACGGCGCCGTGCCGCCGCCCGCGCCGCGTTCGCCCTGCTGCGGCTGACGGACACGACGATCACCGTCACCACGAAGAGCACCGCCAGGATGATGCCGATCACCGCGATCGCGTTCATGGCGTCACCCTCCCCTCTTTCTTCCGAGTCCCCCGAAGCGGCCCCCCGTGGGCGCCTCGCTCACTTACGTGTCGCGGGGATGCCCCCGCCGCCGACCGCTCAAAGCAGAGTTGAGCAAGTCCAGAGCTTGTGTCTCACACGGTCATCCGCTGCCGCCTCCGCAGGAGGAAGAGGACGAGGAGGCCGAGGAGGAGGACGAGCCGCCTCCGCAGAGCGACCCTCCGCCTCCGCAGGACGCCCCTCCACCGCCGCTGCCGCACGACGACGAGTCGCCATAGCCAGAGCCATGGCCGTCACCGCGCCCGTCACCGCGCCCGTGGCCGTCGCCCTCGGGCCACGGCGCCCGTGCCGCGTTCGCCCACCAGCTGTCAGTCCCCTCCACCGCCACCGCAGCCACCGCCGCAGGAGGACCCGCCCCCGCACGACGAGCCACGGTCCCCGTGCGACGACCCGCCGTCCGCCCACCAGCTACGACGCCGCCCCCCGCGCCCGGAGCTCCTGACCACTCCGATCACGATGGCCACGCCGATGACGACGAGCACCAGGACAACGCCGAGTTCCACCACGCCCATCCGTCCCATGTCGCTCTCCCCTCTCCCTCTTCCTCTCCGAACCGCGCCCGGTCAGCTTCCGCCACCGCAGCCGCCACCGCCGCCGCAGGAGGACCCGCCGCCGCAGGACGAGCTGCCCCCGCACGCGGTTCCGCCGCCCCCGTGCGACGACCCGCCGTCCGCCCACCAGCTGCGCGAGCGGCGACGGGCCTGCCGCGAGCCGCGGCTGAGCCCCGACAGAATGCTGACCAGTGCGACCACGCCTATGAAGATGAGGAAGACCTCCATGACGGCACCTGCCTTTCGTTCCCCCCGTTGCAGGCCCCCCGTGGGCCGTGCGTGACGTGGGGATGCCCTGCCGTCTCACCGGCCAAAGCGGAGTTGAGGAAGTCCAGAGGTTCGGCGCAGGATGACGGCCATGACCTCCAGCTCAAGCCCCGCCCCCACCCCTCGCCCCGCGCTCAACCGGCGGCTCGCCGAGTTCGGGACGACGATCTTCGCCGAGATGTCGGCGCTCGCCCTGCGGACCGGGTCGATCAACCTGGGCCAGGGTTTCCCGGACACCGACGGCCCCGAGGAGATCCGCGAGGCCGCCGTACGGGCGCTGCGCGACGGCCGGGGCAACCAGTACCCGCCCGGCCCCGGCGTCCCCGAGCTGCGCACCGCGATCGTCGACCACCAGCGGCGGCGGTACGGGCTGACGTTCGACCCGGACACGGAGGTGCTGGTCACGGCGGGGGCCACGGAGGCCATCGCGGCCGCGCTGCTGGGGCTGCTGGAGCCCGGCGACGAGGTCGTCGCCCTGGAGCCGTACTACGACTCGTACGCGGCCTGTATCGCGATGGCGGGCGGGACGCGCGTACCGGTGACGCTACGGCCGTCCGAGGGATTCCGTGACGGAGTCGCGGACCGGCGTTTCCGGCTGGACCTCGACGAGCTGCGGGCCGCCGTCACCGACCGGACGCGGCTGCTGCTGATCAACACGCCGCACAACCCGACCGGCACCGTCCTCACCCGTGAGGAGCTGACGGCGATCGCCGAGCTGGCCGTGGAACGGGATCTGCTGGTGGTGACGGACGAGGTGTACGAGCACCTGGTCTTCGACGACGCCGAGCACCTGCCGCTGGCGTCCTTCCCCGGGATGCGGGAGCGGACCGTCACCATCGGGTCCGCGGGCAAGACGTTCTCGTTCACGGGGTGGAAGGTGGGCTGGGTGACGGCCGCGCCCGAGCTGGTGACGGCGGTGCGCTCGGCGAAGCAGTACCTCACCTATGTGGCGTCCGGGCCGTTCCAGTACGCCGTCGCCGAGGCGCTCGCGCTGCCGGACAGCTACTTCGACGGGTTCCGCGCGGACATGCGGGCCAAGCGGGACGTGCTGGCGGCGGGGCTGGCGGACGCCGGGTTCGAGGTGTTCCGGACGGCGGGCACGTACTTCATCACCACCGACATCCGTCCCCTCGGCGAGAGCGACGGCTTCGCCTTCTGCCGCGCGCTGCCCGAGCGGGCGGGCGTGGTGGCCATCCCGAACGCCGTGTTCTACGACCACCGCGAGGCCGGCGCGCCGTTCGTACGGTTCGCGTTCTGCAAGCGGGCGGAGGTGCTGGAGGAGGCGGCGAAGCGGCTGAAGGCGGCGTTCTGAGGCCGCTGCCGCTCGGCGTGGCCACCGGGGGCGGATGACCGCCGGTGGCCACGGAGGGGTGCGAGGGGGTGCCGGGGGGCGGTGCGGGGCGGTTACGCGTCGCCCTTGTCGCCCGTGGCGCCCCCGTCGCCCTCGTCGTCCTTGGGCTTGTCGGCCTCGTCGACGTCCTCGGCCAGGCCGAGCTGCTCGACGAGCCACTTGTCGAACTCGATGGCGGCGCGCACCCAGCTGACCGTCGACGAGACGAAGTGCTCCAGGCTGACGCCGGTGCCGATCAGCAGCTGGGCCTCGCCGATGAGGCGGACCGTGCCGTCGTCGTGGGTGTGGCTGTAGACCTTGGGCCACAGGGTGCGGCGGTTCCAGTCGTCGATGGTCTCCAGCAGCTGGGGCTTCTCGTCGATCTGGTGCGGGCGGTCGTAGAACGTGCGCACCGAGAAGACCTGCTGGTCACCCTCGCCACGGAACATGAAGTACGTACGGAATTCCTCCCACGGCGCCGCGAGGTCACCCTCGTCGTCGACGACGTACTTCAGCTCCATCTGGTCCAGGAGCTGCTTCACGAGGTCCTGATCCGGAACGACGGGGCCCGCCGGCCCTTGGGGCTGCGGCTCGGGCTGGCCCCCGAAGTTCGGAATCGAGGACGGGTCGATGCTCACCGTGATTTTCCCTTCGTACGGATTCCGCCATCCTCCCCCATGCGGGGCGGGGGGTGGCAACCCCCGCCCCGCGTGGTTCGTCGCCCTTGGCCGGATCCTCCGGGGGATTCAGCTACGAGCGTGGGCGGGAACCTTTCGGGTACCCCCGATCACGGCGTCTGCGCGCGGTGGGGCGGCCGGGCGCGGGAGAGCTCGGGGGTTCGGGTGCGTTGGCGGGTGCGGGTCCGTCGTGGTTGCTCGCGCAGTTCCCCGCGCCCCTGAAAAGCATGGGGCTGCGCCCCCTGCTTCTCAGGCCCGCAGGGGCCTGATCTTTTAGGGGCGCGGGGAACTGCGCGGCCAGCCCCCACGCACCCGCACCCGAAGTCACAGCCTCTTGCCGGAGGCCTCCGTCGGGGCGGGCCCCACGATCAGGCCCTCGGCCTCTCCGAACGTGTCCACCCGGACCGTGTCGCCGTCCTTGATCTCGCCGGAGAGGATCTCCTTGGCGAGGCGGTCGCCGATGGCGGTCTGGACGAGGCGGCGCAGGGGGCGCGCGCCGTAGGCCGGGTCGTTGCCCTCGTCGGCGAGCCAGGCCAGGGCCTCGGGGGTGATCTCCAGGGTGAGGCGGCGCTCGGCGAGCCGCTTGGCGAGCCGGTCGATCTGGAGCTTGGCGATGCGCTCCAGCTCCGCCTTGTCCAGCGCGGAGAAGACCACCAGGTCGTCCAGGCGGTTCAGGAACTCCGGCTTGAAGGAGGCCCGCACCACGTCCATGACCTGCCGCTTCTTCTCCTCCTCGGTGGTGACCGGGTCGACCAGGTACTGGCTGCCCAGGTTCGAGGTGAGGATCAGGATCGTGTTGCGGAAGTCGACCGTACGGCCCTGTCCGTCGGTGAGCCGGCCGTCGTCCAACACCTGGAGGAGGATGTCGAAGACCTCCGGGTGCGCCTTCTCCACCTCGTCCAGCAACACCACCGAGTAGGGACGACGTCGCACGGACTCCGTCAGCTGGCCGCCCTCCTCGTAGCCGATGTATCCGGGGGGCGCGCCGACGAGCCGGGCCACGCTGTGCTTCTCGCTGTACTCCGACATGTCGATGCGGATCATGGCCCGCTCGTCGTCGAAGAGGAAGTCGGCCAACGCCTTCGCGAGCTCCGTCTTGCCGACGCCCGTCGGGCCCAGGAAGACGAAGGAGCCGGTGGGGCGGTCCGGGTCGGCGATGCCCGCGCGGGAGCGTCGTACGGCGTCGCTGACCGCCCGTACGGCCTGGGTCTGGCCGATGAGGCGGCGGCCCAGCTCGTCCTCCATGCGGAGCAGCTTCTGGGTCTCGCCCTCCAGGAGGCGGCCCGCGGGGATGCCGGTCCAGGAGGCGACGACGTCGGCGATGTCGTCGGCGCCGACCTCGTCCTTGACCATGGTGTTCTTGGACGCGGCGGCCTCCTCCTCGGCCTCGGAGGCCTCCTCCAGCGCCCGCTCCAGTGTGGGGATCTCGCCGTAGAGGAGCTTGGAGGCGGTGTCGAAGTCGCCGTCGCGCTGGGCGCGTTCGGCCTGGCCGCGCAGCTCGTCGAGCTTCTCCTTGAGTTCACCGACGGCGTTGAGGGACTGCTTCTCCTTCTCCCAGCGGGCGGTGAGGCCCCGCAGCTCCTCCTCCTTGTCGGCGAGGTCGCGGCGCAGCTTCTCCAGGCGCTCGCGGGAGGCGGCGTCGGTCTCCTTGACGAGGGCCATCTCCTCCATGCGGAGCCGGTCCACGGACCGCTGGAGCTCGTCGATCTCGACGGGCGAGGAGTCGATCTCCATACGGAGCCGGGAGGCGGACTCGTCGACGAGGTCGATGGCCTTGTCGGGCAGGAAGCGGGAGGTGATGTACCGGTCGGAGAGGGTGGCGGCGGCGACCAGCGCCGCGTCCGCGATCACGACCTTGTGGTGGGCCTCGTAGCGGCCCTTGAGTCCGCGCAGGATCGCGATGGTGTCCTCGACGGTCGGCTCGGCGACCAGCACCTGCTGGAAGCGGCGCTCCAGCGCCGGGTCCTTCTCGATGCGCTCGCGGTACTCGTCGAGGGTGGTGGCGCCCACCATGCGCAGCTCGCCGCGGGCCAGCATCGGCTTCAGCATGTTGCCGGCGTCCATCGCGGAGTCGCCGCCGGCGCCCGCGCCGACGACCGTGTGCAGCTCGTCGATGAAGGTGATGATCTGGCCGTCGGAGTCCTTGATCTCCGCGAGGACCGTCTTCAGCCGCTCCTCGAACTCGCCCCGGTACTTCGCCCCGGCGACCATGGCGCCGAGGTCGAGCGAGACCAGCCGCTTGTTCTTGAGGGACTCCGGGACGTCGCCCTTGACGATCCGCTGGGCGAGCCCTTCGACGACGGCGGTCTTGCCGACACCCGGCTCACCGATCAGCACCGGGTTGTTCTTGGTCCGGCGGGACAGCACCTGCACCACGCGCCGAATTTCCTGGTCCCGGCCGATGACGGGATCGAGCTTCCCCTCCCGCGCGGCGGCGGTGAAGTCGGTCCCGAACTTCTCCAGGGCCTTGTACTGCCCCTCCGGATCGGCTGTGGTCACCCGGCGTCCTCCCCTTGCCTTCTGGAACGCCTCCTGCAACTTCCTGGCGTCCGCCCCCTGCCGGGAGAGTACGTCCCCGGCCTGGCCGCCCTTCTCGGCGATGCCGATCAGGAGGTGCTCGGTGGAGACGTACTCGTCGCCCAGCTCCTTCGCCTTGGCCTGGGCCTCGGCGACCACGCTCAGCAGCTCGCGGTTGGGCTGGGGCGGCGACACGGTGGCGCCGGTCACGCTGGGCAGGCCGGCCAGGATCCTCTCCGCGCCGGCGCGGACGGCGGCCTGGTCGGCGTCGACCGCGGCGAGCAGATCGGTGATGTTCTCGTTGTCCTGGCCCTGGAGCAGAGCCAGCAGCAGGTGGGCGGGGGTGAAGTCGGCGTGTCCCTCGGACACGGCCCGGTTGCTGGCCGCGTTGATCGCGTCCCGGCTCCTGTTGGTCAGCTCGGCGTCCACGTTCGCGTTTCCCTCCTTGCGTTCAGCCCTTGCGTCGGCCGTTGCGTCAGCCGTACGTCAGCCGTCGGTAACAGTGACTTTGGCAACGTGCACAAAGTTGAGTCTATTCCACTCAAGGTGGCGTCGGGAGGCTTCCCGGAGACCCGGGGACCGGGTAACCCGATTCCCCGCTAGATTCCAGGACCGTGAGCACCTATCGA
Organism: Streptomyces sp. NPDC001868; assembly: GCF_040297125.1. Taxonomy (NCBI): domain Bacteria; kingdom Bacillati; phylum Actinomycetota; class Actinomycetes; order Kitasatosporales; family Streptomycetaceae; genus Streptomyces; species Streptomyces sp. NPDC001868. Next base: position 76,747 of record NZ_JBEOYO010000022.1, on the reverse strand, counting down.
GTGGACCCCGGAGCCCCCGACGCCGCGTACCTCGCCTTCTGGCGGGAGCGCCACCTCTGCACCCTGACCACCCTGCGCGCCGACGGCAGCCCCCATGTGGTGCCCGTCGGAGTCACATACGATCCCGAGGCCCGTCTCGCTCGGGTGATCACCCGTACGGGGAGCGCGAAGGCACGCCATGTGCGCGCCGCGGGGGACGCGGGCGCCCGGGTCGCGGTGTGCCAGCTGGAGGGCCCGCGCTGGGCCACGCTGGAGGGGCTCGCCCGGATCCACGAGGACCGGGAGCGGGTCGCGGAGGCGGAGCGGCGGTACGCGGAGCGCTACGGCAGACAGCCGCGGCCCAATCCGCTGCGCGTCGTGATCGAGATCGAACTGACGGGGGCGCTGGGGCGCGGCTGACGGGCGAGGGGGCCGGGCCGACGAAGGCCGAGGGGAGTCAATGCGGGCTGACGGTGACCGTCCGCTTCCGGTTGACCTTTTTTCAGACAGATGAGCGGGCGGGTCGGCCCGTGCCGATACCGGTGGACATCGGGAAATGTCCCCGTAAACCTGCAGCGGCGTCACCGTGTTCAGGTCACGGTGACGCCGCTGCCGGGGGGAAGCGCCTGAGCGATTTGAAACGACGGGGGAATCGCTTCAGGCACTGCGGGGGGTGGCTGATACGGCCGTGGAGGCCGGGGTCTCCGGCTCGGCGAGCCGGTGGTCGCGCTGGTCGAGATTGACGAAGACCATCCCGTACCGAACGGCACACCGCACTGGCTGCGGCGCGCCGCGCGGTCGCCGCAGACACCGGTACGCCCGGATGTCCTCGTCCTCGTCCCGGGTCACCACCACCGGTTCGCCGAACACGGTCACCATCAACGAGTCACCGCTGTGGGGGATGGCGGTGGCCAGGTCGATGAAGTGCCAACCGGAGCGGTAGGCGGTGGCCATCTCGCGCCGGAAAGAACGGTCGTCGGGAGGAGTGGTCATCGGTCAGCCCCAGCTACTGTCGGCCGGCAGCGCGGGCGTCACACCCCAGCTGCTGTCGTGTTCGTCGCTGGCAGCAGCGGAAATGTGCACCGAACCCCGGCTACCGTCGGTCCGGTCATCACCCTTCGCACCAGCAAGGCCACTCAGAGTCCCGAAGGCCACAACGGCGGAGAAGGCGGCGACAAGCACCGAGCGAAGCATTCTGTTACGCATAGTCGGCTTCGTCCTCACTTGAAGGTCCCCTCTTCCCCCGTCGAATACGACGATGGCGCATTCGGGCACGTCATGGCCACACAATCGATGCATCATGTTCCTGCATGTTCAGGACCCTGGGGGGTGGAGATTTGGTGATAAGTGGGACTAATACGACACATCCCCATGCGGTGACCGAACTGTGCGAGGAGGGCAGTCGTGTCTACGCCGCCGCCCTGCGGACAGGTCGCATCGCCCGTGCGGAGGTCGGGTCCGCCCCCTGCCTGGTGGAGTTCGGTCTGCTGCATCCTGACCTCGACGACGCGAGCTGGCTGCGTCCGGTACCCCCGTCGGTCGCCCTGGCTCAGCGGCTCAACCCGATCGAGCAGGAAATCACCGATCGAAGACAACTCTCCATTCAACTGGCCAATGTGTTCGAGCCGTTCATGGCCATGAGCGCCCAGGCCACCGCGGCCGACCATGCGATCACGGTGCTGGAGGGGCTCGACCGCATCAACGCGGCGCTCGATCTGGCCACGGTCCAGTGCCAGGTGGAGATGCTCACGGTGCAGCCGAGCGGCCGCCGCCTCGAGCACATTCTCAAGCAGGGCCTGGAACGCGACAGGGCCCTGACCGACCGGGGAGTGCGGATCCGGACCCTTTACCAGCACACGGCTCGGTACAGCCCCGAGACACAGGCGTACGTCGATCAGTTCTCCAACGACAAGGTGGAGTACCGCACCATCGATGAACTCGTCGAGCGGCTGATCATCTGCGACGAGACCGTGGCGTTCATCCCGACGCGCGATGACCGGCAGGTGGCACTGGAGCTTCGCCATCCCGGCCTCGTCCGCTATCTGATCAAGGTGTTCGAGTTCATGTGGGGGCGCTCGGTCCCCCTGAACGCCGGTGCCCGCTACGAGACGGCCCCCGACGGCATCACGGAGATCCAGCACTCCATCGCCAAGCTCCTCGTCGAAGGCCACGTCGACGAGGCCATAGCGCGCCGCCTCGGCATGAACGTCCGCACGTGCCGCGCCCACATCGCCAAGCTGGCCACGGCGCTGGGCAGCGGCAGCAGGGCTCAGCTGGGCTACCTCATCGCCCAGTCGGGGATGCTGGAGCAGGAGAGCTGACGGTCGGGGGAAGGGAGCCGCAGGTGACCGCGGACGCCCACGGGCACGGCCCCGACCAACTGGGCCGGGCCGGCACCGAGTCGTACGCGCGGGCGCTGAAGGAGGGGGACGTACCCGCCGAGGACGCCGCAGCGGCACCGTGCCTGATCGCAGCGGTCCACATCGCCAAGCTCGCCGCGCTGCCGGGCAGTGGGAGCAGGGCGCAGTTGGGCTGTCTCATCGGGCGGTCGGGGATTCTGGAGCGGGAACCGGGACCGTAGGGGAGGGCAGGGCGGGGAGGTCGTCCGGTGGGGTGGCGCGGGGCGGGCCGTCGAGGCCGGCCTCGGCGATGCGGACGCCCAGCTGCGTACGGCTGGCCGCGCCGAGCCGTTCGGAGAGGCGGGCGATGTGGGCCCGGCAGGTGCGGACGCTGATGCCGAGGCGCTCGGCGACGACGGCGTCCTGGTGCCCCTCCGCCAGCAGTGCCGCGATGGACCGCTCCCGGTGGGTGATGCCCGCGACCCCGGTCGAGGGGAGGGACACGGCCAGGGGGACGGCGAGCCGCCAGAGCCGTTCGAAGACGGTGACCAGGTACTCCACCAGCGCCGGGTGACGGATCTCCAGGGCCATGGTCCGGTCGGGGTTCGCGGGGATGAAGGCCACCGTGCGGTCGAAGACGATGAGGCGCTCCACGACCTCGTCCAGGGTGCGGGCCTCCGCCGACTCCCCCATCATCTCCATGTAGTTGTGCAGGCCCTGCCCGTGCCGGGCCACATGCGTGTACAGGTCCCGCATCCGCACACCCCGCCGGCACATCGCCAGCGCCCGGTGCAGTCCCTCGCGCAGCTCGTCCTCGCGCCGGATGCCGCCCGGCTGCACGGTCAGCACCTCGGTCGTACAGCGGTCGGTGGCCTCGTCGATCGCCGCCCGGATCCGGGCCAGCCCGTCGAGCACCCGGATCGCCGTGCTCTCCGCCGGATGCGGCGCCCGGGAGCTGCCGAGCCCGGCATACCACTCGACGGCGTCGACCGCCGCGCCCATCCGGGCCTGACTGGCGCTGACCTCCGCGTGGACGCCGCGCAGCAGCCGCGTCATGACCTCTTGCGGGGAGGTGGGCACCAGCCAGCCCATGTCGTCGGGGTCGGGGTGCAGCAGGGCGAGTTCGAGCAGGCAGGGCACGGCGTCGGCGTCCGCGCGCGGGACGCGGCCCCGCCGTACGGCTCTGGAGTACACGCGGTCCCCTGCGGCGCAGAGCCGGTCGGCACCGTGTGGGTGTTCCTCGGTCGCGTACCCGGCCATCACCCAATTCACCCCCGGTTCCAGCCTCTTCGGAGCGCAACTATGCGCGGCCCGCACCGGCACCGCAACACGGCTCCGCCATGTTTCCGTCCCGATGACTCCCGCTTCGCCCGCCTTTCTCCACCCCTCAGGCAGTGCGCTCTGCAACAAGCTGAAGTCGGCGCGGACGGCGGGCGCGCGGACGGCGGGCGCCCGCACCCGTCACGGGGCGGGACTCCCGGGGCGGATACGGCACCGTCGGACACCGTCTGGACGGGGAACCGTCGACTCCCCCGCCCGGCCGTACTTCAAACCCTCCGTTTCCGCAGGTCGCGATCGCCCCCGCAAGGCGCCGGAAACGCACCGGTGATCGGTGTGTTACGCAGCGCACTTACCGTCGGGCCATGGCGGACATATTTGACGCGTACGCGTTGGCCGACGCGTGGGACGAGATGTTTGAGCGGCCGGGTGAGGTCAGGACCGCCTATGAGCCGGTACTGGCGGCGCTCCAGCCCATCGAGCCGGGTGAACTGCGCTTCAGGGCCGACCAGATGGCCCGCGCGTTCACCGACCGGGGTGTGACGTACGCCTTCGCGGGCGAGGAGAGACCCTGGCCGCTGGACCTGGTGCCGCGCATCCTGGACGCCCTGGAGTGGGATCTCATCCAGCGCGGGGTGGCCCAGCGGGTACGGGCGCTGGAGGCGTACCTCGCGGACGCGTACGGGCCGTGCCGGGCCTTCGAGGACGGGGTCGTGCCCTGGCGCCTGCTCCTCAACTCGCCCCACTTCCACCGCGCCGCGCACGGGGTGGAGCCGCCGGGCGGGGTCCGTATCCATGTCGCCGGCATCGACCTCGTGCGGGACGAGGTGGGTGACTTCCGGGTGCTGGAGGACAACGTCCGGGTGCCGTCCGGGGTGTCGTACGTCATCGAGAACCGGCGTGCCATGACCCGGGTGTTCCCCTCCCTCTTCGCCGAGCAGCACGTGGTGCCGGTGGACGGGTACGCGCAGAAGCTGCTCGCCGCGCTACGGGCCGCCGCGCCCGGCGGCATCGGCGACCCGCGCGTCGTCGTGCTCACCCCCGGCCCCAGCAACGCCGCCTACTTCGAACACGCCCTGCTGGCCCGGCTGATGGGTGTGCAGCTGGTCGAGGGGCACGACCTGGTGTGCCGGGGCAACCGGGTGTGGATGCGGACGACACGCGGCGAGATGCCCGTCCACGTCGTATACCGGCGCCTCGACGACGACTTCCTCGATCCGCTCCACTTCCGGCCCGACTCGGTGATCGGCTGCCCGGGAATCATGGGCGCCGCGATGGCGGGGAACGTGACGCTCGCCAACGCGGTGGGCAACGGCATCGCGGACGACAAGCTGCTGTACACGTACGTCCCGGATCTCATCCGCTACTACCTCTCCGAAGAACCGATTCTCCCGAATGTCGAGTCCTTCCGGCCCGACGAACCCGGGCAGTTGGAGGCCGTCCTCGACCAGATCGACCAGCTGGTGATCAAGCCGGTCGACGGGGCCGGCGGGCAGGGCATCGTCATCGGGCCGAAGGCCGACCGGGAGACGCTGGAGCGCACCCGGGAGGCGGTGGCGGCCGATCCGCGCGGCTGGATCGCGCAGCGGCCGGTGGCGCTGTCCACCTCCCCCACCCTCGCGGGCGAACGGATGGCCCCGCGCCACATCGACCTGCGGCCCTTCGCCGTGAACGACGGCAGCGGGGTGTGGGTGCTGCCCGGCGGACTGACCCGGGTCGCCCTCCAGGAGGGCAACCTCATCGTCAACTCCAGCCAGGGCGGCGGCTCCAAGGACACCTGGGTACTCGCCGAGGGGCCCGCCGAGCAGCGGTACGAGGAGCCCGGCGGCCCGCTGCCGGAGAAGGCACCGCGCCAGCTCGGACCCGACGGCACCCGCACGGTCGTACAGGAAGGGGCGCAGCAGCAGTGAACGACGTGATCCTCTCCCGGATAGCCGAGGCCCTGACCTGGACGGGCCGCTACGTGGAGCGGGCCGACGCCACCGGCCGCATCCTCGACGCCTACCTGCACCGCCTCCTCGAAGACCCCTGGCGCGACGAGGACGCGGCCTGCCGCTCGCTGTACGCGATCCTCGGCGTCGACGCGGGCGACCAGCACTGCGACATGCAGCAGGTGCTGGACCAGCTGGCCTTCGACGCCCGCTCGACGGGGTCGATCGAGGGCGCGCTCGGGGCGGCCCGGCTCAACGCCCGCAGCGCCCGCGAGGCCGTCTCCTCCGAGATGTGGGAGTGCCTCAACTCCACCTGGCACGCGCTCGCCGACCAGCGCACGGCCGCGCGCCGCACGGGCGGCCCGTACGCCTATCTGGAGCTCGTACGCCGGCGCGCGGCCCTCTTCTTCGGGCTCGCGGACTCCACCATGAGCCGGGACGACAGCTGGCGTTTCGTGGTGCTGGGCCGCAGCCTGGAGCGGGTGGACATGACCGTACGGCTGCTGTCGGTACGGGTGCTGGACGCGGCGCACGCGCCCGACTGGCCGACCCTGCTGAGCGCGAGCGGCGCCGACGAGGCGTACGCGCGGGTGTACGGCGGCTTCGGCGACAGCCCCAGGGTCGCCGAGTTCCTGCTCCTGGACCGGGACTTCCCGCGCTCGGCGCTGCACGCGCTGACCACGGCGGAGGAGTGCCTGGCCGCGCTCGGCCGCCCCCGCCAGGACCCGGCCCGCCGGCCGATCGGCGCCCTGCGCACCCATCTCGAATACCTCGACTCCGAGTCCCTGGAAGCCGGACTGCCCACGCTGCTGCGCGATCTGCAGCAGGCGTGCATGGCCTCGGCGGAGGCGGTCGCCGAGAAGTTCTTCCCGTACCAAGGCCCCGTCGAGTGGGCCCAGGAAGGCGCGTGAGCAGTCCCATGACACCCCTGACACCCCCGATCCCCGTCGCGAAGGCGACCCGGCGCCTACGCATCCGGCACACCACCCGCGTCGCGTACGCGCAGCCCGCGGCCTCGTCCCACAACGAGGTCCGGATGACCCCGCTGACGCTCCCGGGCCAGACGACCCTGGACGCCCGCGTCCTGGTGAACCCGTCCACCCCCACCTGGTCGTACTGGGACTACTGGGGCACCCAGGTCACCGGCTTCGACCTGATCGAGCCCCACTCCGACCTGACGATCACCGCGACCAGCCTGGTGGAGACGGCTCCGCCGGAGCCGCCCCCGGCCGCCCCGGACTGGGCGGACGTCCACCGCGCGACCGCCGACTCCCGCCTCCTGGAGTACCTGGGCGCGACCGGCCGTACGACGCTGCCGGCCGCGCTCCTCGACCGGGCCCGGGAGGCGTCCGCCGGGCTCGATGTGCACGGGACGGCGGTCGCGGTGTCGTCGATGGTCGCCGACCATGTCGCGTACGTGCCGGGCGCGACCGGCGTCCACACCAGCGCGGCGGAGGCGTGGGACCAGGGCGCCGGCGTCTGCCAGGACATCGCCCACCTCACCCTCGGCATGCTCCGCGGCCTCGGTCTGCCCGCCCGCTATGTCTCCGGCTACCTCCACCCCGAACGCGAGGCCGAACTCCACCGCCCCGTCGCCGGCCAGAGCCACGCCTGGATCGAGTACTGGGCCGGCGACTGGACCGGCTACGACCCCACCAACCGCGTCCCCGCCGACGAGTCCCACGTCGTCGTCGGCCGAGGCCGCGACTACGACGACGTGACCCCGCACAAGGGCATCTACCGGGGGGTGGCCGGGGGGCCGCCGGAGGTGACGATCGAGTTCACGCGGGTGGGCTGAGGGATCGGGACGGACGTCGGGCCGAGAAAGCCGAGAAAGCCGAGAAAGGCGGGGCCGTGCCGCTCGCGCGGTACGGCCCCGAGGGGTTGCGGGATGGCCGAGGGCTGGTCCGGCCAGAGGACCGTGGGACAGGCGGGGGCTGGGGTCGGCTAGTTCAGCTTGGCCGCGGCGCAGGCGGACTTGAAGGACGAGGTGCAGATCTGCTTGACGGTGTAGATGCCGTCGGCGACGACCGTGTCCTCGATGTTGGCCTTGGTCAGCGCGACCGGGGGCACCAGCTGGGCCGGGATCTTCTTGGTGGTCGGGGAGTCGACGCTGTCCTTGGCGAGAGCGTCGAACTCGATGGAGCGGCCCTGGACCTTGGCGACGGCCATCTCGGCGGCGGCGCTCGCCTGCAGCGGGAACGACTTGTACACGGTCATGTACTGATCGCCCACGAGGATGCGCTGCACGGCGTCCAGGTCGGCGTCCTGCCCGGTGACCGGCGGCACCTTGGAGACACCGGCGGTCTTCAGCACGTCGATGACGGCACCGGCGATACCGTCGTTCGCGGCGTAGACGGCGTCGATGTTGTCGACGCCGAGCTTCTCGACGGCCTGCTCCATGTTCGCCTTGGCGACGACCGGGTCCCAGTCCTTGGTGTCGAACGACTCGGAGATCGTCACCTTGTCCTGGAGCTCGGAGAGCGCGCCGTCCTTGAACATGGCGGCGTTCGGGTCGGCGGGGGACCCGTTCATCATGACGATCTTGTTGGCGGCGCTGTCGCCCAGGTCCTCCACCAGCGAGCGGCCCTGCACCTGGCCGACCAGCTCGTTGTCGAAGGAGACATAGCCGTCGATCGGGCCCTCGGCCAGCCGGTCGTAGGCGATGACCGGGATGCCCGCGTCGTCCGCCGTCTGCACGGCGGGCGCGATCTTCTTGGAGTCCACGGCGTCGACGATGATGATGTCGACCTTGTCGGCCACCATCTGTTCCAGCTGGGTGTTCTGGGTCTCCGGGTCCTTCTCCGCGTTGGCGTACTTGGTGACGCCCTTGTTGTCCGTGAGCTCGGCGATCTTCTTCTTGATGTTCGGGTAGTCGAACTGCTCGTACCGCTTGGTGTCCTTGTCGGGGAACAGCACGCCCACCGTGATGTCGTCACCCTTCGTAGGGCTCGCCTCCGCGCTGTCGCCGACGTCCACGACCCCGCAGGCGGCGAGGGAGACGGCCGCGGCCGAGGCGGCGAGGGCGGTGGCGGTACGGCGCAGAGCGGTGGTGCGACGACGTATACGAATGCCGGGGATATTGCGAGGGGTGTTGCTGGTGGTACGGGCGTTCACATCAAGGGCCTTCCGGGCGTGGGTGCAGCAACTGCGACCCAGGTGGCTGAAAGCCAACGCGGTGATCACCTCAGCGTCAAGGACTAATCACTTAACGAGATGACAACAGCCTTGTGTGGTCTCGGTGTGAAGAGGGTAAAGCAAAGGGCCCCCGCTGTCGCCGCTCGGCCTTCACGTGACACGAGCCAACGGCTGCCGCCGAACACCGTCCGTGACCAACGGGCGCCGTGCCGCCGGGTGTTGGGGAGGTGGGCGGGTTTCTGGCGGTGTCTGGCGGTGGTGGCCGGGGGCGGCTGGGCGGGGTCGCCGAGGGTGGCAGTGGGCGGCAGGTCAGGGGGGTGACCGCCGCCTCGCCCAGCGGCGCCCTCGGGCGGCTTTCGACGAGGGCGGCCGGGTCGGCGGGGGTCGGGGGTGTCTCCGTACGCGGGGTGCCGGCCTTCTGGTTCGGTCGGTGGGAGGGGTGGGGGTGGGTGGTGGACCTCACGTGTGGGGGGCGACTGACGGGGACGGCCAGGGGGGCGGGCGAGGGGGCAGCCGGGGTGGGCGGAAGGGTGCCTGTGGTGCCGGTGGTGCCGGTGGTGCCGGTGGTGCCGGTGGTGCCGGTGGTGCCGGTGGTGCCGGTGGTGTCAGCCGCCCGCCGTGGGCCGTCCGCCACCGCTGTCTGCCACCCGCCACCCGCCGTCTGCCGTCCGCCACCACCGTCTGCCGTCTGCCGTCCGCTATCTGCCGCGCCGGTGGGGGTCGGGGGTGCTCGGCCCCGGCGGAGGGGTTGCCCGGCCGGGGGCGGGGCGCGGTCCCTGTGCCTGGCTCTGTGTCTGTCCCCGTGTCTGTCCCTGCCCCGGGATCTGTCGTGGGGTCTGTGGCGGGGGCTGTGACGGTGTCTGTGGCGAGGTGGTGGGCCCGCTGGAGCGTGGGGTGCTGCGGGAGCGTGCGGCTGCGGCCGAGGGGGACGGTGAGGGGGACGCAGAGGCGGAGGGCGACGCCGAGGGGGCTGTCGGTGGTGAGGGCGAGGTCGCGGTGGGGGGCAGCTGGGCCGCCGCGGTCGGGGTCAGCAGGGGGCGGGCCTGGTCCTCGATGCGGGTGAGGCGGCCCGGCCACTCGGGGCCCAGTGTCCGGGCGGTCTCGCGCAGACGCAGCTGGGTGGTGACGAAGGAGTCGCTCTCGACCGGCGTCCAGGGGCGGGCGCGCTCCGTGGCGAGGGCCCGGCGCAGGTCGGGCGGGCCGGTCCAGTGGCCGGTGTCGTCGAGGGAGTTGCTGTAGCGGGGCTTGCTCTCGCCCCGGCGGTAGACGCTCACGAGGTCGGCGAGGGCGCCCCGGTCGACGCGGTCGGCGAGTTCGAGGATGCCGGCGTAGGACTCGTCGGCGTTGGACTGCACGGTCAGCCGCCCCTGGCCCCGGTCGGCGAGCTGCTCGAAGTACCGGTTGACGATGCCCTGGTCGCTCATCGCCTGTGGCACGCCCATGAACAGGGCCTCGACACGGGCGCCGGAGTCCCGGTAGGCCCGCATCTTCTCCTCCACGGCCGCCGCGTTCTGCGAGGTCTCCTGGATGATCGCGTGCAGCCCGTGCTCACGGACGTACGCCTCCGCCTGCGCCATCCAGGCCCGTCCGTCGGCCCGGGTGTAGGCGGCCATCAGGGTGTCGTCCTCGGCCATCAGCCGGGCGTACGCGGGGTGGTAGGGCTTGTAGAGGTCGCTGTCGACGTCCGCGAAGCCGCCGTGCCGGTCGAGCACCCCGGCCACCATTTCGGTGACCCGGCTCTTGCCGGCGCCGGGCTGGCCGATCAGGAAGACCACGGTGGGCGTCTCCTGCCCGAAGCGGCCCTCCAGGAGGTCGGGGACGATCCGCTCGCGGAAGATCCGCCGGTTCTCGACGTCGGAGAGACGGTGCCGCTCGACCTCGGCGGGGTCGATGACACGGGAGGGGCCGGGGGCGCTGACAGGGGCGGGTGGGGTGGGCGCGTGCGCGGGTGCGGTGGGCCCGGGTGGAGCCGGGCGGGGCTGGTGTTCGGCCGGGTCGGTCATGTGAGGTCCGCCAGGACCTCACGGGCGAGCCGGGCGTAGTGCGCGCGGGCCTCGGCGATCTGCTCCCGGTCGGCCGAGCGCAGCCGCTCGCGCTCCTTCGCCAGCCGCCCCTGCGCGGCGCGCGCGGCCCCGATGACGGCGGCGTCGGGGGCGTCCTTGGCCTCCTCCGCCGCGATCAGCGCGCTGTAGGCGCCGACCGCGCCGTTCACGGCCTCGATGGCCGCCTCGTACGCCGCGGTCTCCTCGTTCGACCAGTCGTGCGACTCCAGATCATGGGTCACCGAGATGCCGCTGCCGCGCGCGACGTTCCGCGGAGCACCCTGCGCGGTGTCCTGTGGAGCGTCATGTGGAGCGCCCTGCGGAATGTTCCGTGGAGCGCCGTATGGGTCGCCCTGCGGGGTGTCCCGTGCGGTCATGTGTCCCTCCGGTGTCCCGGTTCCAGTGGTCATTGTGGGGGACGGTGGAGGAGGGGAACGGGGTTCCCGCGAAGTCGGGAGGCCGGCGGCGTGAGGGGCCGGCGGCTCAGCCCCCGGTCGCCCACGTCCGCAGCAGGGCCTCCCGCTCCTCGCGTCGCGGGGTTCCCCCGGCGGCGTGGGCGCGGCCCCACTCCGCGAGGGTGTCGACCTCCGCCGTACCCGCCACCAGGCGCTCCAGCAGGGCGACGGAGAGGTCGTACTCGGACTGGACGTAGCCGCCGAGGGAGGCGGCCAGCTGTGCGTTCAGTTCGACGGTCCTGTCGGCGGTCTCCAGGTGCACCTCGAACGCGGCAGCGGCATCACCGCCCCCCGCGACGGCGCTGAGGGCGAGGTCGACGGCCGTGGTGGCGAGCAGTCGGGCGCCGGACCGGATCCGTACGTACCGCACGGCGACCGACCGGATCTCCGACCAGCCCCACACGGCGCTCTGTTCGGTCCCGAGCCCCTCCACCCAGTCCCGCGTCAGACGCACCCCACACCCGTACCCCTCCGGCCGCGCCCCGACGTACACCCCACCGTCCTCGGCGATCCAGAACAGCCCGACCATGGCCATGAGTGCCTCCCCAACCGGCGACCTACGCGTTTCCCCTGGTGAGACGCGGCACGAACGCCGATGGTTCAGCGGCCCAGCGCCGTCCGCGGGGTCATCCCGTGCCGGACGCGCAGGCGCCGTATCTCCCACAGGGGAGAGGGGAGGGCGAGACGATCTCGCCGCGCAGTGCCTCGACCATGAGCCGGGGCACCCCCCTTTCCAGAGCGATGAGAACGGCACGGCCGATCAGGAGGCTCTCCAGTTTGTCGAGAAGGGGATGGGGGCGGGATGGGATGGGATCAAGGACGTCGAGTCGCCTTCGGCTTTCGCTCCATGCTCACCGAACAACCTGCTCGCACCGATTCCGCCTTCACCGGTTCCCTAAAGCGTGGTGTGAGAATGTGAGTTACTTGATCAGTCGTGAAGGGGAGCCGGGATGAGCGGCCAGATGCAGCTAGCCGACGCTTACGACATCGTGTACTCGGCGGCGGCACGGATGATGTGGATGCAGAAGAGCCGTGTATGGCGCCTGGAGAGCCCCGGGGGCGGGTGGCCGGAGGAACGCCGGGAGGCGTGGCGGGAGTTGGAGGCGGCACTGACCGTCTCCGAGGGGCCCGCGCCACAGGCCGGCGAACCGTCCGACCCCGTACGTCATTTGATCTCCCGTCGGGCCGCGGGCCCTGTCGACCGGCCGATCACCTTCGCGGAGGCGGTCGCCGAGTGGACGGCCCGGATGGTCGAGGATCCGGGTCCTTACGAGTCCCGGACGGAGCCCTATCCGGACGACTACCTGGTGCCGGGGCAGGCGGTGGTCGTTCCGGAGAGCCACATGGTGGTGCTGACGGGCCCGCTCGATGACTTGGTCCACCGACTGGCGCCGGGGCGGCCGCCGGTGACGATCACCGGGGACACGGCGGAGTTGAGTCGCCTTCTGCACAACGCGGCCGACGAACTGCGGGAGGCGACCGGCGCGGCCGTGCCGACCCCGCAGCCGGTCGGTACGGTCAGCGTGGCGCGGGTGCCGCACCGACCCTCCGATGTCGACGACTTGCAGGCACGATACGAAGCCATGTCCCGGGCGGCCTGGCGGGCGTCGGAGAACATTCCCACCGTGGAGGAAATGCGGGAATCCATGGATTTCGCGGTGAATCCCGAAATGGCCAAAGCCGCCCAGGTGCTTCAGAGCCTCCTGGCCGGAAGGTCCGGTGAGTTCTGGCGGGAACGGCACGAGTTGATCGATCCGCGCGTGCACTCGGTCGCAGGAGTGGACTGGCCTGAGGGCCGACCGGTTGCCGAGCCGGTCGCGGCGGAGGCCGACGGTTTCGCCCACAGTGTGGCGCTGGGGCGGAAGCCGAGGCCTCCACAGCCCGGCGAGCGCCGCGTCTTCCGCGAGAAGGGAAACCCGGATCACGTCGTCATCTCCGCCGTTCGCGCGGGAATCCTGGCGGAGATTCTGGACGAGTACTCCGCGAGAGTCCACCCGGGCGCCCAGTCCGGCTGGATGCACTTCTCCGCCTACGACCTGACGGACTTCATCTCCGAGGGAATCGGCCGCGAGTTGCGAGAAACCTACGGCTTCTGACACGGACAACGTGATGGCTGAGGAATTCGGGGGAACCGATGTCTGAAGAGCGGTACAACATTCTCGTCGTGTCCGACAACAGCGGCAGAGGCGAAGGGGGTGCGGAGGTATTCAATCAGGAGTTGTCCGAGGCTCTCGCTCGTCGGCACAATGTCACGCTGTTCACGGCCAACTCCCAAATGCCCCAGCATGACGGCATACAGAGGGTGGTGCAGACAGACCCGCCCCTGATCGATCCCGGGCCCGAGGCCGAAGGCGAACCGAAGCCGATGGAGCGGCGGGACTGGCTGACACAGCTCGCCGGCCAGGACCCGGAGCAATACGGACTGGAAGACCCGGCGACCAGGCCGTACGACATCATCATCGGGCACTCGCGCTTCTCCGGGCCGGCCGCTGCCGGGCTGCGCGAGAACTGGTACCAGGACGCACGTCTGGTGCACTTCCTGCATACAAGCCCCGAGCGACTTCCGTTCGTGAGGGACCTGACTCCCGAAGAGGCTGAAGCCAAGGCGGCCAGGGACTCCGCGATCGAACGTGGTCTGATGGAGCGTTCGGACGTGGTGGCCGGAGTCGGCCCGCTCCTGGCAGAGGCGAGCAGGGACCTTTCCGCGCAGGGCGTGAGTATGCCGCACTCCCACGAATTCGTTCCGGGCACCAAGATCTACGACCCGGTCCAGCACGACCCCGCACCGGACAGGCTGAACCTCTTGGTCATGGGGAGGGTGAACGACCCCCTCAAGGGTGTGAGGGACGCCGCAGAGGCAGTGGCCCAACTGAATGCGGCGGGTGTTCCCGTCCATCTCACCGTCCGCGGTGTTCCGGACGATGTGCTGGAACACGAGACGGCGCAGCTCATGAAGTTCAGCGGTGGAAACGTCACGGTGAAGGGCCGTACGAGCAATCTGGACGAGCTCAACGAAGACATCAGAGCCGCCCACGCGATGATCATGCCCTCGAAGCACGAGGGCTTCGGCATGGTGGCGTCCGAGGGCTTGGGCCACGGCGTCCCGGTTCTGGTCAACGAGGAGAGCGGCGCCGCGCGGTTCCTCCAGGATCCCGATCGGTTCCCGCCGGAGATCGGCGGGGCGTGCGTCGTGGCCGAGCCGACGGATGGCAGTACCCGTGCCGACACGTGGATGAAGGCGATCGCCAGACTGAGCCAGGACCTCCCCCAGCGCCAGGCCGGCGCACTCCGCATACGCGAGATCTTGCAGCAGTACACCTGGGAGCACGCCGCCGAGGCCACCGTCCAGGCCGCGATGGAGCAGACACCTCTGCCGCAGCGGGACCCCAGGAATCTGCTCACCGCGCAGGAGCGGGACCTGGTCCGCACCGTACAGGGGCCGAACGGGCAGTTGCTCAGGCCCGACGCGCCGGAACAGGCGCCGCCGACGCCGGAGCGGCCGGGCCCCGAGATCGGTGCGTGGCGTGACGGGCCCGGGCAGGAGAATCAGCCACCCGGGGCTCCCACGCCCGTGTGGCAGGCGGGCCTGGCACAGAACCGGACCGGCGTCGAGAGCCCCCGAGGCGCCGCCCCGCCGGACAGCCAGGTGCCCCTGTGGCAGGTGGGCCTGCCACAGCAGCAGGCCGGCGTCGAGAGCCCCCGAGGCGCCGCTCCGTCCGACAGCCAGACCCCCTTGTGGCAGGTGGGCGTGTCCCAGGATCCGCCCGCCCCGGCCCGCGGTACGGGAGAGAGCGAACCGGGACGAACAGGCGGAGCGCAGCAGGCGCCGCCCGACCTCTCGGGTCCCCGGGGCGGCGGAATCGAGGTATGAGAGGCACGACAGGTGAGGCCGGGGCAGCATGACCGCCCCGCCCCGCCCTCACCCGTAGCCGGGCGGCGGATCTTCAGGGCACGCATGGTCGGACGAAACGGTCCGGGCCGGGAACACCAGGTCGGCGTTCCCGGCCCGGACCGCTCGGCGCGCACCGGAGTCGTGCTCAGCGCGCCCCGGGGTCGTACTTGCGCAGTGACTCCTGGACCTCGCGGGCGTGCGGGCCCTCCCACCACGGGATGGTCTCGACGAGGACCGGCTTGGTGCCGGAGGCGAGGACGAGGGCGCGGCCCGGGGGCATGGCGCCGAGGTCGGAGACGCCGAGGACGCGTTGGCGGCTGACGGACTCGCTGACCGTGCGGTTGCCGCTCCAGCCACCGAACTCCGACTCACGGCTCGCCTGGTACTCGCGCTGGTCGTACTCGCCGGCCAGCTCGCTGAGGTCGCCCAGGAAGCGGGTGTCGGAGACGCCGCCGCCGTAGACCCGGATGTTCGCGGCGGACCACAGCTTCTCCATGCCGCGCTCGCCCCACACCTCGATGCCCTGGGCCCAGGACTGGAGGATGGTCATGAGGATGATGCCGCGCGAGCCGTAGTGGGAGTACAGGTCGGGCAGGGTGCGCCAGCGGCAGACGTTCGCGGCCTCGTCGAGGACGCCGACGAGCGGGAGTGCGAGACGGCCGCCGCGCTGCGTGGTGGCGTACTCCTCGGCCGCCTCGACGACGGCGACGGTGAGCGCGGTGACGAGCGGTCCGGCGGAGTCCCGGCCCTCGCGGGAGAGGGAGTACAGGGTGCCGCCGGTGCGGACGAACGCGTGCGGGTCGAACTCGGGCGCGTTCGGGTCGGCGGGCGGGGTCACCCAGCGGTTGACCTCGGGGTTGATCAGGCAGGACGCCATCTGCTGGGCGACGCCGTAGATGCCGCTGCGCTGCTTGTCGGGGGCGGTGAGGACACCGTTGAGGCCGTCGGCGGCCATGGTGTGCCCGGAGCCGCGCAGGATCCGCTCCGGGGTGTCGTCCTTGGGGTTGGACAGCCAGGTGTAGATCTGCGTGATCGGCATCTTGCCGCAGGCGGCGGCGAGGAGGAGGTTGGCGAGCAGGTCCTGGCCGGCCGGGTCGAAGAAGGCGTCCGTGGAGGCGTTGGCGTCCCGCGATCCGCTGGCGAAGTGGTCGGCCATCTTGCGGGCCTTGGCGACATCGGTGACGTACGACAGCGGGTTCCACCACCAGCTGGGTGTCTCGGCGGCGACCTGCTGCGGGTCGAAGACCCAGACGGGGCCGCGGGCGGAGCGGGGGCCCCGGGTGGAGTCGACGATGTCCCGTTTGTTGGAGGTGACGAGGACGGCGCCGGGTCCGTCGAGGATGGCGGGGACGGCCCGGCGGGTCGTCTTTCCGGTCCTGGGGCCCCAGATGTCGACGTGCATGTCCTCGTACGAACCGAACAGCGGCTGGCGGCCCTTGACGGACCGTCCGATGAAGACGCCCGGGGTCTGCGCCTTCACCCCGAGCCGCTCGGCCGTGGCCGCCGCGCCCTTCATCGTCAGCTTGCCCAACTCCTCACCCTTGGCGAGGTGTTGGGCCGCCCCGTCCACCTTGGGCTTCTTCCTGAACCGCTGGACCACCCGGTACGCGCCGGTCCCCAGGATGCCGAGCACTACGGCCTCAGCTGCGGCGACGGCACTGGCCGGGGAGCCCGGCCAGCTGTAGTCGCCCTTGACCAGGTCGACGACGAACGTCAGCGGGTTCGACGCCGGGGCCGGCGCGTCCGCGAACGGCGCGCCGATCTTCGCCGCGAGCCAGGCCCCGACGACACCCAGGAGCACGATCGCGACCACGATGACGATCTCGATCGTCCAGTCGTCCTCGGCGCGGGGCTTCTTCTGCTGTTCTGCGGTCACCCGCGGGTCCGTCCTTTCTGGGGGTGGGGGTCGGGGCTGCGGTCGCCCCGGCGCCTGCGGCGTCTACGGCTTCTCTTCCGCGACTACTGCCTGTCTTCCGGGGCGAAGACGAAGAGGTCCGTCTGCGCCAGCACCGCGTAGCCGTCAGTCGTGAACTGGAGGGGTTCGGCGTCCGCGGTCAGGTTGGCGACAGGATCCGGGGCGAGGTCGGAGGCCAGGACCTTCTTGGTCTTCAGCTCCAACGCGGTGATCCCCATGGTGTCGACGGAGGCGTAGAGGACGCCCCCGGCGGTCAGCCCCAGGGGCGTGATGATGTGCTCGTCCTCCTCCTGCCGCCACAGCTCGGCGCCCGTCTCCGTGTTCCAGGCGACCGCACCGCCACCGAACTGGGTGACCACGGTGCCGCCGTCCGGCGACAGGACGGTGCTGCCCCAGCCACGGGACTTCTGGTCGAGATCCTGCGCCGGCCCTTCGGCGATCAGCCGACCGGTCCTGAGTTCGACGACGGTCAGGATCTCGTCGTCCGCGTCGTCGCCCGGCTGCTCCCAGGCGAGGATGCCCTTGTCGTCGGTGAGCGGGAGGAGTCGCACCTTCAGATCGTCGGAGTCCTCGACATCGGTGAGGGCGGCCGGGCGGTCGACATCCTCCAGGTTCCACAGTTCCTTGCCGGTGAGGCGGTCGCTGACGGACAGCCGGCTGCCGCTCCCGTCGACCACGGACCAGGTCGAGACGGCGCGGTAGCCGAACCCGGCACCCAGCGGCGCCTGATCGAGGCCGCGGTCGCGGACCTCGACGGGGGCACCGCCGCCGATGGGGGTGTACGTGTCGCTCTTGTACGCCTCCTTCGTCAGCAGATGGCCCGCCTCGACGGTCAGAACGGAGCCGTCCTCACCGCTGAGGGTGGAGCTGCCCAGTTCCTTCCCGGACGGCGCGTACATGGTGTACGTCGTGGTGATCGAGGCCTTCTTCAGACCGTCGCCCTCGACCACGTCACCGGAGACGACCAGGAGGGCCGGGGAGCCGTCCTTCCACTCGGAGATCTGCATGAACTGGTCCAGGGAACGGTCGCGACCGCCCTGCCACTCGGCCGGGACCGTGACATCGACGGTCCGGCGGACCTCGCCGGTCGCCGGGTCGTAGAGGCGGGCTCGGAAGCGGCTCTCCGTCGCCTCCGCCTGGGACGACTCCGACAGGTCCTCCGTCAGGACCACGGCGTCCCCGAGCACACAGGTCTGCGCGTCGAAGTTGACGACCTCGGTGGCGGCGGCCTCGGCCGGGTCGTCGGCGCAACCCTTGAGACCTCGGCCGTTCACACTCCATGCCGGTTCCGCGGACAGGCCGGGCAGTTCGGCGCCCTCGTAGGCCGGGCCCGTCCCCTTCTTCGCGGAGGAGGACGCCTTGGGCTTCGCCTCGCCGGTGGCGTCCGCGTCCTCCGGATCGGTGTTCCCGCCACAGGCGGTGACGAGCCCGAGGGACAGGATCGTCCCGGCGACAAGGAACGTACGGGTCTTCGTCAACTTGCCGGCTCCGTGGGGTCCTTGATGTCTGTGCGGGGATGCGTACGGCTTGTACGGAGTGCGCCTCACGCGTCCTCCGTACCGGTCTTGCCGTCGCCCTCGACCACGTTGGTGCCGGCCGGGATCGGCACGCGGTAGACGCCGGTGATCTCGTCCTGGACGTCCCAGGTGCTGAAGGAGACGGACTTGCCGGGACGCGGCGCGTGGATGATCTTCTTGGTCTTCGGATCCCAGACGATGCCCACATGCCCGGAGAAGCCGCCGCCCTCGGGCCGGAAGAAGATCAGGTCACCGGGCTGTGCCTCGGACAGCGACACCTCGTACTTGCGGAGCCGGGGTTCCTGATCACGGGTCGTGGCACCGATGTTGATCTTCCCGTCGCTGGCCATGTAGTACGCCCACTGCGTGAGGCTGGAGCAGTCGAAGCTGGTCGGGTTCCGGCCCTGGAGGCGCGGCGCGCCGTACACGTACGGGACGCCGATGCCGCGCTGCGCCCAGCCGAGGACCGCCCGGATCACCGGGTCGTCGGAGTCGGGGAGGACACCGGAGGCTCCTGCGCCGTCGGGGGCGACGGCGGCGCCGCCGTTGTCCTCGGCGCACTCCTCGTACTGCGCGTTCCGGCCCTCGCTGCCGCTGTCCCCGGGGACGGTGCCGTAGTCGGGGTTGGCGGTGACCCGGCCCGCCATCCACGCCGCGGGGTCGACCATGCCGGGGCCCTGGTCCTGGCCGCCGACGAACGGGTTGTCGACGCCCGGGACGAGGACCTCCCAGTGCAGATGTGGCCCGGTGACGTTGCCGGTCGCGCCGACCGTGCCGATCTGATCACCGCGCTTGACGGACTGACCGGCGGACACCTTGATCGAGGTCTGGTGCGCGAAGAGCGTGATCACGCCGCCTGCGTGCTGCAGCTTCGTCATGTTCCCGTACGACCCGCCGGGGCCCGCGGCCACGACCTTGCCGTCGGCCGGGGCGTAGATCGGGGTGCCGCTGGAGGCCACCAGGTCGAGGCCGGTGTGGTAGCCGAGGCTCCACATGTTGCCCTGCTTGTGGTATGGCGTACCCATTTGGTACGTGCCCTGCTTCATGGGCCACTGCCAGTCCTTGCCACCGGGGATGGGCTTGGCGACAGGGAGGGCGAGGGTCGTCGTGTCGGTGGAGTACGCGGCCAGCGACATCGCGGTGGTGGTGTCGTCGCCCGCGTCGTCCAGCGGCGGTGTCGACCAGGAGCGGGCCGGGGTCGCGGCGATGCTGAGGGCCCGGCTGGGCTGGGCGCTGTTGCCGACCGGCTCCGGGATGTCCGACTGCTTGCCCAGGGTGGGGAAGTCCGGGTTCTTCTCGATCGTCTCCTTCAGATGGGCGTACCAGCGCTTGATGAGGTCCTTGTCGCCGGTCAGCACCCCTCGGTAGCGGGCGGACTGGGTGAGGACGACGCGCGGGTAGATGCTGTTGGAGGAGGACGAACCGGAGTAGATCTGCAGGGCCTTGAAGGGCTGGGTCTCCGCCTTCTTGGCGTGCAGGAAGTTGGCCGCGGCGTAGGCCGCGTCGTCGATGTTGTACAGGTCCTTCTTGCCGTCGCCGTTGCCGTCGTCCCCGTAGTCCGTCCAGGCCGGCTTGCCGAACTGCAGGATGCCCATGTAGCCGAGGGAGTTGGCACCGCCGGGAGCGGCCGAGGGGTCCTGGCCGTACTTGGTCTCCTGGTACATCTGCCCGGCGATCATCGTCCAGTCGAGGCCGTCGTAGCGTGCGGCTGCGCGCATGGAGGCGAGGATCATCTTCGGCGGGATCTCGTTGCGCGCGGTCGTGCTCGGCATGTACATCTTGCCCGCCGGCATCACCGGGTTGGTGGCCGCCGCGTCGTCGGTGTTGCCGGCCTCGGCGTTGTCGGCGTAGTCGTCACAGGCCGCCGCGGCGGCTCCCGCGCCCATCCCGCCGAGGAGCGACCCCAGCAGGACCAGGACGAGGGTGCCGATCCCGGCCAGGGGCAGGAAACCGACACCGGCGGCTATCCACAGCCACTTCTTGTTGTTCTTCTTCTTGTCGCCGCCGCCCGAGCCGTTCTTGGCCTGGGCCACCGCCTTGGCCGCCTTGGCGACCTTCGCCGCCTTGGCGGCGGCGGCCAGTACCGCCGGAGCAACCATCGCGCGTCACGCCCCCGAGTCGTCGGAGGCGCCCACGTCACCGAGCCCGAAGATGTCGAATCCCGAGACGACCCACTTGCCGTTGACCTCTTGAACGCTCACCAGCCACTGATTCGACTCGGTGGTGGTCTCGCCGCCCTCGGTGCGCGTGGCCTTCACCGCGACCAGGCTGGAGATGGAACGGCCGCTGTCGCGCACCAGGTCGTCCGAGATCACCGCGTCGCGCTCCACGACGGCGGTGCCCTTGGACGTGCACTGCCCGGCCTGGCAGGTGGCCCACGCCTTGCCGGTGGGCAGCGCGGTCAGCTCCTTCATCCGCGCGTCGTTCACGGTGAGTTCCAGGAGCGGGGCCCGCCAGGCCGCCGACTCGGCCGTGTGGTCGTAGGTGTTGATGCCGGCCATGTACCGCGTCATGATCTCGTGGGCCTCGGTGGCTTCGGCGACCGAGACGATCGGGACGGTCGCCGCGTTTCCGCCCCCGTCCTCGGTGTCCTCGTCGGCGTCGGAGGTCTCCTGTCCGCCTGAACCCGTCCCGCCGCTCTGACTCGCGGTGGAGGCCGCGGAGCCACCGTTCTCGTCGCTTCCGCCGGCTCCGTCGTCTCCGTCGAACACCGTGAAGACAGTGAGGACGGCGATCAGGAGAACACCGAGCACTCCCAGGGCCAGCAGCCCCGTGCGCTTGTTCTCCTCAGGCAACTCCACGCTCTCGCGCCTCCCTTGTGGTGAGCCGGTACGGCGGTCGACGGGTGACCGGGACACGGTAGGGGGAGGTGTGGTGCGGAGAGTCGGGGGAATTCCCGGCGGGAAAGGTGCGGGGCGACATCGGGAAAGAGCGGGACATCCGGGCGGAGGCCCGAACGGACGCGCCCGCCTCTGCGGACACCCCGTATCACTCCTCCTCGGCGGGCCGGGCCCACATCACGGCGGTTCCGTGGGCGAGGTAACCGGGCGCTCTCCGATGGGCCAGGTCACCGGGCACATCGAGACGCCCGGCACTCCGTCGACGCCGAGGGCATGCGCGTCCGTCCGCCCGGATGCGCTGTGCGTGCTCTGCGGCTTCCTACTTGGCCCCGTGCTCCGAGTGGTTCACCGCGCCCGTCCTCGCGTACGGGTCGACGTGCCGTACCCGTCACACGTGCCGTACCTGTCGCACGTGTCCACGGCCCTCATTCCGGCCGCGGATCCACCGGCAGCGGATCGAAGGGGTACGCCGTATGCCCGTCCTTGGGCGAACACGCCGCGAACGGGCCCGAGTCGGCGTCCATCAGCACCCTCAGATGTGGGTCGGCATGGTGCAGCCACCACGTCGACATGCCGAGCGCCGGGTCTTGGCGCAGGTGCTCCCAGGCCAGCCAGAGCGCGGAGAGCCGGGCGCCGGCCTCGGGGTGCTCCCACCACCGGGGGCACCAGGTCGCCGACGAGCCGTTGACCCGGCGGCGGACCATCTGGGCGAGATAGTCGGAGACGAAGACGTAGACGTCCGCGAAGTAGAACTCCGGCTGCTCGGACGGGACTTCGGTACCGCTCATCGCTCCACTCCTACGGGCTGCCGGTTCGGGGACCGGGGGCGGTGGTCGGTCAGGTCAGGACGATGCCGAGGAGCAGCAGGACGACCACCACCGCGCCCATCACGATCCGGGCCGTCGGATCCTCGCGTTCCCACAGATCGTGGACGAGGGCCCAGCCGGTCAGCCGGGCGGCACGGCCACCGTGGAGGCCGGGGGCCTGACCCTGCTGGTCCTCATCGACGCCCTCGCCGCCCTCGGGGAGCGCCCCCGTCTCGGGGTCGGCGTCGAAACCGACCGGGAGGCCCTGCTGCTCCTGGGCCACCAGGACCATCTGCTCCAGGAGTTCGGGAATCGTGTGCGGGGTGAGGGGATAGGTGAAAGTCCCGTACGGCGTCTCCACGCACAACCGTGCCTGCCAGGGATTGCCGGGTTCGTAGCCGTCGACCCAGGCATGGTCGGCCTGGAAGACCTGCGGGGCCTGCGGGACCTGGGGAGCCGGTACTGCGGCGGAAACCGGAGCCTCGACGGGAGCGGGAGCCGGGACCGCGGCGGGGACCGGGGCAGGCGCCTGCTCGGCCGGCGGGGTCTGCTCGGTCGGCCAGGCCTGCTGGACCGGCGGCGTCCGCTGGACCGGTGCGGGCTGCTGGGGAGCACCCCAGGTGCGCGGGTCGGGCTGGGGTTGCTGCTGCGGGTGCCCGCTCTGGTCGGTCAACTCTCGTCCTTCGCCGGGTCCGTCGGGTGCAGGGTGTTCCGGGCATCGTGCGTACGGCGGACGTGCCCCGCGCATTGTGGGCCCAAGGCGGGTCAGGACAGCGAGCCCACTTTCCCGGCGTGTCCCTGACACATTTCCCGGCCGGTTTCCCGAAACCGGCCTCAACGGGAATCCCCGGTCTCCCGGCGAGGAAAGTGGCGGCGGTCCCGTGACAGGTCTTTGTCACACTGCCAACGCACCTGGCTGGGCCAGGGCCCGTCGTGCGGCGCGGTCGTGACCCGCCCAGGCGGACGGGGAACCGACTCGCTGGAGTAACCGACTCGATGACAGACCACAACAGCCCTGCTGGCGCGGTCGGCGGAGGCCAGCCTTCCGGGCAGCCAGGGTCCTTCGGTCCTCCCCAACAGCCCCAGCAACCGCAGCAGCAGGCGTGGCAGGCGCAGGGCCAAGGGCAGCACCCCGCTGCCCCGCACCAGGCCCAGTCGCCGGCCCCGCAGTCCTCGCACCCCCAGCCACAGCAGCTTCCCTCCGACGCGGCCCGCGCCCAGGTCGCCGCCGCCTGGGTGCGCAACACGCCCCAGGCCGGACAGGCCGCCGTACCGGCGCTCCCGCCTCGCGAGACGCGCCCCGCGAGTGAGTCGAAGAAGGAGAAGCGCGAGCGGGAGCGGGCGGCCCGCAAGGCCGCGTACGAGCAGAAGAAGGCGGCGAAGGAGCAGCGCAAGAAGGGCGGTTCGGCGCCGGCCCCCGCCACGGCCGCCCACTCCGCGCCCCCGGCCGCCGGCACCCCGGTCGCGTCCCCCGGCACCGCCGCCGCGCCCCAGGCTCCAGCTCCCGCCGGCTCCGCATTCACGCACGGGACCCGGCCCACCGGCACGGCAGGCACCCCCGTCTCGGCCCGGCCCACCCCGGCGGGCGGGCCCGCCGCCTCCGCCCAGGGCGCCGCCAGGCCCACCCCCGCCCGCGACTTCGGCGTCCCCAAGCCCGGCGGCCGTGTCCCCGCCGGTGGCCGCAAGACGCATGTCGCCCTCCGCGCCACCCTGTTGATCACCACCTGTGTGTTCGCGTTGGGCTCCTGCGGTGTGATGGGGCTGGTGATCGGCAAGTCGTCGACGCCCGCGACCGCCGGGCTCGACCCCGCCGACGCGGCCAAGTACCGGCTCACCGAGTTCCCGACCCGGCAGGCGGCGACCTTCGCCGAGCAGTACGCGATGCTGTGCATGACGTACTCCCCGGAGACCGCCTCCACGCGCCGTGACGACCTCGCGCGCTACGCCTCCGCCGGCGTCGACGGCGAGTGCGGCTGGGACGGCAAGGGGACGAGCAAGGCCGTCTCCGCAACCTGGGACGGTACCGCCGAGACACTGTCCGAGTACGGCGACCACGGCCGCTACCTGGGCGTCCAGGTCCGCAGCGAGGGCGGCAAGCTGACGACCCTCACCGTGCCCGTCTATGTGAAGGACCTCGCGACCGGCGAGGGCATGCGCGTCGCGGGCGACGTCGGCCAGATGCCGCTGCCGCCCCGCGCGGATGTGCCGCCGGTCGACCAGGACGCCGAGGTCGTCGACGACACCCTGTCCGACCAGCTGCGGGAGCAGGTGCTGCCGGGCTACTTCGAGGCATGGGGCGCGTCCGACACCACGGCTATGGCCCGCTTCACCACGTCCGACGCCACACAGGCCGCGACCACCGGTCTGTCCGGCGAACTGTCCGACCCCACCGTCAGCGAGGTCGACGCGCTGGTGCCGCCGAAGGTCCAGGGCACCGACCCGTACACCTACGCCGACGGGCAGGCCGTACAGCTCCGGGTGGTGGTCGCGTGGACCGACCCGGCGGGCGGGGCCGTGAACCGCTCGTACCGGATGACCGTGGTGAGCACGGCGCAGGGCTGGTTCATCAAGGACGTCCGCGGCGGTGTGCTGGACGCGGAGGGCGGCCGGGCCGACACCGACGAGGAGACCGCCGCGCCCGGTGAGGAGGACGCCGAGTCCGACGAGGGCGACGCGGTCACTCCGTCCCAGTCCCCGTCCACCTCCAAGTCCCCCCAGTCACCGAAGGACAAGCAGTCCTCGAAGGACAAGCAGTCCGACAAGTCCTGAGCCAAGTAACTGAGCGGGACCCCGGCGTCCGTCTTCACCACGCTCTTCACCACGCTTTTCACTTTTGATCGAGAGGAACCACCCGTGTACCTGGCAGCCACCCTGGATTCGATGTTCGGAGAGATCCAGGACATCCTCACCAATGTGGGCACGATGGTCGCCGTCATCGCCCTCCTCGTCCTCGGCATCCGCATGCTGCTGTCGATGAAGCGCGGCGACGGTATGCGCGAGGCCTTCCAGGGCTTCGGCATGATCGCGCTCGCCGCCCTCATCATCGGTGGTGCCAGCGGCCTCGCCGGTGTGCTCATCGACCTCGGCAGCCAGATCGGCGGCGGCGAGGGCGGCCAGGGCAACTGACGACTGACGACTCATCGGACGCCTGAGGAACGAGGGGAGTCAGCCGCGATGGCCCAGGAGGCCCCGGAGCCGCTGGTCGCGTACGACCACACCGATCTGGTCAACCGCCCCAAGCGGATCTGGAACTGGGGCAACATCCCGCTGCCCGGACTGCTGCTGCCCGCGCTGGGCGCGGCTTTCGGCTTCGGCCTGGTCTGGCTCATCGCGCTGTTCACGCTGTCGGCGTTCCTGCCGTTCCTCGGCATGTCGATGTGGACGTCGATCCTCTACTTCGGGCCGCCGTTCGCCGTCTACTTCGTCTGGGGCCGGCCCCTGCCCTCGGCGCTCACCCTCAGCCAGCAACTGGTGGTGTGGACCGACTGGTGGTTCCAGCCCAAGCGGCTGCAGGGGCTCTCCGCCGACCAGGAACCGGAGGAACTGCACTGGCAGGTCATCCTCTGGAACCCCGGTTCACCCCGCTGGCAGGAGCGTTACGAGACCGCGCGCCGGACCGCGGCCGAACGCGGCAGCGCGTTCTCCGCACACCGCTGAACCACCGTTCGGCCCGGCAGCGGCCGTCCCGACGGTCCACCACCGCAGCAACACCGCCCCACCGCCAACCGACCTCGATTTACCGCAGGTGACTCCTCCATGTTCATGATGATCCTTCTGGGCGGGGCGGCCGCCTTCTTCGTGGTCGCCATGATCATGGCCGCCTCGTCGGGCAAGAAGCAGGGCCAGGGCGGGGGCGGCACTCGCTCGTCCTCGTCCCGCTCCAAGCCGTCCGGCTCCTCGGCCTCCGCCCGCCGCGAGGACCTCCGCCTCCCGTACCGCTACGCCGACGACATGATCTTCGTCCACGGCGACTCGGTGTGGACGGGCCTCGTCCTGCCCACCGCCATCGACGAGTACCTGAACGCCGCCGAACTGCAGGCGATGGCCGAGGGTCCGCCCCGCGGTCTGCTCAACCTCGCCCGCGGCGACCGCAACGTCGAGTGCCACTACCGCAAGGTGTACCAGCCGATCACGGCGCTGACCTGGGCCGAGGACCTCAACGCGATCGCCTGGGACCCGACCGACAACTACAAGGCGTACAACCTGCGCAAGGCCGAGTACCAGGAGCGCATCGGCGCCAAGCGGGAGCGCAACATCCTGCTGGTGAAGCTGGGTTCGGTGAAGCGCACCGGCGGCGGTACGGGCGTGATGTCCCAGGACGACGAGCCGCACGACGACGCCGGGCTGCTCAGCGGCGTGAGTGGTGCCGCCGACCAGGTCGCCGCCGCCGCGACGGGCGTCGCTGACGAGTACCTGTCCCCGTCCGTGGTCGCGGAGTGGACGCAGGTGGCGTCCGAGGTACACGAGAGCCTGGAGAACCTCCGCGGCACCCCCCTCACCCGCGAAGAGCTCGTCTGGCTGATCCGCAAGCCGCTCCACGGCGACCTGCCCGTCCCGCCCGAGCCGGTGCTCGGCTCGCGCGCCTGGGGCCCCAACGCCTTCGACCTGGTCGTCGACTTCTCCGGCGAGAACCGCAAGACGCACATCGTCCTCAATCAGTACGACGAGGTCACCGGCGAACAGCAGACCAGCTACACCACCACCCTGGTCGCCGCCAACTGGCCGGCGGAGACCCGCTTCCGCCAGTCGACGGCGTGGGCGCGGTACGCGGCCCAGCACGTGGAGTTCCCCGTCGAGATCGACATGCGGTTCACGCTCATCCCGTACCTGAAGTTCAAGGACCGCGCCGACAAGATCCGCGGCAACCTCGTCGACGAGATGAACGACATGGCCAACTCGGGCCGCAGCCCCGACACCAAGCTGGCCACCCAGGTCACCCGCGCCCAGGAGCTCGTCGACGACATCGAGGAACACAAGATGCCGGGGATGGAGGCGCAGATCCGCTTCACCATCTCGGCTCCGGACGTCAAGGAACTGGAGCGCCGCCGCCGGGTCCTGGAGATGCAGTTCAAGCAGGACCTGAAGGTCACCCTGCTGCGTCCGACCCGTCAGCAGTGGCGTCTGCTCCAGTCCCAGCTCCCGGGTGACGCGCCCAAGCTCCCCATCGCCCCGTACATCCGCCTCCAGGAGGTCGAGCAGCTCGGCGCCGGACTGCCCACCGCCGGAACGGAGTTGGGCGACAACCCCGAGCAGCGCTCCGGCAAGCGTCTCGGCTGGGTGGGCAACCTGGTCGGCTGGGCGGGCAAGATGCCGGTCCACTACTCGCTGCACGTGGGCCCGGCCCGCAACGACGGCGGTGGCCTCGCCATCGTCGGCGCGTCCGGCGGTGGCAAGTCCTCCCTGGCCCTGCAGAAGTTCTACGAGGAGTCGGAGTCGGGCGTCCGCTGCCTGGTCATCGACCCCAAGACCGACTTCGCCCAGCTCTGCTACTACCTGGCCTTCGGCTCCCAGGTGAACGACCCGGAGTTCGCCGGCGACGCGGAGACGGGTCTCCTGGGCACCCCGGCCAGCAAGTTCCAGCCGGTCAACCCGGAGTTCTGGGCGGAGACCGAGGTCGTCGACCTCCTCAAGGGTCAGGCGGGCGTCCTGGACCCCTGGGTCATCGCCCGTGACGTCCCGGCGGGCCGTCTGCTGGCCGAGTCCATGCTGCGCGGCTTCCTCGGCGACGAGGACTACCAGCGCGTACGCCTCCCCGTCATCGAGGGGATGGCCACGGTCATCGGCCGCTACAACTCCGCGATCCGCCAGGCGGTCGACCAGGGCCTGACGGCCCGCGACGCCGACGCGCAGGTGCCGCGGCCGACGCTGTGGCAGGTGGTCGACGAGGTCGTGGCGGCGTACGACCACGCCATCGCGACGAACGACCGGGAGGCGGCGAAGGACCTGAAGCTCGCGCAGATGCTCCTCACCGAGCTGCGCACGCTCCCCTACGCCCGTCTCGCCTTCGCCGAGCGTCCGCAGCCGCTCTCCGCGATGCGCAAGCGCCGTACGGTCATCACCCTGCGCGGCTTCCAGTCTCCCGCGGCCTCCGACCCGCGCAGCTGGAACCCGGCGGAACGCCTCGCGGCGACGGCCCTGATGGCGGTCGTGGAACTGGGCAGCCAGATGCTCGACGTCGGCTACGAGAAGAACCCGGTCACGGGCGAGATCGGCCTGCGCCCCAAGGCGCTGTTCGTGGACGAGGCGTACGTCGTCACTGCCACGGAGTCGGGCCGCGACCTGATGCGCCGAGCCCTGAAGCAGGGCCGCTCGTATCTCGCGGTCACTGTCCTGATCACCCAGCAGGCCATCGACCTCGTCCAGATCGAGGACTCCGAGGCCCGCAGCGGTGGCGCCAACCAGATCCACACGGTCTTCGCCTTCAAGCAGAAGTCCGCGCAGGAGGCGTCCCTGGTGGCCCCGCTGCTCGGCCGCCCCGAGAACGACCCCAAGGTCATCGCCGCCCTCCAGGAGCTCCGCACCGGTGTCTGCCTCCAGCGGGACGCCGACAAACGCGTCGGCACGGTCGCCGTCGACCTCGTCTTCAAGGAGATCCTCGCGGCGACGGACACCAACGGCACGACCCGCCCCGCCCGGCAGGGCATCAACCCGCCGCTGAGCGTGTGGGACTGGACGTTCCTGCAGGAGATGAAGGAGGACCCGGCACGGCCGGCCGCCCCGGAGACGGCCGCTGTGTGACCTCGCCCTCCCGGGCTTGCCGATCCCCCCACCCGATGCCCCACAGGCGAAGAAGGACCATGCGAATCAAACGAGCACTCACCATCGGCGCCCTCCTCCTCGTGTCGGCGTCGGTCACCGCATGCGACGGCGACGACGACAAGAGCAAGGCCTCCGAGAAGGCGAGCGCCGAGGCGGGCAACAAGGAGGGCGGCGGGAAGACGAGCGGCGGCGAGGCGAGCGGCGGTCTGCCTTCGGCTTCGGACATGGCGTCCATCGAGTACTTCCTCAACCAGCACGCCGCTTGCCTGGACCTGCAGACGGGCAAGGAGTACGACGCTTCCACCCAGGCGGAGAGGTATTCCGCCTGGCTCGAGGAGGACCAGTCGACCGACCCCGTCTGGGCGATCAAGGACCGTGCCGTCTGCATGGACCAGTACGACCACCCCAACACACTGCTGCTGATATCGGACATGAAGCAGTTCCAGACGACCATGAAGGACAAGGGCTACAGCGGCATCCTCATCGGCAAGGACTTCGCGGTGTATCCGCAGGACGACCAGACAGCCCTGGCACTGAGGACGTCCGGCCTCAACTACCTGGCGTGCGATCCCGAGTTCAAGGTCCCCAGTGGCTACGAGCAGAAGCCCGCGCAGGTCGACGGATGTGTAGTGACCACTTACATCCCCACCGACGTCTGATCCGCTCCGAAGGACTTCTCATGCTGACCCTCAGCCGGCCCCGCGCCGACCGCCCGGCACGGCGCCGGCCGAGGCGCCCCCTCCTCAAAACGCTGATCAATGCCGGTGTCGCGGCTCGCGCCGCACTGTTCGTGGCACTCGGCGTGATCGCGCTCTCGCTCTCCACGCCACAGTCGGCGAACGCCATCTTCGACACCTGTGACTGGACGTCCGACAGCATCAACCAAAAGGCCGACATGCCGGGCGCCGCGGAGAACATCTTCCCCTCGGTGCAGCAGTGGAGCGGCAAGCGTGAGCTCGTCTCCGGCGCCGTACGTCTGCCGGGCGACCCGGGGGACTACACCGTCTACGAACTCGGCGCCATGCGGGGTCTCAACTGGGCCTCGACCCAGCAGAGTCAGGACCAGGCGAAGCAGGGCGAGCGCGGCGAGAACGCGGACGACGACGACTGCAGCGTCCAGAACGAGATCTACAACTCCATCGCCCAGATGGTGTTCGACCTCAGCAAGTTCATCACCCGCGCCTCCATCAGCATCAAGGAGATCTCCTCCAACCCCAGCCCTCTCGCCGCGCTGTACGAGGGCACCGTCGAGGGCAAGAACAGTGTCGTCGACCGCCTGAACAGGAACGTGTTCCAGGTGGCCGTGCCCACCATGATCCTGCTCACCGGGATCTGGGTGTTCGGCAAGTGGCGCAAGGGCGATATGCGTGAGGTCTGGGCGGGTGTGGGATGGGCCGCGTTCGTCGTGATCGCGGTGTCGGCGTTCCTCGTCGACAACAACTACACGCGCGTGGTCGAGACCGCCGACTCCGGAATCGCCCAAGGAAACGCCGCATTGACCGAGGCGGTACTGGGCGGCGCGGTGGACGAGATCGATCCGCCGTGCGACCTGGCCGCCAACGCTCCGCAGCGCGGCATGCGGATATCCAGCTGCGCCATGTACGACACCCTGGCGTTCCGCCCATGGGCCATCGGCCAGTTCGGCGATCCGGGCAAGAAGCGCATGGAGTACAAGGGTTCCGACACATGTGATTTCGGAAACAAGGCGCGGTGCACCGATCTGCGGGCCAAGCAGGTCAACGTCCAGTCGGTGACCAACTTCGACTACTACAAGGACTGGTCGGGGGTGGAGGGCGGTGTCATGAAGCACAAGGAGAACCAGTACGGGGAGCTGCGCAACTACATCGCCAAGAACGAGAAGTCCCGCGTGTACGAGCAGTGGAGCGGTCACAAACCCGGTAACCGCATCACCATGGGGATCTACGCGCTCATCGCCTCCCTCATCGTCGGCATCATGGTGGTCGTGCTCAGCGCGCTGACGCTGCTGTGGCACTCGGTCACGCTCATCATGATCATCCTGCTGCCGCTCGTCGCGATCATCTCGATCCACCCGACCCAGCAGAAGCTGCTCAGGGGCTGGTGGCAGACCTTCGTGCACAGCTTCGTCCTGCGCGCCGGATTCGGTGTGATCCTGACCATCCTGCTGCTCTTCTACCAGCTGATCCTGCCGCTGTCGGTCCCGCTGGGCATGCAACTGCTGATGCTGTTGCTGGTCACGATCTCCGTCGTCATGCTGCTGAAGAACCTGCTGTCCGGGAAGTTCTCGCCGCAGGTCGCGGGCGCGGACGATGCCCTGGGTGTCGGGGACGCGGCCTCGGCGAGCAGCCTCAAGCTGGCCGACAAGACAGCCGGTGTGATGAAGCCCAAGGATGGTGCCGCCGGCCGGGTCACCGGACGTGTCGCGGGCGGCGCCGCCAGGCGCTTCGACGACAAGGTCCTCGGAGGAAAGCTGCAGAAGGGCGGCTATCTGGAGATGGGCCAGCGCGAAAAGAACAGGACCGCGTACGAGAGCGCCCAGACGACGCACGAGAGCTACAAGAAACTCGACAAGAAGAAGGAGACGGACCCCGGGACGAGGAAGGAAGACGGACCAAGGACGAAGGTGGAGGAGGGATCCGGTACCCGGAGCAGCGGTCGAGTCAGCGCAGCGACCTCGTCCAACCGGACAGGTGACTCCTCCGGCCAGGCACAGCCACAGCCACAACCGCAGTCACGGCCAGTGACTCCGCGGCCTGCGGCTTCCGAACCCACCGCGCCCGTAGCCCAGCCGTCCGTCCCACAGCCGTCCGTCCCACAGCCGTCCGTCCCACGGCCGCCCTCCGCGCCCCAGCAGCCCACACCCCCGAGGGACCCCCGTGGCCCGAGCGGTCGCGTCTAGCAAGCCGCAGCCGACCATCTGACGCACCGCCCCACCCCGAGGAGCCGCCCATGCCCGCCCTGACCGCCGACCGCACCCCCGACCAGTTGGTCGGGGACATGCAGCGGCTCATCGGCGGGGACCGGCCCACGGTGTGGGCGGGCGTCCCCGAGGGCGCGGACAAGCGCGCCCACTGGTGTGCGGGCTTCGGTGGGCGCCCGCTGTGGTTCGAGGCAGGGCCGCGGATACGTACGGCCCCGGGAAGCCGCCCGCATCCGGCCTCGACCGCGCCGGGGCAGCCAGGGACCCGGGTCGAGCACACGGATCCGTACGGGAACGGCACGTGGGACGCCCTGCCCCGCGTCACCCCGCCGACGAAGCAGGTCGCCGCCCTTGACGGGTACGACACTCCCGCGGCGCCCCCGCAGACCCGCCCCGCCGTCGCGCAGTCGCGCGATGCGGGCATGGAGGCGTGACCCGACCCATGAGCCACACCCCGCTCCCTCCCCGTCCCGAGGCCAGTGCCACCCGACAGGCTCGGACATCCGCCACCGGCACCACCTCCAGGACGCAGTCCCTCCTCCGTCTCCTCCACCAGGACAGGAACGACCCCTGGGCCGTCCGCATGCTCCCCCGCATCGTGTTCGGCCTGGCCGCCGCCTACACCCTGTTCATGATCGCCTCGCAGAGCGGCTCGTCCTTCGTGATGGTCTGCGCGGTGCTGCTCCTCGGCGGAGCCGTCTGGCTGCTCCGCCGCCGCGCCCAACTCCTCCTCGCCCTCGCCTCGACCATCCTCGCCACCGCCTTCACCGGCTACTTCTCGGCGGTGGGTGACGCGGCGCGGATGAGTACCAACGCGGCCGTGACCGGGACAGCCGCGTTCGGATACTGGGCGCTGGCCGGAATGGCGCTGCTGGGTGCGTGGATGGTCAAGGAGCATCCGGGGAGGCGCGGCGTGACCGTCGTGATCGCCGATGTGATCCTGGTCATCGGAGCGGCCGCCGGCATGTTCGTCCCGGAGGCGGGCGTGCCGATCGGATTCGTGGGAGTGCTCGGCGTCCTGGCAGTACGCGGCGCATCCGCGAAGACCATGACGGCCCGGGTCAGAAAGGCCCTCGGGGCCCTCGGGCGGCTGCGTCGGCGCGACACCCGCAAAACGGCGGACAGTTGAGGCTCTTGTGAATGGTTCGTCGCGTCACTGTTCGTTTCCGGCCAGTACTTTGCACATGCGTTGCATGGGTTTGACAATTTGTTCTAGAGTCCCCCGCGATCACAGATCATCACGGGGGATATTACTCATGCGTATGGCAAGCCATACGACGCTGGCCAGGCTGCCCGCCCGACCTGCCCGCAAGGCGGTCGACCGGGACGCCCACATACCCGACGCGGCGCTGCCGTGCCGGCGTAGGCCGGACGTCTTCCAGCACCCGCTTCTGGACAACTCGGAGCACCCTCACGGAACTTACGGCCTGGACACTACGACGGCCACCGCCGCCGGCGTCTCCCCCGACCAGCGCCGCCAGCACCTCGTCCTCCTCCGCACCGCGCGCGACCTGTGCGCCTCCTGCCCGCTCTGGGCGGAATGTCTGCAGGACGCCGTCGCGTACGCGGAACCGTACGGCTACACGGCGGCCACCACCCGGGAGGACCGGCGCGCGCTGCGCCGCATGCTCGACATCGGCGACGAGAACGGCGACCTGCCGGCCCACGCCGCCGTCCGCTTCGACTCCGGCTCCGTACCCCGGCGCTTGACCCGCCTGAGGTCCCGCGCCGACGAGTCGTCGGCGACGCACTCCGGAAACCGGCGCACGAC
Organism: Streptomyces sp. NPDC001868; assembly: GCF_040297125.1. Lineage (NCBI taxonomy): Bacteria > Bacillati > Actinomycetota > Actinomycetes > Kitasatosporales > Streptomycetaceae > Streptomyces > Streptomyces sp. NPDC001868. The sequence continues at coordinate 43,186 of NZ_JBEOYO010000022.1, read as the reverse complement.
CGCACCGGATCTTCCCGAACTGGAGCGGATCCTCGACGCGTTCGACCAGCTCCAGGGCCAACTGGCCCATGATCAACGCCTGTTGAGGGAACGTCCGCCGCGCGCCGCGTTGACATCGCTGTTGCAATCGCACACCACCACACAGCCGACTCACAGACAGACGCCCCCTCAGGGCGGGCCGTCGCACACATCCGGACCGTCTAACGGCAGGAGCGAGGAACCCATGGCAGCGGCCGAGGCCGGGCAACGGATCACCTTCTCGTACGAGGATCCCGCCCTGGCCGTACGGCAGGCCGTGCTAGGCCCGCTGGTGCGCTCCGCACTGCCCGCGCTCACCAGCCTCGAACAGCTCGTCGCCCTGCTGACGTGCATGCCCGGCGGCGCGGACACGGCCCCCGAATCCCCGCGGAACCTTCCGGCCGTACGGGAGGCCGTCGAGTCGCTGCTCCCGGACGGCGCCGACGCCCCCGAGGACGCGGACGGCGCCCCTCTCCCTCCCCGGCGCCCCCTCACCGGTTCCGTCTCCGTCGAACTCGCCACCACCGACCCGGTGGCCGCCCTGCGCCGCGACTTCCTGGAGCCGCTGCTGCGCGAACTGGCCGCCACCCTCGCGAACATAGAGAAGGTCGCGACCATGCTCGCGGCCACGTCGGACGACACCGACGACACCTCGCTGGAGACGATCCGCACGGCCCTGCGCGAGCTCCACGACCGCCTCCCGCACCCGGCGGCCGCCCCCACGCCCCACCCGGCGGCACACCCCCTGCACGGCGCCCACCCGGCCGTCGGGACGGGAGCGGGACCCGCCCGCCGTACGCCCTCCGCCCCCAGCATCCGCGCCGCCGTCGAGAAGGCGGTCGCCGGCTTCCCCGGCGCCTTCTCCGCCCGCGACGTGCTCCGCGCGCTCCCCGCTGGCGTCTACGGCGACCCGTCGAAGACCATCAGCAACGTCCTGTCGGCACTGGTCAAGTCGGGCCGCCTGCAACGCCTCTCACGCGGCACGTACGCTCGCGTCCTGGACGTGCTCGACGTCGAGAACATCGACGTCGAGGACATCGACGTCGACCGCTCCCTCCTCCCCGAGCGGGGAGAGGCGAAGAGCGCCTGAGCCGGAAGGAACCCCAGCCCCCGATGACCGAACCGACGCCGTACCCGAGCCAGAGTCCCACGTCCCCGCCCGCCGCCAACCCCGGCGCGGCGGACGCCCAGGTGCACGTCTTCTCCCCCAACGCCGGCCTCATCGACGGCGTCCCGGTCACCGCGCCGCCGTACGGCGACATCCAGGACGTCGTCCTGGCGATCCTCCAGCAACGCGCCCAACAACTCGGCGCCCCCACCCCGGCCACCATCACCGACAACCGCTACGGCGGCGCGATCCGCCTCCTGATCCACCCGAACGGGACGACGGAGCAGCTGGACTGAGGCCAGGACGTCGGACGATCACCGGGGCGGGAATCAGCTCGCCCTGGCCTCCAGCGCCTCCAAGCTCTGAGCACCTTCCTCGGTACCGGAAACCGCCCCTGCCTTGGGATCCTCTTCGGCGCCGACCCAGTGCCGAAGGGCCTGCAGTGGGGTGAGCCCGTTCGCCTTGGCCCACCTCAGGCGCCGCGTCCACTCCAGATCCGCAACGAGCGCTGCGCGCCCGGCCGCCCCACGCGCGACGAACCCCGCCGCGTCGTCGGTGACCGCTGCCCACAGGTAGCCGATCTGCACGCCATCCAGCTGAACCGGGACGAACCGAACCTCCGACTGAGTCTTCCAAGGGAATTCGTCGGGTGCCGAAACAGTCCGGAACTGCGGGTCCTCCGACATCGGTCCTCGACTCATCACTGTTCTCCTTGTTCCTTCGACGTGGGCAGGATCGCCCCGTACACATGCCACCGACCGTCGTCGCCTGGCGGATCCACCTGGGAGACTTCGTATTCGAGGCCACGCCCCAGGAGCAACTCACGTTCCGGGAAGTACGCGAGCTGTTCCATATACATGGCGGGCGTTCCTTCAGGGACCTCCAGATGGAGCACGATATCCTTCTCCGAGTTGAAGGTGGCATCGGAGCCCAAAGCCGTGGAAAAGAAGGCGGGGTCGGTCTGCGTGGACCCCTCAAGCTTGCTCACCGGTCGGTCGAACGCTTCCGGGCCTGTCTCGCGAAGCACCATGACCGATTCTGGGAGCGGCCTCAGTTCCATCGCCTCGTCAATGCGGGAAATGCTCTCCTCGACCTCGGCCGTACTGTCGGCGTAACCGCGCAGCGCCCCGTTGATCTCCTTGTAGTCAGGCGGCCCCGGGTCTCCCGGGCCCTTTTCGTCGGAATATCCACGTAGGGCTTCGTACTGCTCCGGCGTCAGCTGCTCGTAAGCCTCCTTCCACGTTTCTCTCCCGTACTCTGCTCCCTCTTCATTGCTGGAGAACTCGCGGGGAGAAGTAGCTTCCCGAGCAGTGTCGGCGGAATCGGTGGCCTCGAAAGGATCACCGGATTCGGCGGAGTCGGCAGGCTCCACAGCTTCCAGAGGCTCGGCCTCCTCTGTCCTGTCTTCCGCGCGCTCGACGGCATCAGTGCCGTCGAAGGCATCCACCTCGTCTCGCGACTCGGCCCCATCCTGCTGCTCGTACGCCCTCGTAGGCTCATCCGGCTCATCCGGCTCATCCGGCTCATCCGGCTCATCCGGCTCCTCGGGCTCTTCCGACTCCTCGGGTCCTTCCGACTCCTCGGGTCCTTCCGGCTCCTCGGGTCCTTCCGGCTCCACAGGTTCATCGGGCTCCCGTGTGAGATCCCCGCGGTGCCGCACTTCTGAGTCCATGGCCAGATCGGCGGCGGTCGTGTCCGGTCTCGTCTCGGTCGCGTGCAGTTCGCTCATGTCTCGACTCCCGTGGACGGCGTGGACGTGACGGGCTTGCGTGGCCTTCGTCGGAAGCAGGAGAGAGCACGGGAGAAGCTCGTGGCCCACTCCTCCGACGGATCCACGCTCCCCACGACCCGCTCCAGCACGGACGGTGTGGACCGGCCGTGGTAGTACTCCCGCGTCTTCGTCCCCTTCCGCGCCCTGAACCGAGGCTCCCCCACCGGGCACGGATCCTGCCCGTCGAGCTGCCCGCGCATCATCGCGGCCACATGCTCGGCCAGCGCTTCCGGGGCCGACGGCGCGCCGACCCGGCTGTGGACCGCGCGGTCGACGGCCTGGCCGATGGCGCAGTGCAGGAGGCGGCGGTCGTGATCGTTGGACAGGTGCGGGTCGAGGGCCTTCCGCATCGCCTCGCCCGGCAAGGGCGTAGTCCACCCCAGCAGATGCGCCGCCACAGCCATCTCCGCCCACAACGCGATCCGCAACTCCGGCTGGTCCATCAGCCGTTGTGCCCTGCGCAGGTCCCGCAGGGTGCATGGCTCCGGAGTGCAGCAGGGGCCGCACGCCCGACTGCGATCGCCCGTCAGCGCGGCCGCCGATGCCGCCCGTATCTCCCCCGCGTCCTCGCGGTCCGTTCCATCACGCATGCGGACAAGCAGCGGGTAGTCCATACCGTCCGTGAAGACGGCGGCCTCTCCCGGCCGCAGGGTGACCAGGTACTCGGACTGGGCCGCCGTGATGTTCATGGTCGCGCCGACCGCCTCGCGGTCGTCCTGGGCGGGGAGTCGGTGGACGACCTTGGCGGCGGTGTTCTTGATGACGTCGGGGAGGAGCTTGGAGGGGATCTGGTCGGCGATGATCAGGCCCTCGCCGTACGCCCGGATCTCGGCCAGCAGACCGGCGAACATCTCCACCGCGTGGGCGCTCGCGCCGCCCTCCTCCGCGCGGCGGAGCAGCCGGTGTGCCTCCTCGAAGACGCTCAAGTGCCGCAAGGGGAAGGACAGTCGGCGGGTCACGCGCTGTTCCATGCGCAGGTACTCGACGAGGCGGATGAGGATCGTGCCCATCAGGAACGCCTTGTCCTTGTCGTCGCCGACGTCCTCGATCTCGAAGACGACGTTGCGGCGAAGGAGTTCACCGAAGTCGAGCGGGCGACCGCCCTCCAGGAAGCGGCCGGTCGTGCCGAGCCGCAGGCTGGCGAGGCGGATCTTGATGAAGCCCTGGACGTTGTCGGCGACCTCTTTGCCGTAGCCGATGTCGGTCACGACCTTGAGGGCCGTGTGCTCCAGGTCCTCCAGGGTGGGGTAGCGCGGCTCGGTGCCGGGGACGAGCGGTTCGCCGAGGGTGAGGTCCCAGCCCAGGTCCTCGTAGCAGCGGGTCAGCGCGGCACTCAGCACCTGCGGGAACGGTTCCTGGGGGTCGAAGGAGGCGAGGAAGAGGGCGCGCACCATGTCGAGATGCGTCTGGAGGGGGAAGCGCTCGCCGCTCGCGTACGCCGAGGGCTCCAGGGGGTTCAGGCCGGCCGGGAGCGCGTCGGGGTCGCCGGGTTTGATGACGACGACCTCGCTCGTGTCGCCGAGCCGCGCCGACATGAACCGGTACTCAGCCTTGGCCGGCTCCACCACCAGCCACGGGATGCCCGCATGGGTCGCCGCCTCCAGCAGGCCGCGCACGGTCTGGGACTTGCCGCCGCCGGTCGCCCCGCACACGAAGGTGTGCCGGTTGAGGGTGGAGCGGGTCAGTTCCAGGTCACCCACGGGGCTGCGGTTGCGGTCGAGCACCGAACCGAGCCGGACCGGAGACGGGGTGTCGGCTGTGACTGGTCGGCCGGTGGTCTCGGGGGTGACATCGAACTCCGGGCGCAGCGCGAACCGTACGCCCGGTATCTCCTGCGCGGGCGGCCGCGCCAGGGATGCCAGCAGGTCGGATCCGGCGTGGAAGGGATACGAATCAGGGGCGGGAAGAACTCCGCCGAGCGCCGTGGGCAGGTCCCCGACCCGCCCGGTCGGCCGGAGCGCGTAGGGCAGCCCCTCCAGGTCCGCCGACGCGCAGACGAGCGCGGCGACGCGGGTCGCGTCCTCCGACGTACGGCCGCCCGCCAGCAGGCGTATTCGCCACAGTCCGGTGGCCACCGCCTTGGCCAGGTCCTTGTGCCGTCGCTCCAGCCGGGCCGCAGCGATGGCGTACTCGGGCGAACCGTCCGCCTTTGACATGGCGCGGCGCTGTTCGTCGGCGATGTCGCCGGTGAGGTCGTCGAGTTCGGTGGCGGGCACCGGTTCGGCGAACACCATCCAGGCGAAGGGCTCCTGCCACACCGCGAGGAGGCAGTCCTCCAGGCTGGGCCGCTGCCGTGCGGCGCCGGTCCCGGTGGCGTTCGGTTCCGCGTCGACGAGCAGCCCGTCGGTCACACCGGCGACGGCGCTCCAGTACGGGAAGTCGGCGAACAGGGATGCCGCGGTTCCCGTCGGCTGGGCCAGCCCACGTGCGCCGGCGGGGAGTCGTAGCAGAGTGGTGCCGCCATCCGCGTCCGCGCGACCGCCGAGCAAAGTGCTCCCCCCGACCACCACGTCGATGGGCCGGTCCGCCGCCCGGCGTGCCCAACCGACGAACACCGCTCCGCCCGCCGGATCGTCGGGGCGCCGTGCGTGATGCGCGGAGACCAGGGCGGCGAGCCGTTGGGCGTGCAGGTCGTCGCCGGGACCGCCCGGCCGGTCGTCCGTGAGGCGTTGGCGCGGGACCTCGCGCAGCAGACATGCCTCCATGCCGACGAAGCGCTGCCATGTGCCGCCGTACGGCGTGGTGTCCATGGGGTTCAGACCGCTCCTGCTCGCCGGCCGACGTCGCCGTCGGCCGAAGGGGACTGGATTGCGTGACAGCGATTCCGAGCCGGGCTCACAAGATGCGGACAGGCGGGCCCTTTGCCGTACGGCTCACAGGTGTTGCCAGGAATGGCCGCTCCACCGACTTCACTCTGGCGAACGGGCGAACCACCCCAGATGCCGGAGATGTCCGACAGAGTGAAGAAAGGGGCGTCATCCTTCAGTTGACCAGAATCGTGCGCAAGCAGTGCGGTTGGCAACGTCTCCCCCGTTGTCGATCTTGCGCCTACACCCTAGGGCCGGTCGGGTCCCAGGCCAAGCCTTGCAACTGTGACTTCGTTTCCCGTGGTTCCAACTAGACTCGAAGGGCGAATTCGTGCAGCATGTTTCGGCTGCGAATCAATGACTGGCTGCCGCTTCGGCGGTCACGGGGGCGAGTTCAATCACCAGAGGCGTACGTGCTGCCGCCCTCGGGACGGTCATTTCTCAACTGTCCATATGTGGCTGCCTCTTCGGCACACATTCTCCCCAGGGCGGACCCCTTACGTGACCCATCCTGTCGATCCGCACCAACCGGGCCAGCCGCACCATCCGGGCCCGCCGGTCGGCCCCGGCCACACTCCCCACGGCCAGCCGCACCAGATGCCGCCCGCGTACCCGACTCCCGGTGCGCCCCCGACCGTGCCGCCGTACGGTGCCCCGGTCCAGCCTCCGCAGGCGTACGCGCAGGGACCCGCCCAGCCGCCTCCGGGGCAGCCGCCCTACCAGCCGGTTCCACCCCAGCAGTTCGCGCCGCCGCCGCAGTATCCGCAACAGCAGCATCCCCAGCAGCACTACCCGGCGCCCCCACAGGCGCCTCAACCCCCCTACGCCACGCCTCAGATGCCGCCTCAGGCCCCCCACCACCCGCTGTACGCGGCTCCGCAGGCCCCGGCGTACGCCCAGCCGCAGGCGCCCTACGCGCCGCCCACACAACCCACACAGCCCCAACAGGGCTACCCGCCGCCCCCTCAGCCGCAGTCAGCCCTTCCGCAGACGACGCAGTACGCGCAGTACGCACCGCCTCCCGCCGCCCCCACCGCCGCCATCGGTGCCGCGAACGCCCCTGCGTACGCCCCGCCGGGGACCCCCGAGGTCCGCCGGGGTGCCGACTCCTCGTCCGTGACCACCCTGCTGCTCAACATCCCCCTCTTCCTGGGCAGCCTGCTGGTGATGATCCTGATATCGCTGTCCATGCCGAGCGGCGTGGACGTGGCGTTCGTCGTCGCCTGGCTGGCATCGGGTGCCCTGGTGTTCAACCGCCCGACCGAACGGGGCCTCGCGAAGCTGTACTTCAAGATGCGCGAGCCCCTGGCCAGCGAACTCGCCGTGCTCCAGCCGCTCTGGGACGAGGTGACCCAGCGGGCCGGCGTCGACGGGTCCAAGTACGACCTGTGGATGGAGGACACAGACGAGCTCAACGCCTCGGCCGCGGCGGGCCACATCGTCGGTGTGACGCGCGGTGCCATGCGCAACCTCCCGCCCCAGCATCTGGCAGCCGTACTCGCCCACGAGCTGGGCCACCACGTCGGCGGCCACGCGTGGGCCGGACTGCTCGGCCACTGGTACGCCCTGCCCGCCCGGCTCGTCATGAGTGCCCTGAGGCTGGTGATCCGCGTCATCGCCGCGATCTCCGAGTTTCTCGCGGGGCTCTTCGTGCTGTTCCTCGGCGTACTGGCCATCGGTCTGCTGTTCACCTTCCCGGCCGCGCTCGCCCTCTACGCCGTACCGTTCCTGCTCGCCTGGTCCGGGCGTCAGAGCGAACTGCGGGCCGACCGGTTCGCGGGCCTGATCGGCTACGGCCCCCTCCTGGTCACCGTGTTCACCGCGTGGCACGCGGAGGGGGCCGACGACGCCCGCCGAAAGCAGCGAACGATGGCACGCCTCATGTCCACGCACCCGCCGTTCCACAAGCGCATACGCGCGATCGAGACCTTCGTCGCCTGACCGGCCTGGAGCCCTCCCATGACGATCGAGAACACCGAGGCCGGGCCGCTCGGCCCGTATCTGAGACTCTTCGACCCCGGCCAGCGCGTCGGTTGGGTCTACCGCGACCCGGAGTCGCTGCGTCAGCCCTTCGTCGAAGCCGAGCCACAACGCCAGGAGCTGGACGGCAGCTACGAGAACCGCATACAGGCCGCCCGACTGGACCGCAAGGATCGCATCAGCTCCGCGCTGAGGATCGGTACCACCGTCGCGGTGGTCTTCTACCTGCTGAGCCTCCTCTTCACGGTGATGCTCACCATCGGTGGTGTCATCGTCGGCATCCTGGTGGTACGTGCCCTCTATGCCTCGGTGCGGCTCTCCGTCGCCACCCGTGCCCGCACCGCCCAGGAGAAGGCGCTGGAGGAAAGGTTCCAGCACGACTGGCAGTCATGGCACCAGCGCTGGACTCATCACGAGGCACAGCAGACGCAGTGGGTCTCCGGCCTGGACGCCTGGGGCGCGCTGCCTTTCGGAGCGGACACCCGGCGGCTGGACGTCTTCGGCGGCAGCCAGCGTGGGCGCGAGGGCTTCCTCACGGTGTTCGGTGCCTCGACACTGCGCGAACGGCCGCTGATCGTGCTGGACCTGACCCAGGCCATGGTGTGCCGCGAGTTGTCCGTGCTCGCCGAGGCGGGCGGCGTGCCCGTGGACGTGCAACTGCTGCCCAGCCGTATGACGGAGAGCGGCATCGTGGGCGGGCTCGCGCCCCACGAACTGGTGCAGGCCCTGGTCGAGGCCATGCACGGGGACAGCCCCGAGTCGGACCGGGCCGAGCGTGCCGTGTACACCCGGATCCTCACCCAACTGTGCGGCGCGTTGGGCTCAGATGTGTCCCTGGCGCGGCTCGGTGCCGGGTTGCGGGTCCTGGTGGGTGAGGCCGACGACGCCAAGGCGCTGAGCAGGGAGGAGCGCAACCGCATCGCGGACGATCTGTTCAGCGACAAGAACAAGGACCAGATCCGGGACAGCCTCTTCCGGCTGGCCTCCTTCGTGCACCCGCTGGAGCAGCTGGGAACGGCCCGCGAGGGGCGCGGACCCGGCTATCTGACATGCGTCGCCCTCGACTTCGGGGCGGGTTCGGCGAGTACGGAGCTGCTGGCCGACCTCGCCGTGCAGAGCGTGATGCGGCGGCTCTCCTCCTTCCAGGAGGAGGCCCCGTGCGTCGTCGTGATGCTCGGCGACCAGGGCCTCCAGCGACGCCACCTCGAACAACTGGCCCAGCTCTGCGAACGGCGGGGCGCCCAACTCACGCTGGTGCACTCGCATCTGAGGGAAGCCGGCGAGGAACTCATCGGCGGCGGAACGGTCGCCTTCATGCGGCTCGGCAACCACCAGGAAGCCACGGTCGCCGCCGACTTCCTGGGCCGCCACCACTCCTTCGTCCTGCACTCGCTGACGGACACCGAGGGCCGGACCGTCAACACGTCCGTCGCCAAGACGATCGGCTCCTCCACCAGCCGCGGCACCACCACCAGCCACTCGGAGACGTACGGCCGGAACTGGGGCAGCAGCAGCTCCACGACCTACCAGGGCTGGTTCAACCCGCTCTCGACATCGGACTCCACCAACTCGGGCGGCAGCTACAGCGAGACGTACGGCACCTCCACGAGCGTCACCCACACCACGAACGAGTCCACCACTCACACGACCGGCGACAGTGACAGCACGAGCCTGGCGACCGGGCGGCAGCGCGTCTACGAGTACGCCCTCGAACCCACCCAGCTCCAGTCGCTCGCCGAGTTCAACCTGCTGGTGGTGGAACGGCAGCCCGGCGGTGCCGTGCAGGTGCACGCCGCCGACTGCAACCCCAACGTCGTCTTGCTGGACCGGGTGAGCACGCAGCCGTTGCCCCGCTTCGACACCCTGCCGCACCACACCCCCGCCGCCGCCATCACCGCCGAGCAGGCGCCTCCGGAGCCCCAGCAGCAGTACTACCCGCCGGTGCAGCAGCCCGAGGCACCGCAACAGCCGTACGCCGGAGCGCCCCAGCAGCCGTACGCCACCGCTCCTCAGGCCATGCCGCCCCATCAGCCGTATGCCCAGGCCCCGGCCCCCCAGTGGTCGTCGTCACCTGGTCAGGCGGCAGACCCCCGCGCCTGGGGCATGCCCCAGCAGCCGGCCCCGCCGCAGCAGCCCCCGAGCGGCTGGACCCAGGGGCCGCCGCCGAACTGGCCGGGCCGGCAGTAGCCGCGGATTCGCGACGGACACAGCAACCCAGGAGACGAGGCGCGTTCCATGGCCCACCTGATCGCCGGCCGCAGCCCACGGCAGGTGCTCGACGAGCTGCTCGCGCTCAAGATCATCGGCTGGCCGGGGCGCTGGTCCGCGATGCCGGAGGACGAGGAAGACCTGAAGCAGTGGTACGGGGGCCTCAGCTGGGAGCCTCTCTGGCACCAAAACCCCCTGCAGTACGTGCGTACGGCGCCCGGCGGACGCTTTCGCTTCCTCCGGCACGGGAAGGCCAGACAGCCGGTCACGTCCATCAGTTCGACCGTCTGGGCGGTCCGCGGGGAGACGCTCGACGAGAACCCACGACTGCGCGATGTGGCCTTCGAGCGTTCGCAGGCCTACGCGGACGCCATCACCGCGGAGTTGGGAACGCCTTCGCGGCAGGGCGCACTGGACTCCCGCGACTTCCCCGTGGTGCCGCGGCACGCTCCCCGAGGCGGCGCACCACGACCCCAACGCCTGGCGCTGTGGCACCTCGACGGCCCGGGATCACCGCTGATCGAACTCACCGTGTCGCTCGGCATGGGCTCCGAGGAACGGGCTTGTCTCGCGAGCATGCGGATCGAACTGCACTGCCACCGCGCAGAGGATCACCGTTGACACAGTCTTCGAAAAACGTCTGCGAGAAAGGTCTTCGAGAAAGGTGACAGGTAGTGGCGGCCGCGAGAAGTAGCCGGACTCCCACCCAACTGGCCGACGACATCCGGGCACTCGAGCGGGTGCACTGGCCCACGGTGTGGGCGGGACCGCCCGCTCCGGGCCGTCCGCTGGAGGACTGGTGCGCCCAGTTCGGCTGGAAGCCGCGGTCCGCCGAGTGGGTTCTGGATGTCACCGGTTCCACCGGGCAGGGCATGGTGCTCTACCCCGTCCAGGAGCGTGGCTGGGCGCCGGTGCAGCTCGTCAGCTGGACCCCTTGGGGGCTGAGCGCCGACAACACCTCCGAGAACGACGCCGTCCTCGACCGGGCGGCCGACGCCTGGAGCGCCTACGAAGCGGCCCTCCGGCCCCTCCTCGGTGAACCGGAGTACTCGGGCGCCTGGGACGACCCGGACTTCCCCGAGCCCTGGCACGAGCACCACTGGCTCATGCCCCGCGATCTTCGGCTGGAGGACATGAGCCCGTACCGGATCACGATCTGGCGGGAGCGCCATCCCGAGGACCGCGTCACCGTGCTCAAGGTGAACCTGGGCACCGCACTCGAACCGGGCGAACTGCGAAGGCCTTTGATCAACATCAACTGCCGCCCGCCCGAGATCTGATCCGCACGACATCGCGGCGCCGTGGTCAGATGGCGCGGGGTGTGGCCGGGCGCCAGATCCGCAGGTCGAGCTGTGCGGCTTCGCCTTCGTAACCCCGCTCCAAGAATCCGCCTTGCATGAAGAGCCCGATGGCGGGAGCGGGCTCGCCCGCCGAGGGCCATATCGCCACGCAGTGGGTGTCGATCTTGAAGTACAGGCCCTGGCTCCGGCTCTTCCACTCTTTCGGGTACCCCGATCCGTAGGGGTGACCGCAGTACCCGGGTTCGCCCAGGATCTCGGTGGCGGCCGCCACGCAGTCCGTCCACAGGGCGTCCGCGGGGTCGAGCACGTTCCTGTGGTGGCGCGAGGAGGGCCTGGAGCTGATCCTCCAGAGCTTGGCCTCCAGCCAGTTCACGCGTGCGGGGTATCGGAGCACCGGAGGCAGCCACAAGGGGAGGCCCTCCCGCGTGGTGACGGAGACGCATTCGGACCTGTCGATGCCTGACACGGTCCAGTCGAGTCGCCGCGCCCAGCGCTCCAGTTCGTCGACCGAGGCGAATGCCCGGTTCCACTGGTGGGCGCCGAAGATCGCGTCCCAGTCCCAGGTCGAGACCGCTCTCAGCTGTGTGGCCACGTCCTGCCAGGTCGTGTCGGGCTTGTCCACCGGGTCCGGATCGCCGAAGAATCGCCGGGTCCCTGGGGCTTCTCCCTTGGTGGTGACGTGGATGACCTTCTCCACCTCTGCGTCGCTGTCGTCCAGGACGATGCGTGCGGGGTCGTGCAGGTTCAGGTCGACAGAGTGTCCGCCGTAGGCGTCGGCGTAAACCTTGAGGGCGATCACGGCGGACCCGGGCTCCGACGGATTCCACACGGCCAACCGGTAAGGGTTGTACCGCCGCCGCTTGTCAGGGGATCCGCCCCTCCTGCCGAAGCTGACGGGAAACCCGGCGTCGTCCCAGGCGCCGTCCCATGTCGGCGCGCCGAGAACACTCCGAGCGGCCGCCAGGTACTCGCCCCACGCCGTGGCCGCCTCAGCCGCTTCCCTGTCGTGCACCCCCCTGTGCCGGTCTGGATCGCCGCCGGTCCAGAGTCGGTGGGAGGCCCGGGCGTAATCCTGCGAATGGGACGCCGCGGTCTCCAGGTGATGCCGCTTCCCGGTGCGCGTCTGCACTGTTATCGGCCCCCAGTCGTTGGTGCGCCACCGGAAGTCGATCACCTTCCAGTCGAACTGGGCGAGCCACGCGGGGTCGGGCTCGTAGCCTCCGCCCGCTCCTGGCCAGACCTTCCGCCAGTCGACTTCGGTCAGCACGGCGAGCTCCGTCGCCAACTCCTGCGGTGTCGTGTGGACCTTTGGGCCGGATACCGGCTCGCTGTTCACAACCGACAAGGAAATCAACTCCCTCGGTACGGAGGCCGAACTTCGACGACCGATCCTCACGCTCGCCGACCCCCGTCGCCATTATCGTCTCTATGACGATAAAGTCTAGATCATGTACAGCCCGGAACCGCAAGCACCGTCCGGCCCCTGCCGGGTGACGGATGACCAACTGGTTCAGCATGCGGCGGACCTGGCCGTCGGCTGGGTCTCCGCCGGCCCCCTCCTTGTCCAGGGACCGACAGGACCGAGGGTGGCAGTTGGTCGCTCTGCAGCACTCCGGCTCCGGACACATGGAGATGCACGCCTGGGAAGCAGTCGAGACCTGGGAAGTTCGACTGGCCGAGACGCTCGCGACGGCCGACGACTCCGGCGAAGGCCGCGCCCGAATCGGCAGGGCGAAGGGTGAGGCGGCTTCCCAGATGCGCGACATGCTCCTCGCCGGCATCCGCACAGCGGAACACCTCAACCCCCAACGGGAGGAAGCACGCCGCGCCGACCCCCGCGCCGACCTACGCCGCTTCATCAGTCGCAACGAATGAACTTGGAACGGGCTCCCAGACCGAGCCGACACCCGCCGATGCGAGGGGCAGGCTCAGCTGTCACGCGCCGCAGGGCAGGGGGAATCCCGGGCCGGCCTGACAGCACCGACACACGAGAAACAGACGCAGACGCACACATGCCGACGATCGCCGCACCCCGCGACCAACACGCCGCCGCCCAGGCGGTGCTGGGCACGCCCGTCTGGGCGGGGGGCTGGGGCACCGACGGCTCCCGGAGGCCCCTGGCCGCGCGTACCGGCGCGACGAGGAACTGGCCGCCTCGGCGCGTGGATGGCCCGGCACCGGGCTGATTGTCAGGGCCACTCACGCCTGCCTGGCGTCGTCACCAGAACCGGCCGCCGATCTGGCGCCACGCCGGCGACTTGCCGTTCTCGTAGGGCTCGATCACGCCATCCTCACCCCCGGTGTCACCCCAGTAGCGAAGATGACCGTGGAACTCATGGTCCGCACCACCCACCCCCGCCGACAAGCCCCGAAGTCGCTCGTCGACCTCGAACGACTCGACCCCGGGATCGCTCACACGCAAGTACTTGATGGCCCACGGACGCCCCTGGTCGTCAGTGCCCGCGTCAGCGTCCGGAACGAGCACCCAGTGGGCCCGGGTGACCAGTTCGGCCAGCTCCGGCTCGTCCAGTCCGTACGGCGCGACCTGGAACCCTCCCGGGAAAGCGTCCTGGTCGATCAGTTCCCACAGTTGTGCGAGGGGGACTGGTGGGCGCAGTTCGATGGTCCCCGCGACGTAGAAGTCAAAGGCCATCGGTGCTCCCTTCGTTGAGGCATTTCGGTGGTGTCGGTCGGAATCCCTGCCCCGTCCGCCCGGGCTACTGGCTTCGGCTGATGAAGGCACGCAGCTCGGCGCGGGGGTCGATGGAGTTGATCCAGGTCCTGTTGAGCTGTTCAGCCGAGCGGGTGCCGGAGAGAAGCATGTCGCGCATCTGCGAGACCGCCTCGCTCCTCGCCACAGCGACGCGGCCGCGCGCCTCCTCGGAGTCGTCATCGGCCGCCAGTACCTGAACCAGATGTTGCTCCCAGGCCCCGACGCGGCGCCAGGCGTGCATCTCGCCCTGCGCGGACCCGGCGTACTGCAGACCGACCAGATCCCATCCTTGGTTCTGCGACAAGGGGGTGCCGGCGGAGACCCAGCTCGTGGCCATTTCCGCTGCCAGCTGGGCCAGTTCCTCGTCGGTCGTCTCCGAGGCCTGAGCGGTGGGTCGTGAAGGCACATGGTTCACGATCTCGAGATTATCGTCGATACGACGATAATGGCAAGGTGCGATTTTCTGCGCCCGCACGGCGCCACGCCTCCCTCAAGCGGCACGCACCCCGGCGGCCTCTCGGCACGACGACCGGACAGCGCACCCGGTTCGCACCTGTGGCAGTTGGGCGTATCCCAGGGCCACACAAGCCGCCTGCAGCAACCACAGCAACTGCCGCCGGGCCACCAGCATCCGGAGCCAGGGCTCGGCATGGGCGGCTGACGGACCAAGGCCGCCTTCTGCGGTGAGCGCGGTCGGCCCTGGTTCAGGCCCGCTTCGGCCCCGTGGCCGTCTCTCCGATCACGAACCCCTTGGCCGGGCCCTCGGGAATGACGACCTCGGTGCCGTAGGGGACGCGATGAACGTCCTCCCAGTCGGCCTTGTCGGGGCGAGGCCCGGTGAAGAGCGTGACGGCGCCCTCGCCGTCGCAGTCGTCGATGGTGACGTACACCGGGATACCTGCGCGGGCGTACTCGCGCCGCGTGCGCGGCGAGCCGCAGCCGTCCCACCCCCCTTCTTCACCCGGTCCCGGTCTATCTGGTGCAACAACGCCAACTGGGCGAGTACGACGCCCTGTTCGACCGCCTCGCGGAAATGGCCCTCGCCCCTGTCGACGTATCGTTGGCCCGAAGCACGCTCCGTGAAGGACTCGCTGGCCCTCATCCAGCATGTGCTCTACACCCTCTGAGGAGGCACGGATGCCCGAACTGACCTGGCAGAAGTCGTCGTACAGCGGCGGGCCGGAAGGCAACCGCCTCTACGTAGCCACCGCCCCCGACGGCACCCTCCGCCTCCGCGAGAGCGACACCCCCCACATCACCCTCGGGACCGACCCCCACGGCCTGTCGCAGCTCCTCCTGCACATCAGGTCCAGGGCGACCTGAGCCGTTCCCTCCGTGGCGTGCGGCCCCACGGCCGCACAAGCCTTCTCAACATCCGGGACGCTCCCACATTCAACAACCCATGGCTTATCCTCACGCCTACGCGCACAACTCCCCCTCCAGCCCCACCTGCGTTGTAGCGCCCCTCCTCCCCCATGCCGACACCGTTCGTACCGTCCCCATGGGCCGCCGAAAGGGCCGCAACCATGACCGAGGGTTCCTCTGCCCGGCGGGCAAGAGCGATCAGACTCCGCCGCAGACGTGGCCGCACGCGCACCACAGCCCTCGCCACCGCGCTCACCGCCGCCACCGGCACCGTCTACGCGCTGACCGCCGAAGCGGCCTCGACCTGCGCTTCCCCCACCTTCAAGCGGCAGATGTACGCGAACACCACCTTCTCCGGTACGCCGAAGAAGACGGACTGCGACGCGACGATCAGCGAGAACTGGGGGACGGCGGCGCCCGCCAAGAAGCTGCCGAAGGACGGATTCGCCGTCCGCTGGACCCTCACCCGGGACTTCGGCTCCGGCGGCCCCTTCACCCTCACCGCCACCGCCCGCGACGGCATCCGCGTCCACGTGGACGGCGAACGCGAGGTGAACATCTGGAAGAACGTCTCCTCCACCCAGCGGAAGACCGTCGACATCACCCTCCCGCCCGGCGAGCACACCCTCCGCGTCGACTACGTGAACTGGACCGGCGCCGCCGACATCACCTTCACCTACACCCCCCGCACTCCCACGCGACACCCGCGCACCCACCACCCGTACAGCCATCACCCGTACAACCAAATCCCCATTCCAGCAGTCTGATCGTCGGCGGCGACGTCCCCGGCCGCCGACGATCAGAGACACACGCTTCCAGCACCCCAGGACCCCAGGACCCCCGAGGACCTCAGTGACCCCACCCAGACGTACGACGGCCGCCACCGCGGCCGTCGTCGTGCTCGCGACCGCCGGCGGTCTGCTCGCCGCGACCGTCGCCCCCGCGTCCGCAGCCGTGACGTGCGCCTCGCCCGTCTTCAAGCGGCAGTTCTTCGCCAACACCTCCTTCTCCGGCACCCCGAAGAAGACGGACTGCGACAGCGCCGTGGACGAGAACTGGAAGACGGGCGCCCCGGCGTCCGGCCTGCCGAAGGACAACTTCGGTGTCCGCTGGTCCGTGACCCGCGACTTCGGCTCCGGCGGCCCCTTCGCGTTCTCCGTCTCCGGCCTGGACGGCATCCGCGTCTACCTCGACGGCAAGCGGAAGATCGACCTCTGGAAGAACGGCACGACGGCCGTCTCCAAGACCGTCAACCTGACGATCCCGTCCGGCAAGCACACCATCCGCGTCGACCACGTCCACTGGACCGGTTCCGCCAAGGTCAAGTTCACCTACACGCCCCGTACCTCGGCCGACATCGACAAGGTCAAGCCGCTCGCCCCCGCCGGCTTCACGGCCGCCTACTCCGACACCACCCAGCAGGCCCGGCTGAGCTGGCGGAAGAACGCCGAGGCGGACCTGGCCGGATACCGGGTGTACCGGCGTGTGGCAGGCACCGCCACCGGCTGGCAGATCCTGCGCACCCTCGGTGCCACCACCACCTCGTACACCGACACCCCTGCCGCGACCGGGGAGACGTACGAGTACCTGGTCAGGGCGTACGACAAGGCCGGCAACCACTCCGCCGAGACCTCGACCGCCTCCGTGACCAGCGTCGCCGTCGTCACGCCGACCGGCCTCACCGCCACCGGCACCGACACCGGGATCAACCTGACCTGGGACGCCGTGCCCGGGGCGGTGAAGTATCGGGTGGTCCGGTCGTATTCCTCGATCGACGGGGGCCCCAGCAGCTGGCAACCCACCGGCAACTCCCTGACCGACACCGGTGTGACCCGATCCGCCCGGCACGAGTACCGGGTCGCCGCGATCGACGCGAGCGGCCGGGTCACCGCCTACAGCACGGCCAAGGCCGCCCGCCGTCTGGTGGCCGCGCCCACCATCGGCAAGGCGTTCCCGGGCGCCCGTGCGGTCACCGTGACCTGGGACGCGGACTCCAGGACCGGCGGCTCCTACATGGGCTACCGCGTCTACCGCGCCACGGGCACGAGCACCACATGGGTCGAGGTGACCGACCGCTGCCGCTGGACCGAGCGCGACCTCGCCGACGGCACCGACCAGTACCTGTGCACCGACTCGTCCGCGGCCATCAGGACCTCCTACCGCTACGCCGTCAGCGGCTTCGACAGCAACGACAAGGAGGGCCCGCGCAGCGGCGAGGTGGCGGCCACCACCGGCAGCGACAAGCAGGCGCCCGCGGCTCCGGCGTCCGTGACCGCGACCGTCGAGGACTGGGGCACGACCCTGACCTGGTCGCAGGTGGCCGACGCCGATCTCGACGAGTACACCGTGTGGCGGGGCACGACCGTCGACGGCGTCTGCACGGGTACCGAGAGGCTCGACTCCACCCGCGTCACCGAGACGACGTGGCGGGACGTCGATGTCGCGGACGGTGAGAACCTCTGCTACGTCGTCCGCCCGGTCGACTTCGCCGAGAACCTCGGCGCGGGCACCACGGTCCAGGTCACCGAGCACGATCTGCGGCCCACCGTGGAAACGCCGGCCGGGGCCACGCACGCGGCCTACGCGTCGCTCTCCGCCCTCGGCAATGTGCAGGTGAGCGGCTGGTCGCCCGCGGGCACCGAGGACTACGCGTCCTTCCGGGCCGCCCGCTGGAACCCGGGGACCGCCACGTTCGACGCGCTGCCGGACTCCGAACCGCTCCACGACGAGAACGTCCCGACCGGCACCTCCCTGTGGTACCAGGTCGTCGGCGTCCGCGAGGACGGGAGCACCTCACTGCCGGTACTGGTGAGCGTGGCCGTACCACCGGCCTCCTGACGGAACGCCGAAGGGCCCGGAGGGTTCGACATGAACCTCCGGGCCCTCACGCGTACTTGGGCCGGTCAGTCGGCGGACGTCTGCCGCCCCTTCGGCCGCCACACCACCAACGCGCTGCTCTGCTGCATCTCCTGATACGGAACCAGATCGCGCCGGTACGAGGCGTGGACCGCGGCCTCGCGCTGGCGCATGGTCGCGGCGGCGCCGTCGAGGGCGGCCTCCATCTCGGCGACCCTCGACTGGAGGGCGGCGACCTGGTTCTCCAGCTCGATGATGCGCTTGATGCCGGCCAGGTTGATGCCCTCGTCCTGCGACAACTGCTGGACGGTACGCAGCAGTTCGATGTCACGGGCCGAGTAGCGACGGCCGCGCCCGGCGGTGCGGTCCGGGGAGACCAGGCCGAGACGGTCGTACTGACGCAGGGTCTGCGGGTGCAGACCGGAGAGCTGGGCGGCCACCGAGATGACGTACACCGGTGTCTCTTCCGTCAGCTCATAAGGGTTTCGACGGCGGCCGTCCATCACATTCATGCTCCCTTCGCGGCCTGGAACAGCTCCGCCCGCGGGTCCTCGCCCGCGGTCGCCTCGCGATACGCCTCCAGCGCGTCACGAGCCTTCCCCGACAGGTCCTTCGGGACACTCACCTCGACGGTGATCAGCAGGTCCCCACGGGTGCCGTCCTTGCGGAAGGCGCCCTTGCCCCGGGCCCGCATCGTACGGCCGTTGGGGGTGCCCGGGGGCAGTTTCAGGGTGACCGGCGGTCCGCCCAGGGTCGGGACCCGGACCTCGCCGCCGAGCGCCGCCTCGGTGAAGGTCACCGGGACGGTCACCGTGAGGTTGTCGTCCTTGCGGCCGAACACCGGGTGCGGGTCGACATGCACGACCACGTACAGGTCGCCTGCCGGGCCGCCCCGTTCACCGGGCGCGCCCTTGCCGCGCAGCCGGATCCGCTGGCCGTCGGAGACGCCCGCCGGGATCCTGACCTGCATGGTGCGGGACGACTTGGCGCGGCCCGACCCCTTGCAGATGTCGCAGGGGTCCTCGGCGATCAGGCCCCGGCCCTTGCAGTCCGGGCAGGGGTCGGTCAGGGAGAAGCCGCCGCCGGAGCCCCGCGCGACCTGGCCGGTGCCGACGCACGTCGGGCACACCCGGGGGGTGCCGTTGGCGTCGCCGGTGCCCGAACAGGCCTTGCAGGGCGACTGCGAGGACATCCTGAGCGGTACGGTCGCGCCCTCGATGGCCTCGGTGAAGCTCAGCGTGACCTCGGACTCGATGTCCTGACCGCGCCGGGGCTGCACCCGTGTGGTGCCGGAGCTGCCCCGGTTGAACAGGCCGCCGAAGACATCGCCGATGCCCCCGCCGAAGCCGCCCGCCTGTCCCCCGCCCTGGGCGCCGCCTCCGAAGAGGTCGCCCAGGTCGAAGTTGAACGAGCCGCCGCCGGCGCCGGGCCCCGGGCGGAAGCCGCCGTTGCCGAAGAGGGCGCGGGCCTCGTCGTACTCCTTGCGCTTCTTGGGGTCACCGAGGATGTCGTTGGCCTCGGAGATCTCCTTGAAGCGCTCCTCGGCCCTGGTGTTCCCCTTGTTGGCGTCCGGGTGGAACTCGCGGGCGAGCTTGCGGTACGCCTTCTTGATCTCGGCCTCGGTGGCGTCCTTGGGGACGCCGAGGACCTTGTAGTAGTCCTTCTCGATGAAGTCCTTGGTACTCATCCGCGACGTCCCTCCTTCCACTCACCGTGCATGCCGCTCGCGCCTGTGGCGTCAGCCCTCGTCCGGGCCACCGCTCTCCTTGTCGTCGGCACCGGAGGCGCCCTCCGCGGTCTCCGAGGAGTCCGCCTTGGCGGCCTGCGCCCCCGGCTGGGGCTCGGCCACGGCCACCCGCGCGGGGCGGATGGTGCGCTCGCCGATGCGATACCCCGGCTGGAGAATCGCCACGCACGTCGTCTCGGTGACGTCGGGCGCGTAGCTGTGCATCAGGGCCTCGTGGATCGTCGGGTCGAAGGGCTCGCCCTCCTTGCCGAACTGCATGAGTCCCATCTTCGCCGCGACGGTCTCCAGCGATTCGGCGACGGACTTGAAGCCGCCGACGAGTTCGCTGTGTTCACGTGCGCGGCCGATGTCGTCGAGCACGGGCAGGAGCTCGGTCAGGAGGTTCGCGATGGCGATCTCCTTGACCGTGATCCGGTCGCGCTCGACCCGGCGGCGGTAGTTCTGGTACTCGGCCTGGAGCCGCTGGAGGTCCGTCGTGCGCTCACCGAGCGCCGTACGCACCTGGTCCAGCTGTGCCGTCAGACCGGCCACCTGGGCCGTCGCTGCCGCGTCCCCGGCCGGGGCCGCCCCCTCCTGGGGGGCGGCCTTCGGCTCGGCGTCGTCAGAGCCGGAGGGGACGTCGGGCTGCTGCGGCTGACCTTGCGGCTGCTGCTCGTCGAAGCCCGGGGTCTCCTCCGTCACGCGGCACCGTCCTTGCGCTCACGGTCCTCGTCGACGATCTCGGCGTCGACGACGTCGTCGTCCGCCTTGGCGTCACCGGCACCGGCCTCGGGGCCACCCGCCGCCTGCGCGGCCTGGGCGTCCGCGTACAGGGCCTGGCCGAGCTTCTGCGAGACGGCGGCGACCTTCTCGGTGGCCGTACGGATCTCGGCGGTGTCCTCGCCCTTGAGCGCGGCCTTCAGCTCCTCGACGGAGGCCTCGACCTCGGTCTTGATGTCGCCGGGGACCTTGTCCTCGTTGTCCTTGAGGAACTTCTCGGTCTGGTAGACGAGCTGCTCGCCCTGGTTGCGGGACTCGGCGGCCTCGCGGCGGGCGTGGTCCTCCTCCGCGTACTTCTCGGCCTCCTGGCGCATGCGGTCGACCTCGTCCTTCGGCAGCGAGGAGCCGCCGGTGACGGTCATCTTCTGCTCCTTGCCCGTGCCGAGGTCCTTCGCGGTCACGTGCATGATGCCGTTGGCGTCGATGTCGAAGGCGACCTCGATCTGCGGGACACCGCGCGGGGCCGGCGGCAGACCGGTCAGCTCGAACATCCCGAGCTTCTTGTTGTACGCCGCGATCTCGCGCTCGCCCTGGTAGACCTGGATCTGCACGGAGGGCTGGTTGTCCTCGGCGGTGGTGAAGATCTCGGACCGCTTGGTCGGGATCGTCGTGTTCCGCTCGATGAGCTTGGTCATGATGCCGCCCTTGGTCTCGATACCGAGGGACAGCGGGGTCACGTCAAGGAGCAGGACGTCCTTGACCTCGCCCTTGAGGACACCGGCCTGGAGGGCGGCGCCGATGGCGACGACCTCGTCCGGGTTCACACCCTTGTTGGCCTCGTTGCCGCCGGTCAGCTCCTTGACGAGCTCGGCGACGGCGGGCATACGGGTGGAACCGCCGACGAGAACGACGTGGTCGATCTCGGAGAGGGCGATGCCGGCGTCCTTGATGACGTTGTGGAACGGCGTCTTGCAGCGCTCCAGCAGGTCGGCCGTCAGCTGCTGGAACTGGGCCCGGGTGAGCTTCTCGTCCAGGTGCAGCGGGCCCTCGGCGGACGCCGTGATGTAGGGCAGGTTGATCGAGGTCTCGGTGGACGAGGACAGCTCGATCTTGGCCTTCTCGGCGGCCTCGCGCAGACGCTGCAGGGCCATCTTGTCCTTGGCGAGGTCCACGCCGTGGCCGGCGCGGAACTGCTGCACCAGGTAGTCGACGACACGCTGGTCCCAGTCGTCACCACCGAGGTGGTTGTCGCCGTTGGTGGCCTTCACCTCGACGACGCCGTCACCGATCTCCAGGAGCGACACGTCGAAGGTGCCGCCACCGAGGTCGAAGACGAGGATCGTCTGGTCGTCCTTGTCCAGGCCGTAGGCGAGGGCGGCGGCGGTGGGCTCGTTGACGATGCGCAGGACGTTCAGGCCCGCGATCTCACCGGCCTCCTTCGTCGCCTGCCGCTCGGAGTCGTTGAAGTACGCCGGGACGGTGATGACCGCGTCCGCGACCTTCTCGCCCAGGTAGGCCTCGGCGTCGCGCTTCAGCTTCTGCAGGATGAAGGCGCTCATCTGCTGCGGGTTGAAGTGCTTCCCGTCGAGCTCGATCTTCCAGTCCGTGCCCATGTGACGCTTGACGGACCGGATCGTCCGGTCCACGTTCGTGACCGCCTGGCGCTTGGCGACCTCGCCGACGAGCACCTCGCCGTTCTTGGCGAAGGCGACGACGGACGGCGTGGTCCTGGCGCCCTCTGCGTTGGTGATGACGGTGGGCTCGCCGCCTTCAAGAACGCTGACGACGGAGTTAGTCGTGCCCAGGTCGATGCCGACCGCACGTGCCATTTCAATTCCTCCAGCAATGACTTGAGTGGAACGGACTCAAGTGTGCACGACACCCACCGATGGGTCAACAGACCTGAGTCGAGGAGGCTCAAGTCTTATGTTTTCCTTATACGCAACCGGGCGCTGACCTGGAGATATACGACCACACGAGCGCCCCAAAGGGGCGCGGAGAACTGCGCGACCAGCCCCCACCGACCCGCGCGTACCCAACGACCCGAAGGCCCCACCCCCCCTATCCCACCCACCCACGCCTACCCAGCTCCGCCGCCTCCTGCCGACGAAGCCGTTGCGGCCGGGACGAGACGCTGGGGGCGCGCCCTCCCGGGATGGGCCGGACGGCCGGGGCACGGTGGACGCCCGTGGAGACGGGCCGCGCGGCGGCCGGAATCGAGCGCGTGGCGGTACGGGTGGCATGGCCGGAGGCCTGCGCGGAGGTGAGCGCACCCCGGGGCGGACCCACCGGCACGAAGAGCATCCCCAGGACCACCACCCCGGTCGCCCCCGCCACCCACCACGCGAAGTGCGGCTCCGTCCACAGCATGTGGATGGCGAGGCCGACACCGGTGGAGCCCGCGGCGCACACCCCCAGCACGATCACCACCCCCGGCGGCGTGAGCCCGATCCGCCGCAGCCGGTGGGCGAGATGATCGGGCCCGCCGCGCCACAGCTCCCGCCCCGCCCGCTTCCGCGAGACCAGGACGAGGACGGCGTCGGCGGTCGCGAGGGCCGTGAGGGCGAAGGGCGCCCCGACACCGGCCCCGTACCCGACGGCGTACACATGCAGCACACCCCCCGCGAGCACGAAGCCCACGAACAGGGCCCCGCAGGTGCCGAGCACCACGCGCGCGGGAGGCCAGTTGTGCATCAGGAACCCGGTGAGCGCGGCGGCCAGCACGCTGAACAGTGTCGCCAGACCGTCCATGACCTCGGCCGCCGCGCACCCGCTCAACGCGAACGCGGTGACCGCCCCGACCACCCCGAGCACCCCGTCGGACCGCCCCATCCCCTTGAACCCGTGCACCACCAGCGCGATCCAGACGATCCCCATCAGGCCGCCCAGTACGCCCAGTTCGCGGTACGGCACGACCAGCGCGGCGGCGACGACCACGCCCGCCGCCCCCACCACCGCCGGCAGCCGCCACACGTCACCGACCAGCCCGAGCACCCCGAGCCCGGCCCCCACGACGATCAGCCACCCCGCCTCGTCCCCCAGCGGAGCGACCCCGCTCCACTCCCCCACCCATGCCACGGCCCCCACCCCGGCCATCACCGCGAGGCCCCCGAGCAACGGCACCCGCCGCCCCCGCCGCCGCTCCACGACCCCCAGCCGCAGCGCGGGCACGCGTACGGCCGCCGAGAGGACGGCGGTCAGCAACAGGGCGGAGGCAGCGGCAAGGATTCCGTACAGCACGGATCCAAGTTAGGGGTGAATGTCACAATTTCTGATGAGTAACACGATTATTTTGAAATGGCACGTTCGTCCAGAGATGGACGGGACCGCACTCAGGCAACCCTCAGCGACGCAGATCACCGCCCCCCTGGCTACAGTGCGGCAGAAGAACTGGGTAGTCTCAGACGGACTGCATAAGTTACTGCTTAGTAATGATCTTGGTAAGGATCTTCGAGGCGCCCGGCAGGCACCCCGGAGGAAAACCCTCGCAGGCCCGAGGAGCCCTCAATGCAACTCGCCGCGATCATCGTGTCGCTGGTCCTGACCGTGGTCGGCGTGGCGCTCATCACCCGAGCCGTGGCGCAGATCTACCGGTTCGTGAAGCTCGGTCAGCCGGTACCGGCGGGCAGCCGCACCGACGATCCGAAGGCGCGCACGATCACCCTGGTCAAGGAGTTCCTCGGCCACACCCGGATGAACCGGTGGGGGATCGTCGGCTTCGCGCACTGGTTCGTCGCGATCGGCTTCCTGACGCTGCCGCCGACCCTCGCGCAGGCGTACGGCCAGCTGTTCCAGGCGGACTGGACGCTGCCGGTGATCGGCGGCTTCCTGCCCTTCGAGATGTACATCGAGTTCATCGGTGTGATGACGATCCTCGGCATCCTCGTGCTGATCGCCATCCGGCTGCTGAACCTGCCCTCCCGGGCCGGCCGCAAGTCGCGTTTCGCGGGCTCCAAGGCCTGGCAGGCGTACTTCGTCGAGTACGTCATCCTCACCATCGGCCTCGCGATCTACACGCTGCGCGGCCTCGAGGGCGCCATCCACCACGTGGACCACTACGAGGCCGGGTACTTCGCCTCGTACCCGCTGGTCCTCGCCTTCAAGGACCTGGACCCGAGCACCCTCCAGACCCTGATCTACTTCACCGCGATGATCAAGATCGGCACCTCGCTGATCTGGATGATCACGGTCTCGCTGAACACCAACATGGGTGTCGCCTGGCACCGCTTCCTCGGCTTCCCGAACATCTGGTTCAAGCGGAACGCCGATGGTGCGACGGCGCTGGGCGGTCTCCAGCCGATGACCTCCGGCGGCAAGCCGATCGACTTCACCGACCCCGGTGACGACGACGTCTTCGGTGTCTCCCAGGTCGAGCAGTTCTCCTGGAAGGGCATCCTTGACTTCTCGACCTGCACCGAGTGCGGTCGCTGTCAGTCGCAGTGCCCCGCCTGGAACACCGGCAAGCCGCTCTCCCCCAAGCTGCTGATCATGTCGCTGCGGGACCACGCGCACGCCAAGGCGCCGTACCTGCTCGCGGGTGGCGGCAAGACCATGGAGGGCGAGGAGAAGGCCTCCGAGGAACAGCTCAAGGACGTGCCCGCCGCCGCGCTCGCCGAGGCCGAGCGCCCGCTGATCGGGACCGTCGAGGAGAACGGCGTCATCGACCCGGACGTCCTGTGGTCCTGCACCACCTGCGGCGCCTGTGTCGAGCAGTGCCCGGTCGACATCGAGCACGTCGACCACATCGTCGACATGCGCCGCTACCAGGTGATGATCGAGTCCTCGTTCCCGTCCGAGGCGGGCACGATGCTCAAGAACCTGGAGAAGAAGGGCAACCCCTGGGGCCTGGCGAAGAAGCAGCGCCTGGAGTGGCTCAAGGAGGTCGAGTTCGAGGTCCCGGTCGTCGGCAAGGACATCGAGGACCTCTCCGAGGTCGAGTACCTGTACTGGGTCGGCTGCGCCGGCGCCCTGGAGGACCGCGCCAAGAAGACCACCAAGGCCTTCGCGGAGCTGCTCCACATGGCGGGCGTCAAGTTCGCCATCATGGGCGGCGACGAGAAGTGCACCGGCGACTCCGCCCGCCGCCTCGGCAACGAGCCCCTCTTCCAGGAGCTCGGCATGGAGAACGTCGCCGCGCTGAACATGGCCTTCGGCGAGGACGACGAGGACGAGTCGACGAAGAAGCCCAAGTCGGCCAAGAAGATCGTCGCGACCTGCCCGCACTGCCTCAACACCCTCGGCAACGAGTACCCGCAGCTCGGCGGCGACTACGAGGTCATCCACCACACCCAGCTGCTCCAGCACCTCATCGACGAGGGCAAGCTGATCCCGGTGACCCCGGTCGAGGGCCTGATCACCTACCACGACCCCTGCTACCTGGGCCGGCACAACAAGATCTACACGCCCCCGCGCGAGATCATGTCCGCCGTCCCGGGCCTGCGCCAGCAGGAGATGCACCGCCACAAGGAACGCGGCTTCTGCTGCGGCGCCGGCGGCGCGCGGATGTGGATGGAGGAGCGGATCGGCAAGCGCATCAACAACGAGCGTGTGGACGAGGCGCTGTCGCTGAACCCCGACATCGTCTCCACGGCCTGCCCGTTCTGCCTGGTCATGCTCACGGACTCCGTGAACGGCAAGAAGAACGACGGCAAGGCCAAGGAGTCCATCACGGTCGTCGACGTCGCCCAGCTCCTCCTGGAGTCCGTCAAGACGCCCGTTCCGGACGAGGACGAGCCCCCGGCGGGCACGGCGGAGCCGGAGAACGAGCCGGAGCCCCAGCCGGTGAAGTAGCCGGCCAGGACTCACCCGTACGTACGACCGACACCCCCGGACCTCACCGCGAGTCCTCCGGGGGTGTCTCCCGTCTCCCGGCGATCTCCATCACCTCGGGAGGCAGGTCGCCCTCGCCGTGCACCATCATGAACGGCTCCTCCTCGAAGTCGGGGTGGAGCGAGAACGCGTCCTCGATGTCGACGCCCTCGATCTCGTACACGTCGTACCGGGTCGGTTCCTCGGTCCGGGTCTCGTCCCAGCCGTCCCCGCCGGTGTCGTCACAGGGTGCGTCGGTGACCGTGCCCACCTTGGCGCCGACCGTGAACTCCCCGCTGCCCATGGCGTGGTACTGACGGCCCTCGTACTCCACCACGAACGCGCACGACGCCGAGCCCTCCCCACCCCCGCTCACCGCCGTACAGCCGACGGCCAGCGGGGTCGTCACCAGAGCGGCCAGCGCGGCCCGTACCCGGGAACCGATCATCGTCAGGTCTCCATGTCAGCTCGGTCAGCTCGTCCGCGGTCCTGCGCACCTCGGACGCACGACCCCCGCCGAACGTTCGGCCCGCCTGTCGGTCACTCGCACCCACCAGGGCGTATCGGAGTAAGAGTGGCTCGGCGCCTCACGCGTTCCACCAGCCTCGGAAAATCTTCAGAATCCCAGAAGTCCCGTACAACCCTCCCCCACCTCCATCGGTCTCCTGTTCGCCAACTTCCCCGTGAACACCCGGAAAACTCCGGGCAAACGCGGACAGGAAGGGCACCCCATTGACTGCGGACGCCTGCCAGGTGTCCGCATGCAGCAGGAGATTCCCGCATGCACAAGCACCTGCGACTCGCCCTCGCGACGGCCTCCGCGGCCGCGCTGACCGGCGGTCTGCTCACCTTCTCGGCCGTGACGGCGACGGCGGCCGACTCGGTCCACCACCCGGTGGCCGACTTCAACGGCGACGGCTACGGCGATGTCGCGTACTCGGCCGGCAACGCCACCGTCGGCGGTGCGACGGGCGCCGGCCAGATCGTCGCCCTCTACGGCTCGGCGAGCGGTGTGACCTCGTCGAAGCGCGCCACGATCAGCCAGAACACCACCGGCGTGCCCGGCAGCGCGGAGAAGAACGACGGCTTCGGCTGGGTCAGCGCGTACGGCGACTACAACGGCGACGGCTTCGACGACCTGGCCGTGTCCGCGCAGACCGAGGACGTCGACGGCGACACCGACGGCGGCACGGTCCTCATCGTCTGGGGCTCGGCGAACGGCCTGTCCGGCGCCACCACCGTGAAGGACCCGGCGGTCTCCTCCCACGACTACTGGGGCACCGCGCTCGCCTCCGGCGACTTCGACGGCGACGGCACGGAGGACCTCGCGGTCGGCTCCTCGTCCAACCGCGTCTACGTCTTCAAGGGCGGCATCAGCAAGTCCGGCACGGCCGCCGGCCGCTACAGCTTCACCACCGACATCCTCTCCGGCAACGGCACCGGCACGCTGGTGCTCTCCGCGGGCGACGTCAACGGCGACAAGCGGACCGACCTCGTCGTCAACGGCTACGAGACCGACGGCACCTACCACTACAACACCAACTGGTACGTGCCCGGCACCGCCTCCGGCCTCAGCGCGTCCGGGGCCCAGGAGCTGAAGCGCGGCATCATCACCGGCATCGGCGACATCAACGGCGACGGCTTCGGCGACATCGTCACCGGCCAGGACTGGGACCCGTCGAAGGACGGCAGCCAGCCCTCCGTGCCCGAGTCCTCCACCGGCGGCAAGGTGCACGTCGTCTACGGCACCTCCGACGGTCCGGGCACCACGGTCGCCGTGACGCAGAACAGCGGCAACGTGCCCGGCTCCTCCGAGCGCGGCGACTGGTTCGGCAGCGAGCTGTCCCTCGGCGACATCAACGGCGACGGCAAGACCGACCTGGTGGCCGGCGCCCCCGGCGAGAACCTCGGCGGTGTCGTCAACGCGGGCGCCCTGACCGTCCTGTACGGCTCGGAGTCGGGCCTGAACACGACCTCCGGCTACCAGTACTTCGCCCAGTCCACGGCCGGCGTCCCCGGCTCGGACGAGACGGACGACCTGTTCGGCAGCGACGTCAAGCTCACCGACGTCACCGGCGACGGCAAGGCGGACGTGACGGTCGGCGCGTACGGCGAGAACGACTTCAACGGCTCCCTGGTCTACCTGCCCTCCGACGGCACGAAGATCACCACGACCGGCTCGCGCTCCCTCGCCCCGTCCGCGGTCGGCGTCTCGACGTCCGGCCAGCCGGTCTTCGGCGCGAACGCGGCGAACTGACGACGGCCACCGACGAAGGCCGAGGCTGACGGCGGCCGACCGCCTCACGCACACCCCGGGCCTGCGTACACCCGGATCGGGCCCGCATCCACACCTACCGGATGCGGGCCCTCCGCACGACGAGGACGCGACGCCCGCCCGCCCGCCGAACACGCGGACGACGGCGACACGGTCCGGGGGATGCCGCAGTCACCCGGGCATCTCTCACACACCCACCGCATCAGCCCCCCGCACCCTGTCCGGCCCATCCGCCCCGCCCAGCCGCCCCCACGCGCTCACCATCGGGTAGGAGTTGACGACGAACGCGGGGTCGTCCAACAGCTCCAGGAACCGGCGCAGTTCGCTGTCCCCGAACCACGTCTCGCCGATGCGCGTGGCACCGACGCGGGCCTCCACCTCGCCCGTCCGCTCGGCCGCCTGCTCGATGTTGGCGCGGTGGAGCCGGATGCCCTCGCCGCCCCCGGCCCAGGTCTCGGCGTACGTCTTCGCTGTCACCCCCTCCAGCCCCGCCCGCATCATCGCGCCGACGACCTGCCGCCCCCACGACGGCTCCGCGCCCACCATCTCCAGCGCCCGCAGCAGCGCCGTGTGCACCCGCTCGAAGAGCACCCCCGCCTCGTCCTCCGGCGCGGCCAGCACCGGGGTCCACCCGCAGTCGAACTCCTCCAGCACCAGCCACCCGCCCGGCCGCAGCGCCCCGACGAGCCGCTCCAACACCCGCAGCCGCTCCGGCAGATGCAGCAGCACCAGCCGGGCGTGCACGAGGTCGAACCCGTCCCCGGGGAGGGGGTCGCGCGTGATGTCATGCGCCAACAGGCGTACCTGCGCGGGGAGTTTCCTTCGTACGGCCCACCGGGGATCGAGGTCCGTCACGACGACCTCCCCGCCCGGCCCCACCCGCTCCCCCAGCCAGCGCCCCAGCGAGCCCCCGCCGCCCCCGACCTCCAGGCACCTCCACCCCGGCCCCACGCCGGTGTTCTCCAACGCCGTCCGCGACCAGTGGTCGTACCGGGCCTCCAGGACGGAGAACCGCTCCTGCGCCTGGCTGTCCGCGTTGTCGAACAGATAGCGCGACATGACACCTCCCCTTCCTCGCGCTCGTCGCGAAAGGACACGAAAGAACACGAAAGACACACGGGAAATACTCACAGCAGGCACTCGATCTTCAACAGAGCGTAGTGATTCGCTTGCCGCGACAGAGAGGTGCGCCCCCGCGCGCACGCCAGCGCTCGGTGAGCGCTCGCGTAGGCGCACGGGCGCGCGGATAATTCCATTACGTACAGGACACAACCGCCACGAACGCCACGAACCAACCGGTACGAACGCCACGAACCAACCGTCACGTCACGAACGCCACGAACAGCGGAAAGCCGGCGATCCCCATGGCCGAACACCCGAACGCAGCGCTCGTCCGCAAGGGCTACGACGCCTTCACCCGCGGCGACATGGACACCCTCCGCGGCCTGTTCGCCTCGGACTGCACGCACCACGTCCCCGGCAGCCACCTGCTGTCGGGCGACTACAAGGGCCAGGACTCGATGATCGGCCTGTACGAGCGGCTCTTCGCGGAGACCGCCGGCACGTTCAGCGTCGAGCTGAGCCATATCTGCGTGGACGGCCGGGGCCACGCGGTCTCCGTACACCGCTACACGGCCGAGCGGGGCGGCAGGCGGATCGGACAGAACGGCTGCCTCGTCTTCCGGATCGTCGGAGACCGGATCACGGACATCGACGAATGCCAGGAGGACCTGGACAAGGAGAGCGAGTTCTGGGCGTAGTCCCGGGCGCGTACCGGGCGTAGCCCCGCCGGGCCGAGGCCTTCCGGTTTCGCCCGCCCGACCCACGCAACCCTCACACCCCCGCACAACCCCATACGGCTTCCAGGTGTCACACAGGTGAACCAGCCACACCCCCGACATCCGGCCACCCACCTGGAGCCTCCCGTGCACAGACGGACGTACGCCCTGGCCGCCGCCACCGTGGCGACCGCCACGGCCACCACGGCGGCCCTCGCCCTGACCCTCGCCCCGGCCGCGACCGCCGCCCCGCACACCGAACCCGCCCCGACGCCGACCCCCGTGACCAGCGACTTCAACGGCGACGGCTACGCGGACCTCGCCGTCGGCGTCCCCGACGCGACCGTGAGCGGCAAGGCGAAGGCCGGCTATGTGAACGTCGTCTGGGGCGGCGCGAAGGGCCTGGGCAGGAACGGCGGTATCCGGGTCAGCCAGGCCACGGCCGAGGTCCCCGGCGCCCCCGAGGCGGGTGACCGCTTCGGCGCGTCCGTCCTGCTGCGGGACCTGAGCGGCGACGGCCTCGCGGAGCTGATCGTCGGCGCGCCCGGTGAGGACGTCGACGGGCGCGGCGCGGACGCGGGCGTGGTCACCGTCGTCGGCGGCGCGCGAAGCGGCACCGGTCCGGGGTCCACGGGTCTGACCGGCCCGTCGGCGAAGTCGGCGTACGGCTGGTCGGTCGCGGCGGCGGACCTGACCGGCGACGGCGGCCGGGACCTCGTGGTCGGCGGCCGGGACAAGGTCGTGGTGCGTGCCGTCGTCGACGACGGCGAGGACCTGGTCATCACCACCGTGCTCGCCGCCCCGATGGGCGGCCGCGCCCCGGTCCTCGCCACCGGCGACTTCACCGCCGACGGCACGGACGACCTCGCCCTCGCCTATCACACGGTCGACGCCCCCTCCACCCAGTCGCACGTCCGCCTCTGGTCCTGGGACCCGGCCGAGCGGCACATGGCGAACACCTGGAACTCCGACAACGGCGCCGCCTCCGCCCTCGCCACCGGCGACTTCGACGGCGACGGCCTGGACGACCTGGCCCTCGGCGAGTGCCGCGAGGTGGCCGACGAGAACATCGACGACCCGTGCGGCCCCGAGTCGTACGCCAAGGGCGGCGGCATCCACCTGCTCTACGGCGACGAGAACTCCTTCGGCCGCCGCTCCCAGACCCTCAACCAGGACACGGTCGGCGTCTACGGTGTCGCCGAGGACGGCGACCGCTTCGGCGCCTCCCTCGCCGTACTGGACTGGAACCGCGACGGCCGGGACGACCTGATCGCGGGCGCCCCCGGCGAGGCCATCGGCACCCGCGCCCGCGCCGGCGCGGCCACCCTGCTGCTGGGCCACGCCGACGGCATCGTCGACCGGTTCGGCGAGGCGACGTCCGTCCAGTACCACCAGGACCGTCCCCGGGTCCCCGGCGTAGCGGAGACGAACGACGCCTTCGGCACGGCGGTCGCGACCGGCGACTACGACAAGGACGGCACCCCGGACACCGCCGTCGGCGCCCCGGGCGAGAACGCGAACTCCGGCGGCGTCTGGATCTTCCCGAAGACCTCCGTGACGAACGCCCAGGCCCTCACCCCGAAGAACCTCGGCCTCCCGTCCCCGACGACGGCACTGTCGTACGGCAGGTACCTGAGCAGCCACTGAACCGGCGAGCGGGACGGCAGGGAG
The DNA here is from genome assembly GCF_040297125.1 of Streptomyces sp. NPDC001868. Taxonomy (NCBI): domain Bacteria; kingdom Bacillati; phylum Actinomycetota; class Actinomycetes; order Kitasatosporales; family Streptomycetaceae; genus Streptomyces; species Streptomyces sp. NPDC001868. Next base: position 11,081 of record NZ_JBEOYO010000022.1, on the reverse strand, counting down.
CGGCCGGTGGGACGGCCGGGGAGACCGCCGGTGAGACCGCCGGCGACACGGCCCGTGACACGGGCGCCCGGGGCCGTGGACAGCCCCTGGTCGTCCCTCATGTGCTTGCTGACCATCCCTGACGATCCCTGACATGCTCCCTGACGGCCCCTTAGGGGATGTCACAGCTCGGCAGCAAAGCCGGGCCGGTTGGCCCCGGCCCGGCACACGGCCGCCCGGGACCAGGTACGTTCGATGACGTGGCTGGATTCAGGATCGGACGCGGCCGGGACAACGGCGCTCCTCAAGCGCGACCGCAAAACCCTCCGTACGGACAGCAGGCCCCGCAGGCCGGCGGCCCGTCGTACGGCTACCCCCAGACGCCCCCCGGGCCGCCGTACGGCGGCGGCCGGAGCGGCGGTCAGGGCGGCTGGCCCCAGACGCACGGCGGCGGGCAGCGCGGCGGCTACGGGACGCACGGCAACCAGGGGGGCCACGGCAACCACGGCGAGCCGGAGTACTTCGGCGACGACGGCGGGCACCCCCAAGGCGGCGTGGACCCGTACGCCGCCAACAACCCGGGGCACACGCAGACGTTCTCCGTCGGCGAGGACCCGTACCAGCAGGGCGACACCTACCGCGCGGGCAACGCCCCGGCGGCCCCGCTCGGCCCGCGGCTGCCCTGGAAGGCGCTCCTCAAGGGCATCGTCACCAGCCCGAACCAGACGTTCCTGGTGATGCGCGACTACCCGGTGTGGGGCCCCGCGCTGATCGTGTCGTTCCTGTACGGCCTGCTGGCCGTCTTCGGCTTCGACGGCGCCCGTGAGGACGCGATCAACGCGACGCTCTCGAACGCCGTGCCGATCGTCCTCGTCACGGCCGTGACGATGGTGGTGAGCACCTTCGTCCTGGGCGTGGTCACCCACACCCTGGCCCGCCAGCTCGGCGGCGACGGCGCCTGGCAGCCCACGGTCGGCCTCTCCATGCTGATCATGGCCCTCACGGACGCGCCGCGCCTGGTCGTCGCGATGTTCGCGGGCGGCGACGCCTCCTTCGTCCAGATCCTCGGCTGGATCACCTGGGTCGCCGCCGGCGCCCTCCTGACCCTGATGGTCTCCAAGTCCCACGACCTCCCGTGGCCGAAGGCGCTGGGCGCGTCGGCGATCCAGCTGGTGGCGATCCTGTCGCTGATCAAGCTGGGCACGTTCTAGTGTCTTAGGTCTGAACGGGCAGGCGGGACGCCCCTTCCGTACGACAGGGCCCCGGTGCAGGCAGTCGCCGCGCCGGGGCCCTGTCGTGTTCTCGGGCCCGCGCCCACGAGCGACCCACGAATGACCCAGGAGTGACCCAGGAGCGATCCACGAGTTCACGAAACACCCACATAGGCCACAAACCATCACCATTTAATTACATATCGTCAGATAACGTGAGCGCGTCCTCAACCTTGAACACCTCCACAAGGAGTGCGTGTGAAAGCTCGCGTTGGCGTCCGCCGGGGAACGGTGCTCCTGGCCACACTGCTCGTCGCCCTGTCCGCCGCGGTCCTCCCCGCAACCGCGACCGCGTCCGCCGACGGGGACGGAAACGGGAACGGGAACGGGGAGGGCCACCAGGACCACCCGGGCCGCTCGGACCACTGGGGTGTGATCGCCCGCAACACGATCGGCTCCCCCGTGGCCGAACTGCGCAACGGCCCCTTCGGCTCGTTCGGTGTACTGGGCCCGGAGGGGAGACCGCCGTACGGCCGGGGCAGCCTCGGCATCGAGGTGGCGAACGACTCCACCACCCTCAACCCCCGCAGTGAGAAGGTCGACTTCGGCAATGAGGTCGACTTCTTCAGCAAGCCGGTGTCGGGCCTGACAGAGGTCGGCTTCCATGTGTTCCAGACGGGCGAGAACGTCACCTACGGCGGCGGCACGACGAACATGCCGAACATCAGGTTCGAGATCGACCCCAACCTGGCCGCGCCGAACAACGGCATCACCTACTCCACTCTGGTGTGGATGCCGCCCAACTCCCCGGTGACGAACCGCTGGAGCCCGTACCTCGACGCCACCGAGACCGGCACCTGGTACCTCACGGGCGGCGCGGGCACCGCGACCGGCTGCACCCTCGCGGCTCCGTGCACCTTCGCCGCGGTGAAGACCGCGCTCGACCAGGACGGCGGCGACCCGGCGACCATCCTCACCGCCGCGGTCGGCAAGGGCCGCGACTTCATGTGGATCGGCGCCGTCGACGGCTTCCGCGTCAACGAGACCATCTACGACTTCGAACGCTGGGGCGTCCGGCCCCGCCCGGCCGACTGACGAAGCGGGCGCCGGCGGCGCCGGCCGGGGACAGGGCCCGGCGCCGAGGCCGGGCCCTTGTCCTCAGCGTGCTTCGGCAGCGTGCTTCGGCGCTCGGCGCAACCGTCGGCGCGCGCGGAGAGTCGTACCCGCCATGACCGAACCGGGTACGCGGCACAGCGTGATGTGGCACAGGGCGATGTGGCACAGGGTGACGCGGCACAGGGTGAGGTTGTCGCCGTCCGTCTCCACGGCGACCGGCATCGGGTGTCTGGCCCTCGCCGCCGCGGCGAGCTGGAGCAGCCTCCTGCTGGTCGTGCGGGGGCGGGTGATCCCCGGCTGGGGCGTGAGCGCGGCTCTCCTTGCCCTGTCGCTCGTTCTCCGCTGGGCCCTCACCCGGGTGGGCCGCCCGCCGGGCGCTCCGGAGCTCTCGCAGAAGACCGCCGCGTGGGCCCGGCTGGGGAGCCGCCTGCTGATCGTCACGGCCGTGCTCGGCACCGCGTGGGGCGCCGTGGACGACCTGATCTCCGACGCGGAGTACCGCGTGCTGCGCCCCGCCGGCCCGGAGGACTGCACGGCCGTGGTCCGGGAGACCTCCTTCCTCGTGATCGGCGAGGGCGAGGTGTACGCGGTGGGACACACCGGCCTGGCCCTGAGCGAGGCCGGGTCCTGGACGGTCGACGACGGCTACCGCCCCATCGACGCGGGAACCTACGAACTGACCTGGGGCCGGGACAGCGGCCGACTACGCGTCGACGGCACGAGCACCGACCCGGTCGTCCACGGGGGATCGGCCGACATCGACTGCGGGTGAAGCCCGCCGCAGGAACCACGGGAAGCGCAGGAACCACGGGCGCCACGGGAACCCCAGGTGCCACAGGAACCTCGGGTCAAAGCGCTTCCTTGTTCTCCTTCTGCGCCTCGCCCGACCGGTGAACCGGAGGCAGCACACTCCACGGGAAGTTGATCCAGTCGTCCGTCCGCTTCCACACGTACTCGCACTTCACGAGGGAGTGGGACTTCTCATAGATCACGGCGGACCGCACCTCCGCGACGGCGTCGAGGCAGAAGTCGTGGACGAGCTTGAGCGTCTTGCCCGTGTCGGCGACGTCGTCCGTGATCAGGACCTTCTTGTCGGAGAAGTCGATCCTGTTCGGGACGGGCGCGAGCATGACGGGCATGTCGAGGGTGGTGCCCACGCCCGTGTAGAACTCCACGTTCACGAGGTGGATGTTCTTGCAGTCCAGCGCATAGGCGAGCCCACCGGCGACGAAGACACCGCCCCGGGCGATGGACAGCACTATGTCGGGCTCGTACCCGTCGTCGGCGATGGTCTGCGCGAGTTCGCGTACGGCGGTGCCGAACGCCTCGTAGGTGAGGTTCTCGCGGACGGTCGCGTCGCCACTCGCCCCGGCGGGCGCCTGCTCGGCGCTCACACCTGGGTCCGGTGGAAGTTGAGGAAGGACCGGGAGGCGGTCGGCCCACGCTGTCCCTGGTAGCGGGAGCCGTACCGCTCACTGCCGTACGGGAACTCGGCCGGCGAACTGAGCCGGAACAGACACAACTGCCCGATCTTCATGCCCGGCCAGAGCTTGATGGGAAGCGTGGCGAGATTCGACAGCTCAAGGGTCACGTGCCCGGAGAAACCGGGGTCGATGAACCCGGCGGTGGAGTGAGTGACGAGACCGAGCCGCCCCAGGGAACTCTTCCCCTCCAGCCGCGAGGCGAGATCGTCGGGGAGGCTGATGACCTCGTACGTACTCGCGAGCACGAACTCGCCCGGATGCAGGATGAACGGCTCGTCCCCCTCGGGCTCGACGAGCCGTGTGAGATCGGCCTGTTCGATGGAGGGATCGATGTGGGGGTAGCGGTGGTTCTCGAACACCCGGAAAAAGCGGTCGAGACGCACGTCGACACTCGACGGCTGCACCATGGATTCGTCGTACGGATCGATCCGCACCCGTCCGGCGTCGATCTCGGCCCGGATGTCCTTGTCTGAGAGAAGCACGCCCCGAGGATACGCAAGACGCGCGGACCGCCCCTAACCAGCCGGACGAACCGCGCGCCATGGTCGCTGCTACTGCCTACTGTGCCTACCGCTACCGCTACCGCTTCTCGAACGCCACCGGTACGACACTGCGCAACCGGGCGCAGCGCGGGCAGCGCATGAGCCGACCGGGGCCGAGGCGTTCGGCCTGCTGCATCGGGAACGAAGCGGTGCTGAACACGTGCCCATCGGCACAACGGACGACGGTGCGTTCCATCAAGTCCAAGAGTCCCTTCCCCAAGAGCCGCGTCTGGCTGTCGACCTACGCCGACCTGACGACGAAGCGCCACATTACGGGATGATTGGGACGGCCCTCCAGGCGGCACTCCGATCCCGCCGAAGCCCCACCCAGACCCTCTTCCGCGCCTCCACCGTACGCCCCAACTCCCGCGCCCCGCAGCCCCGTCCCCACCCCGGAAACACATCCGGGCCCCACGCCTTCAGCGCGCGGGGCCCGACATGAGGTAAAGTAACGACGCGTTCCGACACCGGCACCGACCGGCGTCTTACGCGGGTGTAGTTTAATGGTAGAACATCAGCTTCCCAAGCTGAGAGCGCGAGTTCGATTCTCGTCACCCGCTCCATGATGAAACCCCAGGTCAGCGGCCTGGGGATTACTTGTTGTCTAGTCGTTGCGTGCCCTCTGCGTGCCCTAAGTCGGGGCGAGCAGCCATCCCCAGGGTCTCCGGGCATCACTTTGCGCCACTTCAGACCGGTGAGCGGGTGCCGCACCACAAGGGCGGCATCCTTGCGATGCCGTTCGTGGTCGCGGCGTTGGCAGATCATCGCGGCGTTCTCACGGGCTGGCGCGCCGCTATGGCCTTGGACGGCGCCCGATGGGGCCTGGCGGGTTTTGCGACCCCGCGAGCGAGGTGGCGTGCCCGAAACGACGGGAGGGTGCTCGATCAGTCGTCTACCGCACCAGGCAGGGACGCTTGCTGTCGAACTGCCAGTCAGGGATGAGGCGTTGCATGGTGACAGCATCGTCGCGTGCCCCCAACGCCTTCTCCTGGTAGAGGTCGTGGGCCGCGAGGAGCCGGTCCATGTCGAGGCGGACGCCCAGCCCCGGGCCGTCCGGGACGGCGATCTCACCACCGACGATGCGCGGTGGGGCGGTGGTGAGCCGTTCCAGCCCTTCCTGCCAGATCCAGTGGGTGTCCAGGGCGTTGTACTCGCCCGGGGCCGCGGCGCCACAGTGGGTCACCATGGCCAGGGAGATGTCGAAGTGGTTGTTGGAGTGGCAGCCCCAGGTCAGGCCCATCGCGTTGCACAGCTGCGCCACACGCACAGAGCCTTGCATCGTCCAGAAGTGGGGGTCGGCCAGCGGGATGGAGACCGACTGGAGGGCCAGGGCGTGGGTCATCTGGCGCCAGTCGGTGGCGATCATGTTTGTCGCGGTGGGAAGGCCGGTGGCGCGGCGGAACTCGGCGAGGATCTCCCGTCCGGAGTAGCTACCCTCGGCTCCGCAGGGGTCCTCGGCGTAGGCGAGCGTGCCGACCAGGGGCCGGCACAGCTCGATCGCCTCGCTCAGTGACCACGCGCCGTTCGGGTCGAGGGTGATCCGGGCCTCCGGGAAGCGGTCCTTGAGGGCGCGTACGGCCACTACCTCCTCGGCACCCTCCAGGACTCCCCCCTTGAGCTTGAAGTCCCGGAACCCGTAGAGATCGAAGGCCGCCTCGGCCTGACGGACGATCGCCTCCGGCGACAGGGCCTCCTCGTGCCGGAGCCGGTACCACTCCACAGGCGAGTCCGGTTCGCGGACGTACTCCAGGTCGGTCCGGTCCGGGTCGCCGACGTAGAAGAGATAGCCCAACACCCTTACTGAATCCCGCTGTTGGCCGTCTCCCAGCAGCGCGGCGACGGGCACGTCAAGGTGCTGCCCGAGGAGGTCGAGCAGCGCCGACTCGACAGCGGTGACCGTGTGGACGGTGGTCCGCAGGTCGAAGGTCTGCGCGCCCCGTCCGCCTGCGTCGCGGTCGGCGAACCGGTCGCCGATCTCGCGCAGGACGCGCTTGTAGTCGCCCACCTTCGCACCGAGGACGAGGGGTTCGGCGTCGCGGAGCGTCTGGGTGATCTTCTCCCCTCCGGGCACCTCCCCCAGCCCGGTACGTCCCTCGGAGTCGGTGAGAACGACGACGTTGCGGGTGAAGTAGGGGCCGTGCGCGCCGGAGAGGTTCAGCTCCATGCTGTCCCGGCCGGCGACCGGGTAGACGGAGAACGCCGTGACGGTCGGCTGTCCGATGCTCATCGGGTGCCTTTCTGCGGTGAGGGGGTTCGGGAGTGCGGGGGTGCGAGGGTTCGGGGGTTTCCGAGATCGTGAGGTTTCCGGAGTAGGGAGGATTGCTGTTCAAGCGGTCCCTGTTCGGGAGCTTTCCGGGTTCAGAGGCTGAGGACGTCGAGGGCCCACTCGGCCACCAGGACGCCGCCCAGGCCAAGCACGGCGAGCACCGTCGTATAGGTGGTACGAACCTTGATCGCCTCGATGACGGAGAGGTTGAAGTACTCCTTGAACAGCCAGAATCCGGGGTCGTTGACGTGGGAGCACGCGATGGAACCGCAGGCGACGGCAAGCACCATCATCTCCGGGTGGGCCCCGCTGCCCGCCAGGAGCGGCAGCACCACGCCGGAGGCCGTGACGACGGCGACCGTCGCCGAGCCGAGCGCTATGCGGAGGATGACGGCGACGAGCCAGGCAAGGACGATCGGCGAGATGGACCAGCCGTCCGTGACGTCCTTGATGTAGTCGGAGATCCCGCCTTCGACGAGTACGTTCTTGAAGGCCCCGCCGGCGCCGATCACCAGGAGGATCATCGCCATCGCCTGGGCCGCCGAGGTGCAGGAGGCGCCGACGTCCTCCAGGCTCCGGCCGATCCGCGGCCCGAACGCCCAGACCGCCAGGCACAGGGTCAGCAGCAGCGCGATCGGGGCCGAACCGATGAAGGCGACGAAGTGCACCAGCGGGCTCTCGGTGGAGGTGGCCATCTCGGTCACGGCGGCGGCCACGATCAGTACCACGGGGAAGAGCGCCACGAACAGCGACCAGCCCAGTCCGGGCATCTCCTCGTCGGTGAACTCGCGCTCGCTGACCAGGCCCTTGGGGATGGAGGGGTTCATCGCCTTGATGAACGGAAGGCGCGGCCAGGTCAGGGCGATGAGCGCGCCGGCGGGAACGGCGATGAACAGACCGTAGAAAAGCGTCAGCCCGACGGAGGCGTGGAAGGTCGCGGCGACGGCGGTGGGGCCGGGGTGCGGCGGCAGGAAGCTGTGCATGGTGGACAGCGCGATGGACATCGGCAGACCGACCCACAGCAGCTTCGCCCCGGTGACCCTGACCAGGGTGAACGCGATCGGCACGATGATGATGAAAGCGACCTCGTAGAACATGGTCACGCCGATCAGCATGGCCGTGACCACCATGGCCACCTGGACCCACCGCGGGCCGAAGGCGTCCAGGAGCCTGCCGGCTATCCGCTGCGCGGCGCCGGAGTCGCCCATCACCCGCCCGACCATGGCGCCGAGTCCGATGGTGAGCATGGTGTCACCGATCTGGTCCCCGATGCCTTCGGAGAGGACGTCCGGGATGGTGGCCACCGGGATGCCCCGGACCAGTGCGACGCCGACCGCCACGAGCAGCAGGGCCGCGAAGCCGTTCAGCCTCAGCCTGGTCATGAGGAGAAGCAGGATCGCAACGCTGATCCCGACTACGAGGAGAGGCATGGCAGTTTCCCTTTGAACTGTTGAGTGAGCAGTGGGAGGCGCCGCCGAGTGTGGGGGCGGCCCGATCGGTGTACGGCGTGACGGACGCACGCTCCGGGGGAGCCATAGGGCGCTGTCGCGTGGCTCGCAGCAGGAGTGTGGTGCGGGCGACGCGGTACGGCGGCCGACGCGGCCGTACCCGCCCACGGAAGGAACGAGGAGAGTCGGTGAGGTGGGCGGCCGCCGGGCTCCTCGGGGCCACGGGCTCCTCGGGGCCGCAGGCTTCTCGGATCCGGTCCGGTTTGGTCCGGTCCGGGACACGGGTCATCCTCGGGCACGACGCTCATCCGCGGGCGGTCACGAGTGGTGCCCCGGTTCGTCAAGCGGTTCGTCGTACGGTGCCGACCAGGCTCAGGCCGTGGTCCAGCACCTTCTCCAGGTCGGCGAGGTCGATCGGGCCGGGGTCGATGAGCGGAGCCCGCACCGGGCCGACCGGGAAGCCGCGCAGCCGGGCGGCGGCCTTGACCAGGGAGACGGCGTAGCCCGGCACCCGGTCACGTAGTTCGACCAGCGGGACGTAGAACTCGCGCAGGAGCTTGGTCACGCCCGCGTCGTCTCCGTCCCGCAGCGCGGCGAAGAAGGCGTTCGCTATCTCGGGTGCGAAGGCGTGGACGGCGGAGGAGTAGGCGGGTACGCCGACGGTGGCGTAGGCGCGGGCCTGGATCTCGGCGGTGGCGGCGCCGTTGAAGAAGAGGAAGCCGTCGGGCGCGGCGAGCGTGAGGCGCTGGAGCCGGTCGAGGTCGCTGTGGCCGTCCTTCAGGCCGACGACGGTGGGGATCCGCGCGATCCGGCGCAGGCCGTCGGCGGTGAAGGCGACCTGGCCGCGCTGGTAGACGATGAGTGGCAGCCGGGTGCCTTCGGCGATCCGACGCAACTGTTCCACCAGGCCGTCCTGCGGGGCCCCGACCAGGTAGTGGGGCAATACCAGCGCGGCGTCCGCACCGGCTTCCTCCGCGATACGGGCGAAGCGCAGCGCCTGGGCCCAGCCGTAGCCGATGCCCGCCACCACCGGCAGCCGTCCGTCGGCGACCTCGACCGTGGTCCGTACGACCGCCCGGTACTCGTCCTCGTCCAGTGAGAAGAACTCTCCGGTCCCGCAGGCCGGGAACACCGCGCCCGGTGCGGTGGCCAACCGGTCGGCCAGGTAGGCCCGGTAGGCGTCCAGGTCGAGGCTGCCGTCGGTCCGGAAGCTCGTGAGGGGGAAGGACAGCACCCCACTCGCCATTCCGTCACGGAGTCGCTGGGCGACCCCTACGACCTCCGCGCTGATCCCTGCCATGTCTCATCCCTGTATGTAGATGGCGTCTATATATGCAGATGGAGGTTAGATGGATGAACAGGGTGGGTCAACGGGTTGGGCAGACTCGGAGTGACGCGGATTTACGATTGGGCCCGTGTCAGAGGCGAGAGGTATCCGTGGTGTGAAGTCGGCGGCCCGGACCGTCGCGCTGCTGGAACTGCTCGCCGCGCGGGGCGAGCAGCCCTCGCGCCTGGATCAGCTCGCGGAGGACCTGGGCGTGCCGCGCAGCAGCATGTACCAGCTGCTCCAGACGCTGGTCGACTGCGGTTGGGTCCGCACCGACGCCACCGGCTCCCTCTACGGCATCGGCATTCGCGCGCTACTCACCGGCACCAGCTATCTCGACGGCGACCGGCGCGTCCGCGCGGTCCGCCCGTATCTCGACGAGGCGTCGGACGCGCTCGGCGAGACGATCCACATGGCACGGCTCGACGGCCCGGACATCGTCTATCTCGCCACCCGCGAGTCCCACGAATACCTGCGCACCATCAGCCGGGTCGGCCGCCGTGTCCCGGCCCATGCCGGCGCCCTCGGCAAGGCGCTGCTCGCCGAGCGCCCCGACGACGAACTGCCGATCGCGGACGGGCCCTTGACTGCCCTCACGGAGAACACGCGTACCGACCGTGCCGCACTGCTCGCCGACTTGGCCGAGGTGCGCGAGCGCGGCTACTCCATCGACCGCGAGGAGACGGTGACCGGTATCGCCGGCTTCGGCTTCGCCCTGCGGTACGACGCACCGGCCACCGACGCCATAAGCTGCTCGGTCCCGGTGGCCAGGCTGACCCGGGAACACGAGGCCCGCATCGTCTCCGTGATGCGGGAGGTACGAGCGAAGATCGAAGCCCACCTGCCGCCCGTCGCGGGCATACCCGACTGGCGCTGAGGCTGCGGGTACGTTCGGGACCTCGTCGGCAAGAGCCGAGAAGCAGCAATCACGCTCCGCCGGCCCCAGACCGCCCACTTCGGGACCGATGCCGGCAAGCAGCTCTCCACCGGTTCCGATGGCGCCGCCGAACGACACAAGCGGAGGCCGTGCCCCATCCGTGCCCGTAAGAACGGCCAAGCACGGTCAACAGCGGTGCGATCAGGCCCCGGCAACGACGTAAGGACGTTGAATCACAGCAGGTCAGCGACCATGTGGCAGTGCAAGCGCCGTCGCTTCCCAAGCTGAGAGCGCGAGTTCGATTCTCGTCACCCGCTCCATGCGAAACCCCCAGGTCAATGACCCGGGGGTTCTTTGTTGTCTAGACCGGTGGGCGGGACTCTCGCAACCCGCGCCCATGGGCATCACTGGCCGCCGGTTGCCGCATGCGCACACTCGCCGGGAACCCAGGGTTGTGCACCTCGATCCGGAGCGACGTCTTCACGCGGTACCAAGCAACGCGCACCGTCCAGGTAGCCAGCCACTTTGGGGCGAGCCTCGAAGATCATGGCCCCAACGTCGTGCTTTGACGGGCAGGTCAACAGACTGCCCGACGCGCCGGAAGCTTACGGGGCCATGATCACTCGCCCCAAAGCAGCTCCCGGCCAAAGTCGTTCCGCCGACCTTTCGCGTCAGCAAGCCACCGCCACTGGGTCACGAATTAGCAAGGCTCTAGGTGAATGACCTCTAGCTACTTGGGTCTGCCGCACGATCGGGTGACATCTGAACTGGCTTGCCCTGTGGGGCAGGTGGGAAGGATGTCGCTGTGCCCAAGCCTTATCCGGAGGAGTT